>CAJQMX010000114.1 GCA_905479515.1 uncultured Parasphingopyxis sp.
GATCGCTGTAAAGCCCATTGCCGGCGCGCTTGGCGCGGAAATCGAAGGCATCGATTTATCGGCAGATCTTTCCAATCAGGCATTCGACACGGTCCATCAGGCGTTTCTGGATCATCATGTCATCTTTTTCCGTGATCAGCACAGCCTGACGCCCGACGCGCACAAGGCTTTTGGCCGGCGCTTCGGCAGTCTCAATATCCATCCCTATGTGACCGGCATGGAGGGGCATCCGGAAATCCTCGAGATCATCAAGGAGCCGGACGAGCAAGTGAATTTCGGTGGCGGCTGGCACTCGGACATGTCCTATATCGAAAAGCCTGCCCTTGGCTCCATCCTCCATGCGCTCGAAGTGCCCGACTATGGCGGCGACACCCTGTTCGCGAACCAGATGGCCGCCTATGAGGCGCTGTCCGATGGCATGAAAAAGATGCTCGGCGAGCTGACGGCGATCCATTCGGCATCGCGCGAATACAGCGCCAAGGGCCAATCATCCCAGGCCCGCAAATCCATGGATACACGGGCGACAGATGAAGCGCCTGAATATGAGCATCCGGTTGTTCGTACCCATCCGGAAACCGGCAAAAAGGGCCTCTATGTGAACCCGGCCTTCACCTTGCGCTTCAAGGATATGAGCAAGCGCGAAAGCCGGCCGCTCCTCAATTTCCTGTTCGACCATTGCCGCGACGAACGCTTCACCTGCCGCTTCCGCTGGAGCGATGGCGCAGTCGCCTTTTGGGACAATCGCTGCGTCTGGCATTATGCGCTGAACGACTATCAGGGACAGCGCCGCCATATGCGACGGGTCACCGTGGATGGTGATCGGCCGGTCTAGGCAGGCCGGCCGATGCGACGAAGATATCAGCGTTGCGCCCATGGCCATGCTCCACCATCGCGGCGCAAAAATGCTGCCACCGGGTTTTCAGTTTCGCTTCAGGCATAGCTCACCACCTCGAACTCGATTCCGTTCCAGTCAAAAAAGTAGAAGCGTCGCCCCGGTTCGTAATCACCGTGATTGAAGGGTTCGAGACCGGCGGCGATGACCTTGGCCTCAACGGCGTCAAGATCGTCGACAGTGATCCCGATATGGTTGAGCGGCTCGCTCTTGCGGAACTGCGGATCTGCTGCTGCGATGTCCGGGTTGGCGTAGATGGCGAGATAATCGTCATCATTGCCGA
Source organism: uncultured Parasphingopyxis sp. (assembly GCA_905479515.1). The sequence goes on from CAJQMX010000114.1 coordinate 1,176, forward strand.
CATGGATCGTATGGCCGCCAAGCATCGCTTCGCCTTCCCAGCGAATATGCCAGCCGAACAGTTGCTCCATAAGTTTTGCCGAGCGCTGTGGATCGGTCACGCTGATATTCACATGTTCGAGTTTTCCCGTGGTCATTGTGCAATTTCCTTCTTTTCCGTGCGTTGATCGATTCTCCAGGGCGGAAAACGGCGATTGTCACCGCCCCAGAACAGGCAGAGGGGGTTGCCGGCGGGATCGCGAAGCCGCGCCTCGCGCCAGCCCCAGCTTTCGTCCCGCGGTCCGCGTTCGAACCAAATGCCCGCCGTCTTGAGCGCCGCGACTTTCTCATCCAGCGTTTCGATTTCGAAATAGATGACCGTGCTGTCCCCGGTGACGGCCTCGACCATGTGGATCGAAAAGGTTTCGCCTGTTGGCGTTTCGAACCGCGCATTACGCGGCGGTGCATCGACGATCTGCCGGAGTCCGAGGGCCTGATAAAAGGCGGCCGAGGCGGCATAGTCGGTAGCACCAACGGTGATTTGATTGAGGCGCATGGCCCGTTCCTTCTTCCTGTTGTGGCAGGAGCAGTCCGGGCGTTGAAACCGAACCATCGCTGCTTCGGTTGCATGATCTACAACCTCAACCTAAGTTGAGATCAAGATATATTTGCAATGGAAAAAGCGATTACAGTTATGGCAAAATCCGCATTGCTATCGATTGGCGATCTGGCCGCACGCACCGGCCTCTCGGTGTCGGCTATCCGCTTCTATGAGGAAAAGGGTCTGGTGCACCCCTTGCGGAGCAGCGGCGGCCAGCGTCGATACCTGCGCGCAGACATACGCCGCCTCTCCTTCGTGCTGATCGCGCAGCAGCTCGGCCTATCTATCGGAGAGATTGCGAATCAATTGGCCAAGCTCCCCGAGGGCCGGGCACCTACCCGGCGGGACTGGATCCGGATCAGCAATGCCATTCGCGGGGTAATCGATGCACGCATCGCCGAGTTGCAACGCACCCGTGACCGACTGGACGGATGTATTGGCTGCGGTTGCCTGAGCCTGAAAAAATGCCAGCTCTACAATCCTGAAGACCGGGCGGGTCTCAAGGGACCGGGGCCTAGGCTTCTTATCGAGGGATAACGCGACAAATCAATGTTCCGGCCGCGCAAACGATACGCTGTGCGGTTCTGTGAGCAACTCGTAATCGATCATGACAACGCGCCAATCGCCGCCCGGCTCGGTAGCCTCCGACCATAGTGTGACGTCGCCATAGGGTAGCGGCCGACCGAGGAAATGGCTGTCGGTATGACGATCCTCGCGACCATAAACGACCGGGGTTCCTTCCACATCGGTTCCGATCCAGACCACCCTTTCGCCATTGATGAAAATGTCGATCACCCCGTCCCGGAGGCGGGGTTCTACCGACGGATCATCGCTCGCAAGAAGATGGAAAACACGAGTGGGAATTCCCGGCCAGAAGGATTGCCATCCGGCGATCTGGGCCGCGCTCCATTCCCGCATTTCCCCGTTGCGCAATGTCCAGCCTGAATCACCATTGAGGGCCTGAACCTTACGAAAACCGCGTCCGGTGGAGCGTTCCATGATACGCGGGCTTTCAAAATCGACCCAATATTCCCGGTAGACCGGCAGTTCCAAGCCGTCGGCATGAAGGATCTCGGACATTGTGAAGCCCGTCGCAGCGGCCCAGACTTCGCGTCCGCCGACCGCAGTCAGCATCCGATCAATTTCTTCCTCAACGGTCTGTGCCGACGCCATGTGGAACGGCCCCGCAAGCAACAGCAACGCCACAATAAAAATCCGCATCGTCCCCCTCCATCTCAAGCGATCTGACGAACAGATGCTATGAAAGTGGCCGGGTGGGCGACAGCGGCTTTCGATAAACGGGCGAAATGCAACGATTGCGGGTTAGCTGGAGGCTTTTTTCCGCGTCATTACATCGCGGAATTTCTTGGCCCAGCCCGGTTTCGCGCTTTGCTCCCCGCGCGCCAGCGCCAGCGCATCGGCCTCGACATCTTTCGTCACGACAGATCCAGCGCCGATTATCGCGCCTGCGCCGATCTTCACTGGGGCAACCAGCGCGCTGTTCGATCCGATAAAGGCCCCTGCCCCGATCTGGGTCTGATATTTGAAATAGCCGTCATAATTGCAGGTGATCGTACCCGCGCCGATATTCGCGCCTGCACCCACCGTCGCATCGCCGAGATAGGTCAGGTGGCTGGCCTTTGCGCCCGCCCCCAATGTCGCCTTTTTCATCTCGACGAAATTGCCGACCTTGGAGCCTTCCTCCATCACCGCGCCCGGGCGGAGCCGGGCATAGGGGCCGACTGAACAGCCCGGGCCAATGCTCGCGCCTTCGATATGGCTAAACGCATGAATTGTCGCATTGTCGGCCACGCTGGAACCTGGGCCGAAACGCACCTGCGGTTCGATCGTCACATCGCGGCCAATTTGCGTATCATGGCTGAACCAGACGGTTGCCGGATCGACGAGCGTTGCGCCATCACCCATCGCTTCGGCGCGGCGGCGATCCTGCCATTGGCGTTCAACCTCGGCGAGTTCGGCGCGGCTGTTGATCCCGGCGACTTCCCAGGGGGCAGCCTCGATCACCGCGCTGTGGCGGCCATCCTGCTGCGCGACCATGACCATATCGGGCAGATAATATTCACCCTGTGCATTGTCGTTCCCGACCCGGTCGAGCAGCGCAAACATATCCGTGGCCTTGGCCGCGATCAGGCCGGAATTGCACAAGTTTACGGCGCGTTCGGCCTCGTTTGCGTCCTTATATTCGACCATCTTTTCGATGCGCCCGGCATCATCGGCAATGATCCGGCCATAGGCGAGGGCGTCATCGGGGCGGAAACCCAACACAACACTTGCCGGGGCATCGGGCGCATTCAGCGCTTCCAGCATCTCGGCAACTGTCTCGGCACGCACCATCGGCACATCGCCGAAACAGGCCAGTACCGCGCCATCAAAATCCACCAGTGCTTCGCGCGCTTGCAAAACAGCATGGCCAGTGCCGAGTTGTTCGCTCTGCACCGCGACAGCCGCGTCACGTTCGATCACAAAGGGCTCGACCTCTTCGCGCCCAGCGCCAAGAACCACGACAGTTTTTGCAGGGGTAAGCCGCGCCAGCTCGTCCATCAAATGGCCAAGCATCGCCTTACCCGCGATGGGATGCAGCACCTTGTGCCGCGCAGATTTCATACGGGTGCCTTTGCCTGCGGCGAGTATGATCGCGGCAAAGGGCGTGGGCGGTGTAATGGTGGCGCTGTCAGTCATGATGCCGGCTGGTCTGCCAGCAAAAGCTTATCATTTCCATAGCGAAGCAGGAACTGGGGCAATGCCCTCAGCCTTTCCGCCATTTCGTCCAAAGATGCTTCGCCAGCATCATCGGGGGCATGCGGAGCCAGTGCGAACGCACATAAAAGGCGAAGCGCAGCAGTTTGCGAGTCTCACGGCCCCAGCCATCACAGGCTAGGAGGCGGCGAACATAAAGGGCATCGCCTGCCCTGCCCCGGCCCGCCACGTCACCTTCCAACGGCGTACCATATAGCGTTTCAGCAAGACGCAGCGCTCGGGCGACCGGCTTTGCCAATTGATGGCGGTCAGCGCGTTCACCCAGCGCCTGCCAGAATCCGTCTTGCGTGCCGAAGTCTCGGAGCAGCCGATCAATATCCCACAGGTTGCGTAATCCGCCTGCCAGATCGCCATCGGCGAAGAGATGCGCCGCAGAATGACAGACCATATCGGCGGGCGAGAGGATGCGCAGGCCATTCGCCAGTTCAACACTGTCAGCGAGCATCGCTTCCGCATCGGGCGTTGGTTTTGCGGTGAGCGGCAGAACCGTGTGGTGGACGTCGATCATCCGGTCACGCTCTTTATGGATCAGCGGCGGCAGCTCATGCATATAATCACGGTAATAGGCGTCATCATAGGCATCTTCCTTCACCCATTCCCAGCCGCCCTGATCGATCAATGCGCGCTCGACCGCATCAAGCGCATTCCGGCGCACAAGGATATCGAGATCGCCAATGAATCGCCCTACGCCCGCCGACAGGCCGGCCGCGACATAGGCGGTGCCTTTGAGCAGGACGACCGGCTCATCCAGCGGAGCGAGCACGCGGCGGGCCATTTCGGCTTCCCACAATGCCTGCCGCCGCGCATGCTCGGCAGAACGCCGCGCATCGGTGCAAAGTTGTGCGACTTTCTCCGGCAGGTGTTCAAGCCCCTCGAGCCGGTGCGCAAGACTGCCCATCAACCGTTCGGCGCGCGCCATGGCGATCAGCGACGTCCAGCCAGCAGCATCGAAATCCCGTGTCGTGGCGGGATCGACGAGCGTGCGGGTCAGGATGCGGGCGTCGGTCATTCGGCCAGCTCCGCCCAGAGCTGCTCGACACTGGCGACCGCGCTTTCGGTGTCAGGATAATCGACCGCTCGCGTTGGAATTGTCTGGACCAGCGAAGACAGCGCATCAAAGCCTGCCTCGCCCAGCGCGACGTAATTGGTCGAGGCCTGGGTCAGCCGCACGAATATCTCCGCCTCGCCAACTTCGCGCACCTCCGGTGCATGGCCAAAACGTGGGAAGAGGAGCAGCGCCGGTTTGGCGGGCTCACCCATTCTTGCCACAGCCTCTTTTGGCGGGCGCAAATGCCGGATATCGCCCTTGGGCGTATCGCGCATCAGCGGGCCAAGACGGCCAGCTTCAACCTCCCCTTCCATCACCGCGACGGCTTCATTTTTGAGGCTCACCATTCGGGGAAAGGCGTGCAGCGCGCCGGTTTCCAGATCGATCAGCGCGAATTCATCACCCATGAAGCGCCAGCCGCGTTCACCGAGCAATGCGGAAAGCGTGGATTTGCCCGCGCCCGAATGGCCGGTCATCAGCAGCGCCTTGCCGTCCCGCTCGACAGCCGAGGCATGGAGCAGCAGATAGCGCCGCTGGCCGAGCGCCATTTGCAGGTTCATTCCCATTTCGGCGGCCAGCAAGCCATGGGCGAGCGACAAAGGCGCCGCATCCGGCAACATATAATCGCCGCCGATCATCACCGAGGGACGAATAAAGCGCCGCCATGGACGCTGGGCGAACAGCCGCACGGTGAAATCGGGAATGTCGGGGGTCGGATAATCGGCATAGAGCGCGGCCAGCTGGTCGAGCGGCTGTTTCCAATCCGATCCTATGCGAAAGCCCACCGGGCCAACGGTGACGCGAAACTCGTGCTTCATGCCCGCCACACCAGGCCGGAGGTTTCCAGCTCCGCAAGGCGCGCCTCCAGCGCCGCCGCCAGATCGTCGCTATCGCCAAAATCATAATCGCGCTTCAGACGTTCGAGCAAAATCGCGGGTTCCGCCTCGCCTTCGCCTAGCGCTTCGAGAATCTGCGGCGCGGGCGGCGCAACGATATGGGTCAGGCCGGAGGGGCGGTGAAAGACAAGCGTCACACCATCAAGCGCAATCACACGCCGGGCCTCGGGTGGATCGGCGCGATAGGCGGTTGCGTTCATGACGAGAAGCGGCGGAGCGTCAGCCCCGGGACATCTGGATCGAGGCGTAGCAGGTAAAACCGCTCATGCCGTTCTGAAGGCGGCGGATATAATTGGTATAGGCCTGGCTTTCTTCATAGCCATAGCCCGGAATGGGTCCGCCACCCTGCAATGCGCCGCGCACTTCCTCACCAACCAGATTGCGGCCCGGCGGCGGAAATGCACCCGGCGTACCTGGCGGCACAACCGATCCGTCAGCCGCGATATAGTTGCCCATGCGGCCGGGGTCGGGAATTGGAATTTCGCAGGCCATGATCGATGCCTGGGTCTGGGCCAAGGCAGGGCGCACGGTAACAACGGTCGACGCAGCGGCCGCACCCATCATCAGCACATGGCGGCGGCCCGGCGCAGAAATGCCCTTGTCGCCTGTCTCGTCGCTGTCGTCAGCCATGCCGTTTGTCCCAAATCCCTGTATCAGCAATTGTTACACTAGTGCGCTGATCACGTACTGGCGAGTGTAACAATAGCACTGTATCAATTCACTTAATGCCCCGGATAACCCCTCTTCGCGTCATTGTCGCGCTGTTAACCACCTTTGGCCTTGGCCTTGCGGGTTACGGGCTGGGTGCGGAGCCACTTCCGATCATATTGGCCTGTATCGGCGGTTTGGTCGGCGGAGCTGTCCTCACCGGTCCGGAAGATCCGGCTACCGGGGAAGCGAAAACAGCTGCCACGGAACCGCAACAGGTGACCGACGAATCACTGTTTCCGACCCTGGAAGAATTGATGAACGCCATCGACGATCCGAGCCTGATCATTGTCGGTCGCCGCGTGGTGCGGGCCAATCCGGCAGCGCTGAGCCTGCTCGGCACGCATATTATCGGGGAAGATGTCCGGCTTGCCATCCGCCATCCGGCGGCCGCTGAACGCCTCACCGGGGAAGCCGGCGCCGAAGAATCGCGTGTCGCTATGGAGCTGATGGGGATTGGCGAGGTGGAACGCCCATGGGAACTCATCATCCATGAGCTGAAAGGCAATGCGCGCTTCGTTCGTCTGGCGGATCGCAGCAGCGCCCATGCCGCCGAAAAGATGCGCGCCGATTTCGTTGCCAATGCCAGCCATGAGCTGCGCACGCCGCTGGCCTCTCTGCTCGGCTATATCGAAACGCTGCAGGATGGCGCGGCCAAGGACAAGAAGACCCGCACACGCTTTCTCGAAATCATGCATGGCGAAGCGAGCCGAATGCAGCGGCTGATCGGCGATCTGATGTCGCTCTCGCGAATCGAAGCCGAAAAATATCGCGCGCCCGCTGATGATATCGATCTGGGTCCGTTGATCGAAGAGGCCTGCCAGGCAACCTGCACCGAAACCGGCTTTGACAACACAAGCGTTGAAATCCGACCGGAAACTGGGGACGTCCATATTGCCGGGGACCGGGTTCAGGTGGCCCAGCTGATCAGCAACCTTGTCGGCAATGCCCTGAAATATGGCAAAAGCAGCGATCCTGTGGTCGTCAACTATGGCTCGATCTCGGAAACAATGGTCCGTCTCACGGTAGAAGATCACGGCGAAGGCATTGCGGCGGAACATCTGCCCCGCTTGACCGAGCGTTTTTACCGGATTGACCCCGGTCGCAGCCGCTCTCTGGGCGGCACAGGGCTCGGCCTGGCCATCGTCAAACATATCGTCGAGCGGCACCGCGGCAGGCTCAATATTGAGAGCGAAACCGGTCAGGGCACGAAGGTAAGTGTCGATTTACCGAAAAAACCGTCCGCTATGTCATCTTCCCGTAATGACAATGTCACAAAGGCGGGGGCACCAACTCGTGTCGCACCTCGCGATTCGCGTTTGAGCGAATAACTGATCGAATTTTCAAAGCTGCCAGGCATTTTGACAGGCCAATCAAAGGAAGAGTGCATGCAATCCGTGCTGCGGCATACAAAACCAATTCAATCGGTTGAGAATTCAGCCGAAAAAGGGATTTGAACGGGACCGTGTCGATCTTCTCTCTGTCTATAATGGTAATCGGGTTCGCAATCATCGCCTGGTTCACGGCGCGGATGCGCGCTGCACGGCTGCGGCCCCTAAGCGGTGATCGCCCCCATTCGCTGCCCGGCTATCATGGTTGGTATGTGGCGCTTTGGCTCGCGATTCCCGCCTTGCTGTTTCTCACCATCTGGTCGGTCGTCATGCCCGGGATCGTCGAGCAATCGGTGTTGCTGGACCCGGCCGCGCAAAGCCTTCCGGCATCACAGATCGAACGCTCCGCCATTCTGGGTGAGGCGCGTGCATTGGCCGACGGGTCGCTGACAGCAGCCTTTAACGAGGAAGCCGAAGCGCTCGTACCCGCCTATCAGGAAGCATCGGGCTTTTACGGCACCATCGGAATCATCGCGACGCTGCTGCTCGCTTTCTCCTGCGGCGCCTATGCGTTTTTGCGCGTGCGCCCGGATTTCAGGGCACGCAACCGGGTCGAACGTGTGGTCATGTGGGTGCTGTTGCTCGCCTCACTGATCGCAATCCTCACCACCATCGGCATCGTCGCCTCGCTCTTGTTCGAGACAATCCGCTTCTTCGAACGCATTTCAATAATCGAGTTCATCTTCGGCACACATTGGAACCCCCAATCGACCACATTCAGCGATGATCCCGGTTCCTTCGGCGCGATTCCGCTCTTCTGGGGGACGGTCCTGATTGGCGCGATCATAGCGATGATCGTTGCCATCCCGCTCGGCCTGATGAGCGCCGTGTATCTGACCCAATATGCCCCGGCCAAGGTCCGTTCGATCATGAAGCCGGTGCTCGAGATTCTCGCCGGCGTTCCAACCGTGGTCTATGGTTATTTTGCCGCGCTGACCGTGGCACCGGCGATAAGAGACTTTGCCGTTAATATCCTCGGTGTGAGCAGCGCCTCATCAGAGTCTGCGCTTGCCGCCGGTGTTGTTATGGGTGTGATGATCATCCCCTTTGTTTCTTCGATGGCCGACGATTCTCTGGCCGCCGTCCCCGGAGCGATGCGCGATGGCAGCCTCGCCATGGGCGCAACCAATTCGGAAACGATCAAGCGCGTGCTTATCCCAGCCGCCCTGCCCGGCATTGTCGGCGGTGTGCTGCTCGCGGTGAGCCGGGCCATTGGTGAAACAATGATCGTGGTGATGGCCGCCGGCCTTGCCGCCAATCTTACCGCCAACCCGTTTGAGAGTGTAACCACCGTAACCGTGCAGATCGTCCAGCTGCTTACCGGCGATCAGGAATTTGACAGCTCCAAAACGCTCGCCGCTTTCGCGCTGGGCCTGGTGCTCTTTATCGTGACCCTGCTGCTGAACATCATCGCGCTCGGCGTCGTCAAACGCTTCCGGGAGGCTTATGAATAAATGACCATCGCCACCGCCTCTTCCACCGCGCGTCAACCGACCGACTGGAGTGCCGGCCCGATGCAGCGCCGCATCCGGGCCCGGTACCGCGCCGAAAAACGCTTCCGCTTTTATGGGCTATTCGCGATTCTGCTATCAGCGGGTTTCCTCGCCTTTCTGCTTGTCACCATGGTGTCGAGCGGGGCGCGCGGCTTCACCCAGACGCAGATCGCGCTGCCCGTGAACTTCGCCGGATCGGACATTTTTCTCGAACCGAGCCAGCTGGAAGGCGACGACCGGGATCAATTGCTCGCCCAGACCGATTTTCAGGGGCTGGCCCGCCAATCGGCGATTGCCGCCTATGGCGAGGAAGGTTCGGACCTGCTTTCCAATGGTGCCTGGGTCTTGCTGCGAGACGCGGTATCGAAAGATCCATCAATGCTCACACGCGATGAAATATTATGGGTTCCCGCTTCGACCCAGGTCGATTTCGCAGCACGCGGTGATAGCGGCGCCCGGCAATCCGAAGAACGCGACGTGATGGTCACGCGCTATGCGGAACTGGTAGCGGCAGGTCAGGTTCGCCGCACGCTCAGCTGGAACTTCCTGACGCTGGCCGATTCGAGCGATCCGACACTGGTCGGCATCTGGGGCGCGCTCAAGGGCTCGCTGCTGACGATGATGATCACCTTGCTGCTCGCCTTCCCGATCGGCGTGCTGACCGCCGTCTATCTTGAGGAATATGCGCCAGAAAATCGCTGGACAGATATCATCGAGGTATCGATCAACAATCTCGCGGCAGTTCCGTCGATTATTTTCGGGCTGCTCGGGCTCGCGGTGTTTATCAATGTCTTCTACCTGCCCCGGTCCGCCGCCATTGTCGGCGGGCTTACCCTCGCGCTGATGACGATGCCGGTGATCGTGATTGCCGGGCGCAACGCCATCAAGTCAGTGCCGCCCTCTATCCGAGATGCAGCGCTGGGCATCGGGGCCTCCCCGATTCAGGTGTTGACCCATCATGTGCTGCCGCTGTCGCTGCCCGGTATCCTGACCGGCACGATCATCGGCATGAGCCGGGCGCTGGGTGAAACCGCGCCGCTTCTGCTGATCGGCATGCGCGCCTTTGTCGCAACGCCGCCCGGCGGCTTTACCGATCCGGCAACCGTGCTTCCCGTGCAGATCTTCCTCTGGTCGGACGAGATGGATCCCGGCTTTGTCGAAAAAACCTCGGCAGCGATTATCGTGCTGCTGCTTTTCCTCTTGGCCATGAACGGCATCGCGATCTGGCTGCGCAACAAATATGAACAACGTTGGTGATATGATGAACGACGCTACGGACACTAAAGCCGATATGCCTGTCGAGACGACGGATACGCTCAAGATGACGGCGCGCAATGTCGACGTCTATTACGGCGCCAAACAGGCTATCGACAATGTCTCCATCGATATCGGTATGGAGAATGTCACCGCCTTTATCGGCCCGTCGGGCTGCGGCAAATCGACCTTCTTACGCTGCCTCAACCGGATGAACGACACGATCCCCATCGCCCGCGTCACCGGGCAGATCGAGCTCGACGAACATGATATCTATGATCCGGCGATGGACGTGGTGCAGCTGCGCGCGCGGGTCGGCATGGTGTTTCAGAAGCCCAACCCCTTTCCCAAATCCATCTTTGAAAATGTCGCCTATGGTCCGCGCATTCACGGCCTTGCGACCTCGAAGTCGGAGCTTGGCGATATCGTAGAGAAATCGCTGATCCGGGCCGGGCTGTTCGAAGAGGTGAAAGACCGGTTGGATGACAGCGGCACCGCGCTTTCGGGCGGACAGCAGCAGCGCCTGTGCATTGCCCGCGCCATTGCCGTCGATCCCGAGGTCATCCTGATGGACGAGCCCTGTTCGGCGCTGGATCCGATTGCCACCGCCAAGATCGAAGAGCTGATCAACGAACTGCGCGGCAAATATGCCATCGTGATCGTGACCCATAATATGCAGCAGGCGGCCCGCGTTTCCCAGCGCACCGCCTTTTTCCATCTCGGCACGCTTGTCGAATATGGCGAAACTTCCGACCTGTTCACAAATCCGAGCAAGGACCGGACCAAGGATTATATCACCGGCCGTTACGGCTAGTCAGGACACCGATCATGACACGAAACAGCGAACATACAGTATCGGCATTTGATGACGATATTGGCGAATTGCGCGCCCTTGTCTCAGAGATGGGCGGGCTTGCTGAAACCGCGATTGGCGATGCGATCCACGCGCTGATCCGACACGATCTGGATACGGCCTCCCGGATTGTCGAGGAAGACGCCCGGATCGACGAGCTGGAATCGGAAGTGGAACGCCTTGCCGTCCGCCTGATCGCGCTGCGCGCGCCAATGGCGAACGATCTGCGCGAAGCGGTGGCAGCGATCAAAATCGCCACCGTGCTCGAACGGATTGGCGATTATGCCAAGAATATCGCCAAGCGCGTACCGATTTTCGATCATCATGCCGATATCGAACCGCTCTCCATTCTTCCGTCCATGGCCCAGATCGTGCAGGAAATGGTCCACAATGTCCTCGATGCCTTTGCGGCGCTCGATGCCGATATGGCCAAATCGGTTATCGAACGCGACAGTGCCGTCGACGATTTCTACGACAGCCTGTTTCGCGCGCTCCTGACCTATATGATGGAAAATTCGCACAACATCACCCAGTCCACCCATCTGCTTTTCATCGCCAAGAATCTGGAGCGGGTTGGTGACCATGCGACGAATATCGCGGAGATGGTCTATTTCGCCGCCACTGGCGACTATCTCGACGATCGGCTAGTTGGTGAACCGCCGGCTCTGGAAGTCGGGGAGACTGAAGAATGAGCAAGGCAAAACTTCTGCTGGTCGAAGACGATATGGCGCTGACCGAATTGCTGATCTGGCATTTCGAGCGCGAGGAATTCAACGTCAAGCATACGGTCGATGGCGAAGAAGCGTTGCTGCTTGCCCGCGAAAATCCGCCCGACCTTGTCCTGCTCGACTGGATGATCGAAGGGCTTTCCGGCATCGAAGTCTGCCGCCGCCTGCGCCGCATGCCGGACACTGCCAATGTGCCGATCATCATGCTCACCGCGCGCGGCGAAGAGGAAGACCGAGTCCGCGGGCTTGAAACCGGTGCCGATGACTATGTCACCAAGCCCTTCAGCCCGCGCGAACTGGTCGCCCGGGTCGGTGCCGTTCTGCGCCGCGTACGCCCGGCCCTTGCCGGCGAGCCGCTGCTGCACGGCGATCTTGCAATGGATACGGTGAGCTACAAGGTTCGGCGCGATGGCGAGATCATTCCGCTCGGGCCCACGGAATTTCGCCTGCTCAAGCATTTCCTCGAGCATCCGGGAAGGGTTTTCAGCCGCGAGCGCCTGCTCGATTCGGTCTGGGGCCATGACTCGGACATCGAACCGCGCACCGTGGATGTGCACATCCGGCGGCTGCGCAAGGCGCTCAACACGGGCGGTAAGTCGGACATCATCCGCACTGTGCGCTCTGCTGGTTATGCGCTGGATTCCGACGGCGTGGGATAGGAGATTCTATTTGTCAGACTCAACCTGTCGGTTGAGCGCCGCACCGGCCCACTCCCCTATCCTGATTTCCCATAAACGAAAATCTCGCATAAAACTCCCGCTTGAACCTATCTGCTCCACAGGTTAACGCGCACGTAAATCAAAACCCTAACGTTTCAGGAGTCTCCATCATGACCATTTCGTTCGCAGATAAAGTCGCCATCGTTACCGGAGCCGGCGGCGGGCTGGGCCGCAGCTATGCGCTCGATCTTGCCAAGCGCGGCGCGAAAGTGGTCGTCAACGATCTCGGAGGCTCGCGCGACGGCACGGGCTCTTCAGACGCTGCGCAGCAGGTTGTCGAGGAAATCGAAGCAGCCGGCGGCACAGCGATGGCCAATGGCGGCAGCGTAACCGACGAAGCGCAGATGGTTGAGATGGTCGCCAAGACCAAGGAAGCCTGGGGCGGCGTGCATATCGTGATCAACAATGCCGGCATCCTGCGCGACAAGAGCTTCGCCAAGATGACGATGGAAGATTTCCGCCTTGTCGTCGAAGTCCATCTCAATGGTTCGGCCAATGTCACCAAGGCCGTGTGGGAAACCATGCGCGAACAGGCTTATGGGCGCCTCCTGATGACCGCCTCCTCGACCGGCCTCTACGGCAATTTCGGTCAGGCCAATTACGGCGCAGCCAAGCTCGGCCTTGCCGGTCTCACCAAGACAATCGCCATTGAGGGCGCGAAATACAACATTAAGTGCAACACGCTGGCTCCGATCGCCGGCACGCGGATGACCGAAGACATCATGCCGCCGGAAATGTTCCAGGCCCTATCCCCTGAGAATGTTGCTCCGGCCGCCGTTTACCTGGTTTCCGAAGACGCACCGACCAATATGATCGTCGGCGCGGGCGGCGGTTTCTTCCACGCCGCCTATGTCACCCACACCCAGGGCGTCGCCCTGCCCCAGGACCAGCGCAATGCCGAAGGCGTCGCCGCTGTCTGGGACCAGATCATCGACCGCACGGACGAGTTCGTACCGCAAAGCGGCGCGGAGCAAGGCATGCAGGCGATGAAAAAGCTGCAGGGATTGGCGGGCTAAGCTTCCCTCCCTAAGCCCATATTCCGAAACAGTCAGAGGGCGCTTCCAGCAATGGAGGCGCCCTTTGCTATTGGTGGCACTGCTCGCAGTCAGGCACGATAGTCCGTCATTCACGCAAGGGCCGGAATGTTGGCATCACACCCGTTCCAGACGCGTTCGTTGCTAGTAGCACTCGGGGAAATTGGACTCTACATCCGACAGTTCATAGCCGATTCCGGTGAGCTGCAAAGACTCCCCGGTCCCGTCGCCGAGCGCGTTGGTCTCGCTTGTTACCGCTGTCATGGAGTCGGTATCGATCTCGATCCGATGCGGCGTTCCGAAACCACCAACCATGGAAACCAGTGTCAGCATAGTCGGGCTTCTCGCCCACTCAAAATAGGCGACCTGATGATCCCTGTCGGGGAAGATTCTGATCCAGTTGAGCGGACAATCAGTTCTGACGAACTGACCGCCCTGATAATCTATGGTTTCCGCATCAATTGCGGTCAGAGGTGTTTGATCAATTCCCTCCGCCTGATCCGGATCGGCCATGATCCAATACTGGTTGTTTACTATCCCGGACCCGTCAGCGAGCCGGATGGATCGATCGGCGAGCTCGATGACAGCAGTCAGATCATACTCGTCATTGTGCAGGATCAGCGTGTCCGCCCCGCTATCAACGATGTCATACTCAACGAACTGGAGCCCGTTTTGTCCTTCGCCCTCCCATTCAAGCCCCCAAAGGCCATTGGCTCTCACAGCAAAGGATCCGGCTCGAAAATCGACAGAATCCACCGGAAAATCGCCCGCATTGCCCACAACTGTCGGAAGGGAAGCGGGTGTGAGCGAAGGCGTGCAATCACCAGTTTGCATCGGAGTTCTGTCCGCTGAAACCCCGGTCAGTCTAATTTCTTCATAATGATTGGGTTCAGATTGCCGTCGTACGATGGTCATGAGCATGCGGCCTGGATAGGTCGTAATCAGGACATCATTGACCTCATCGAAAATTTGATGGGCTTCTTCGGTCACTTGCCACACGCGGAAGATGTCGCACCGACCATCATCATTGCGCCTAACCCATCGGCCGGTTGCAACATTTCGTAGCTGCCCGCCTTCGAAGTCTATGGTTTCAATATACCAGCCATCCGGTCGCGTAGGCCTTTCATAGTCGCGTTCGGCGGTTTCAATCGACGTGATCTGAAATCGTTCCTGTTGCGTGGATTCGCGCGGATCGTGTGGACTGGAAATGAAAACCGCTTCCATCTGAAAAGCGAAGGTTACGCTAACCAAGCGCTCCGGATCGTGCAGGAAGGCGTGATTAGGCGCGGTCCTGATTACATCATAGGTGAAAGTCTCGCCGGTATCGGTTGTTTGAGTCCAGCCGGAGGATGATTCTTCGAACGTACCGCCTTCGTAGCGCACGCTGGTCACAACCTCGGGTGATACGTTCAAATCATAGCCTGGCATGCGGGGCGGCTCAGGTAGATTCTGTGAATTTTCGTCTTGGGTCACCTCTGTTTGGGTGGCCATTTGCGCCTGCGCCGGCATTGCCCACATACCCAACAATGCCGAACTCGCCAGCAGAAATCCGCGTTGCAGCCTGACGTCAAACGCTTGGTTTACATTCAAATTTTTCATATCGCCCCCTGATTGGCCTGTAGAGCAGGCTGGGGCCAGTGATACAAGATATGATCTCAACCAGTGCCCGGCGATCAGCGAGTTTGGGGATTGCAGCCCGACGACCATTTTCACTTTCGGCCCAATCCCGGATCGCACTATCTCTGTCCTATTTGGAAATTCCGTGAGAGGCTCCGCCCCGGTTCCGCCGGGCTTGCTGCAAACCCAGTCTGTCTCATGGCGCTATGGCTGCTGTCTCGCCGCTCTGCTATTTGGCTCGGCAGCGGGAACAGCGAGGCAGGTGATCGGGAGAGACTGATCCTGCCCACTGCGCGGGCAAAGAGATGATAGAGGAAAACACCATGCATTTTTCAGTGTTCCTGGGCCTGTCTGTCCTGCTGGCTGCGAGCCAGTTCACCTTCGATCCGGGTGCCTATCAACATGCGCTGCAGAATCACCGCAATCTGGCGAATGGCGAGATCCAGCTTCAGGATCTCACCCCGCTCGAACGGGCAGAAATTGCCGAAATCGACCGACGATTGCGCAACAGCGAGACCGACCTGCGGACGCCGCGGGAACGCTGCATTGACGAACAAGTCGCGCATCATGGCGGGTCGCCAAGCGCGCTGGACCGGGAAGTGATCGATCTGACCTGTAGCGGCCGGTAAAAACCACCCTCCCCTGTTACCCCGGACCTGTGTCAACCAGTGTCAATCGTAACACCGTATTGCAACACTAATACAGCTATGCTATATCGACCCAATAAGGCACAAAAAGGAAGGGTGCGTAATGTATAGCGATAGCGATCTGGAGGCTGCGGTGGACGCGGGAGCGTTTAGCGAAGCCGATGTTGCGAAGTTCCGGCGGTTCATGGCTGCGGACCGCTCCACCACGCTGGTCGACGAGGAACATTTCCGTCTGATCAGCGGGTTCAACGATATTTTCGTGGCGATAGCGAGCGTGCTGCTGCTAGTTGCGATTGCCTGGCTGGGCGGCGAAGTGAAGCCATGGCTCGGCGCGCTCGGCGTAGCGGCGGCGGCATGGGGGTTGGCCGAATATTTCACGCGGGTTCGCCGCATGGCCTTCCCGTCCATCCTGCTCCTGCTCGCCTTTGTCGGCGGACTATTTGCAGCCGTCGGCATCGGGCTGATCGGCGATGAGAACCAATATGGCCCTGGTGATGAGGCGATTCTCGCCACCTATATCTCGATCGCCGGTGCGGTCGCCGTGGTCGGTGCCTTTTTCCACTGGCGGCGGTTCACCGTGCCGATCACCATCGCGGCGGGCGCTGCGGCGCTGGTTGCCACGGTTATCGGGATTTCGGCAGTCGTCTCGGATGGCCAGGTCGAACCGTTTATCAACCCGCTGCTGTTCGTTTCGGGCCTTGTGGTTTTCGCCTTTGCGATGCGCTGGGACATGAGCGATGCCGTCCGCAAGACGCGGCGTTCGGACGTTGCCTTCTGGCTCCATCTGCTGGCCGCTCCGCTGATCGTCCATCCGATCTTTGCCGAGATCGGCGTGTTTGAAGGCACGCTGACAGTGGCAGGCGCGGTGCTGGTTATCGGGCTCTATATCGTGATGGCAGCAATCGCCCTGGCGATCGACAGGCGGGCACTGATGGTATCGAGCCTCGCCTATGTGCTGTGGGCATTGAACGGACTGTTCGACCGGTTCGGGGCGGTGGAAACCAATATTGCCTTTGCCGCACTCATCATCGGATCGGCGCTGCTGCTGCTCTCCGCCTTCTGGCACAATGCCCGCGGATTGGTGGTCAAACCGCTGCCCGAGGCCATCACGAGCCGTTTGCCCGTGATTGGATCGGAAACGGTAACGGCTTAGCCCGTCAGACTCGGCCTAAAGGCCAAGATTGCAAAGAAGGGATGGATCCGGTCGAATGGCCGGATCCACCTTTTTGCGCTTTCTAATCGTTCACGATCTTGAGCAGCCGCCGCTCGACCGGCGCCAAAACCGGCGCCAGTTCATGCCCGCGTTTCAGGATCATGCCAGCCTCGTTCATAAGCGCCCACATCCCTTGCCGGTTGCGCAATGCGGGGCGTTTTTCGATCCGGTATTCGGGCCGCTCTGCGGTCCGGCGGAAGGCGGAGAAGGAAGCGAAATCCTTCTCGAAATTCATCGCATAGTCGCGCCAATGCCCGGCCGCCACCATCCGACCGTAAAGATCGAGGATGCGGTTCAGCTCGGCACGTTCAAAGCCGATCTGGTTCGGTTTGTGGTGGCCCGACGGACCGTGCGAATTCGGAAACGGGGTAACGGTTCCCATCAGGCGCAGTCACTCTCCTGACGGTTCTCTTCGTCGCCGTCCCGCTCCGCGATCAGCGCATCGATCTGCTTGTGCATTGCTTCGAGTTCGCAACGCATGAGCTCCAGCTTTTGCGTCGAAGGATCGAACATTTCGCTGCACGGCGTTCCATAAGGCACAAAGCCCTCCGGCTTGTCCTCGGCATTCATCAGCGTCGGCTTGGCCGGGATACCCACCATGACAGCGCCCGGGGGAACATCTTTCGTCACCACGGCATTGGCACCGATCCGTGCGCCCTTGCCAACCGTGATGGGCCCCAGAATCTGTGCACCTGAACCGATAATCACATCATCCTCGATCGTCGGATGGCGCTTGCCCGCCACGCCGTCTGCCGGGTTGGTTCCGCCCAGCGTGACATTCTGGTAAATGGTGACATTGTCGCCGATCGTCGCGGTTTCACCAATCACGCTGAAGCCATGATCAATGAACAGGTGGCGGCCAATTTTGGCCCCCGGGTGAATATCAATGGCCGTCAGCATGCGCGCCGTATGGTTGACCATACGGGCAAAGAAAAACAACCGGGCGCGAAACAGGCGATGCGCCAAGCGGTGATAGGCAAAGGCCCAGACACCAGGGTACAGCATCACTTCCATGCGCGAGCGGGGCGCGGGATCGCGTGCCATGATGGAATCGATATAGGAATTCAAACGGCCAAGCATTGAGCATCTCCCTCTCCCTGCCGTCAAACTTCGTTGTTTGTTAAAACGCATTTAGCGTCTTCCGCGCCCAAAGCCAATTGCGCGCCTGCTTTCGGGGCGAAAAGCCAGACTATCGCACTCGAGAAGCAAATTTTAATTGCGGAGCCTGGATTCAAAGGTCAAAGGCAAATTTTCGGGATATCTTTCCCCAAGGGCTTCACGCCGTGATCGACTTCTCGACCCTCGAATCCCTGTTGCCCTTTATCGCCATCGGCTTTGCAGCCCAGGTCGTCGACGGCGCGCTTGGCATGGCCTTTGGTGTCATTTGCAACACGTTCCTTGTCGGGATGCTGGGTCTTTCGCCCGCGCGCGCGTCCGCCAAAGTCCATCTTGTTGAATGTTTCACGACTTTCGTTTCCGCGATCAGCCATATGATCCATGGCAATATCGACAGGAACCTCTTTTTGCGCCTGTTGATACCCGGCATGATTGGCGGTGCTGCTGGCGCATATCTGCTCAGCAATATCGATGCTTCCGTCGTGAAACCGTTTGTTCTCGCCTATCTGGTTTGCATCGGAATCTACCTGCTTGTTCGCGGAATTCTCTATCCACCCACCCATCAGCAACCCAAAATTGTCGAGCCATTGGGGCTTGTTGGCGGCTTTCTCGATGCCGCTGGCGGCGGCGGCTGGGGCCCCATCGTCACAAGCAACCTGCTTGTCCAGGGCGTCGAACCTCGCAAGGTCATTGGCACGGTCAATACCGTCGAATTCTTCCTGACGCTGACGATCTCCGCAACCTTCATATACAATCTGGGCCTCTCCGATTTTGCCGGGCCCGTGCTCGGCCTGTTGATCGGCGGTGTTGCAGCCGCGCCATTCGGCGCAGTCATGGCGAAACGCATCCCGACCAAGGTGATGCTGATCATGGTCGGGATCGTCCTGACGGTGACGAGTGCTTACGGGACCTACCTCGCACTTACCGCCTGATTGCAACTGGCGCTGAATGCATAAATTGCTTACAGATCGTTTTTTGATGGAGAAAGTCGATCTATGGCAAGTTATCTTCCGACCCTGAAACAGCTTCAATATCTGGTGGCCCTGCGCGACCACGGCCATTTCGGCAAAGCAGCGGAAGCGTGTTTCGTTACGCAGTCAACATTGTCAGCAGGCCTGCGTGAACTGGAATCCCTGATCGGCATCACATTGGTCGAGCGCACCAGACGGGTTGTGCGCTTCACACCGCTGGGCCTCGCTATTGCCGACAAGGCCCAACGCGTATTGCGCGAGGCCGAAGAACTTTCGGAAATGGCGCGAGCAGCAGGCAAGCCATTGTCGGGAGAGATGCGCATGGGCGTTATTCCTACAATCGCACCGTTTCTTCTCCCCCAGATCCTGCCGAAACTGCGCACGGACTGGCCGGATCTCAAACTGTTCCTGCGGGAGGAAACCAGCCCGGCAGCCTGCGATTCCCTGCAGCGCGGGCAGATTGACTGCATTTTGCTAGCGCTGCCCTATCGCTGCGGAGAAGTGGATACCGCTGAATTGTTTGATGACCGACTGTTTGTCGCCTTTCCCAAGGGCGAACCGGACAATCCGCCGAAACAGATTTCGCCGGAAACGCTCGATGAAGGCCGACTGTTGCTGCTTGAAGACGGGCACTGCCTGAAAGACCATGTTCTGGCCGCCTGCAACCGCCCGGAATTGCGCGCAGAAGCCCGGATGATGGGGACATCGCTTCACACGCTCGTTCAGATGGTCGAAAATGGTCTCGGAACCACAATGCTCCCCGAGATGGCCATTAAAGCGGGGATTTTGCGCGATACGCACATTATTGCCCGCCCCCTTGACGCTGATCATCCGGCGCGTACGATTGCGTTGGTGTGGCGAAAAAACAGTCCGCGCGAAAAGGATTTTCAGTTGCTCGCCGACGCCATGCGTGAGGCAGCGGCCTGATAGTCCAGCCGACCGAAACGACAGAGTGATGGAAACCTTTCTCATCGTGGTGCGTAGATTAGCCGTACCCTGTCCCTGAAAAACCAAAGAGGAGATCTATTTTGTTGAAGTCTATGCGATTGGCCAAAGGAACCGGAGTAGCAATGGGATTGGCCCTGTTCGCCCTTGGCAGCGCCCCCGCGCTTGCTGTCCAGAATGAAAGCGCAGAAGCTGCTGACCAGGCGGCAACGCCGGTTGAAGCTGAAGCCGCGACGACATCCGAAGCTGAAGCCGAGACCGTAACCGTCGGCGGCGCAGAAATGCTGTCGACGCTCAATATCGTCGAAAACGCTTCACATTCTGCAATCCACACGACACTCGTTGCCGCTGTTGAGCAGGCCGGGCTTGGGGACACGCTTTCCGGCCCCGGCCCGTTCACCGTATTTGCACCGACCGATGAAGCTTTCGGGCGCCTGCCCGCTGGTACAGTCGATGCGCTGATGCAGGACCCGGCACGTGCGCAGCTTGCCCAGATCCTCAGCTATCATGTGGTACCGGGCGCGCTGGATGCCGAAACACTGACCGCCATGATCACCGAAGCAGGTGGCGAAGTCACGTTGACGACCGTTGAAGGTTCACCGCTAGTAGCGTCTCTGGACAATGGTGCCGTAGCGCTTCGTGACGAGATCGGCAGCATCGCGTTCGTCACCCAGGCTGACGTCGCCCAGTCGAACGGCATCGTTCATGTCATCAATGGCGTGATGGTGCCCGAGCCGGACACTGCCGCCGACTGAGGCGTTCCGATACACGGCTTTGAATTTTTAAAAGGGGTGCCGCGATGCGGTGCCCCTTTTCCGTTATCCCGCCCAGCGTTCACGCTGCGTCAGATCGCCTTCGCGCGCTTCAACCCATGCGGACCGGCCATCCGCAAATTCCTCACGCTTCCAGAATGGGGCATCCGTTTTCAGCCAGTCGATCACAAAATGCATGGCATTGATGGCATCGCCCCGGTGGCGCGAAGCAGCACCCACAAAAACAATCCGTTCGCCCGGCGTCATGCGCCCAACCCGATGGATGATCGTCAGACCTGCCAGCGCCCAGCGCCCAGCGGCATCCGCAGCGATCCGGCGCAGCGCATTTTCCGTCATCGCTGGATAATGCTCAAGCTCCAGCACCGCGAGCCCGCCCTCCCCGCGTACAAGCCCGGTAAATGTCGCCACTGCGCCAGCATCCCCAGCCTCTAGCTTTGTGCATTCGGCGACCGGATCAAAGGCTTCACGCTGGATACGAATCTCAGGCGTCATCCGCCGGTAACCGGAGGGAAAAGTGCAACCTCGCCAACGCCCGCCAGCGATGCGTCCATACCTGTAAATTCCTGATCTACCGCCACCCGCAGGCGCGTCCTGTCAGCAAAGGCTTGCGCATAGCCCTCTCCGCGCCCGGCCAGCCAATCGATCAGCGCGGCGACAGTCTCTACGCCATCGGGCGGATCAACCGTTTCACCATCGCAGCCAATCGCTTCCCGAACCCAGGCGAAATAGAGCAACTCTATCGCCATACCGCTCAATCCATATGCTTGAGGCCGGCGCGCAAATAATCCCAGCCTGTTACTATGGTGAGACCAGCTGCCACCCAGAGCGATGCAAGCCCGACGGGTTCCACCCATGCAAAGTCGGTCCAGCCGCCATGCTGCACCGCACCTGCCAATATCAGCGCACCCAGAGCAAACATCTGAATAGCGGTCTTCCATTTGGCGAGCTGGCTCACTGGCACGGAAACGCTGAGCCCGGCCAAAAATTCACGCAGGCCCGAAACGATGATCTCGCGCAGCAGGATGACGATTGCCGCGATAACGTGCCAGCTTTCGATATCACGCGTAAAAATGAGCATCACGATAACCGATGCCACCATGATCTTGTCCGCGATCGGATCAAGAAAGATACCAAGCTTGGAAACCGTGCCCTGCGACCTTGCGAGATAACCGTCGAGATAATCCGTCAGGCCAACAATACAGTAGAGAATGAACGCGCAAATATACCCCAGCCAAGCCGAGTCCCAAAGCAGCGCGACAAGGATCGGCACGGCAAAGATACGCGATAGGGTAAGCAGGTTTGGCAAGGTCAACATGGTTCGCCCCTCCTAACCGCTTTTGCCGAAGCAACAAAGCCTCCTTCTGTTCATCGTGCCTGCATGTCCCCTTGGCGCGCCGCCAAGCCTCGGCTATGCGTGCTTGCGAATTCTGAAGCACCCCTTCCCTTTCCTCGAAGGACTGCATGCCAACATCGCTCGATCTTTTGACCAAGCGCCGATTTGCGCCGCTTTTCGTCACCCAGATGTTGGGCGCGTTTAACGACAATCTGTTCAAGTTCGCGATGCTCGTGCTCGTGATCTACCAAATCTACGACGATCCCAATCAGGAATTTCAGTTCAGCACGGTTTCAACCGGCCTTTTCATCCTGCCCTTTTTCCTGCTTTCCGCCATCGCCGGCCAGCTTGCTGACAATATGGACAAGGCGAAGGTTATCCGGTTCGTCAAAACGCTGGAGATAATAATCGCGCTGACCGGGGCTGCCGGGCTGATCCTCCAGTCGATCCCGCTGATGTTGACGGCATTGTTCGCACTTGGCGCGCAATCGACATTTTTCGGACCGATCAAATATGCGATCCTGCCCCAGCATCTCAAAAAAGAAGAGGTGCTCGCGGGAACCGGGCTTGTGGAAGCAGGCACCTATGTCGCGATCCTCGCCGGCACGATCCTCGGCGGCGTCATTGTTGACTGGTTCGGCGCATATTGGGCTGCAGCCTGGGTGCTTATGGTGGCTGTTCTCGGCAGGATCAGCGCACAATTTGTGCCGGACGCGCCCGCGCAAAAAGAAGCCGAACCCATCGATTATAATATCTTCCGTTCCTCGTATCGCCTCGTCAGTGCGACCATGCATATCCGGCGCCTTTTTCTGGCGATCATCGCAATCAGCTTTTTCTGGACCATCGGGTCGGTGTTGATCATCCAGTTTCCGCCCCTTGTGAAGAATGTGCTGACGGCTGACCCTACCGTCGCCAGCCTGTTTCTCGGACTATTCTCCATTGGTATAGCCATCGGGTCCGTACTGGCTAATCGCCTCCTCAAAGGCCAGGTTTCGGCCCGTATTGCACCGTTCAGTGTGATATTGATGGGCGTCTTTGTGCTCATTCTCTATTTTATCTCGGTCCGCTGGGAAGGATTGGAGAATGGCGAACTCTATGACCTTATGGGCTTTATCCTACACAGCGGAAGCTGGCTGTTGCTGGCCGTACTTCTCGGGGTTGCGATTGCGGGCGGCATGTTCGTCGTTCCGCTTTATGCATTCATCACAACAACAGTTGATATCAGCCAGACGGCCAGGACCGTTGCGGCGAACAATATCGTCAACTCAGGATCCATGGTGCTCGGGGCGCTTGCTGCACTCGGCCTCAGCCTGCTGGGCGTTTCAACAACCGAGCAGCTGTTCCTTGTCGCGACCATGTGCCTGGTTTCGGCGTGGACAGCATGGCTGCTGCACAAGGCATGCGACTAGGCGTCTAGCCGAGAAACGTCAGGAAGAAGATGAACCCGCCCGCCCAGGTCATCGTGAAGAGCTTGGCGTTTTCCACAAACTCCGACCGGCGCCGGAAAGGCGGCCTGCGCAGTGTGACCACCGTATCGTCATCGCGCGCGCGGCGGATGAGGTCTGCCGTAAGCGGCGGATAGAGCGAGTCGGGCGGAACGGTGGCCATGCCCGTTCGTTAACATTTTGTTTACTATCTCGTTGACACCCAAAGAGGGTTAAGATGGGGACAGTGCACGAATGTCTCCTATCGGGACAGGTCGAAATCCTGCTTTTCGCCCGGGCTCAATCGTCTGTCTGTTCCCGTTCGGCAATCGCCTCGGCGAGCCCAACCAGCCGTTCTGCTTCGGCCAGATGCAGCCGCTCGACCATGACACCGTCAATTTCGAGCACGCCCTTGTCAGCATTTGCAGGATCGGCGAACGCCGCGATCGTCGCCTCGGCATCTTCAAGCGCACTCCGCGATGGCGCGAAAATCCGGTTGCTGGCATCAAGCTGGTCAGGATGGATTACCGTCTTTCCGTCAAATCCGAATTCCCGTCCCTGTTCACATTCCGAGGCAAGACCGGCATCATCACTCAACGTGTTGAACACACCATCGATGACAATTTTCCCATGGGCCCGTGCCGCCATGACCGTCATCGAAAGTGCCGTCACAAAAGCCGCGCGTCCCGATCGCAACTTGGCCTGCATATCCTTGGCCAAATCATTGGCCCCCATGACCATCGCGGCAAGATCTGGAGCCGCGGCAATCTCGGCAATGTTGAGGATCGCCAAAGGCGTTTCGATCATCGCCCAGATAGGCACACCGACATCGGCAGCGCGATCTATATCTTTCGCATGGGAAATCTTCGGGATGAGCACACCATCAGTCGCCACCGCCTTGACCATTTTCAAATCGTCTGCACTCCATTCTGTATCCAGGCCATTGATCCGGACGATAACTTCCCGCAGCCCGTACCCCCCTGCCCTTACAGCCTCGGCAACCAGTTCGCGGGCCTCGGCTTTCACAGAAGGCGCAACTGAATCTTCCAGATCGAAGATCACGACGTCGGCAGGAAGCGTTTTGGCCTTTTCAAGCGCGCGGGCGTTGGCGCCGGGCATATAGAGGCAGGAACGGCGGGGTCGGAACTGGGGCTGTGTCATGCCGCGCCTTATTCCGCATCGCCGCGCACAAACCAAGGTTGACGTTCACGTAAACCAGCGCAACAGTGCAAAAAACAGAATCAATGGAGAAGCGATCATGTCCGAAGCCGTCCTCACCAATGCCGAAAATGGCATCCTCACGATCACCATCAATCGGCCCGAAGCCAAGAATGCGGTCAACAAGGCAGTTGCCGAAGGTA
Source organism: uncultured Parasphingopyxis sp. (assembly GCA_905479515.1). Next base: position 26,057 of record CAJQMX010000114.1, read on the forward strand.
TCGCGGCAGCACTCGACGAGCTTGATGCGAATGATGATTTGCGGGTCGGCATTCTCACTGGCGCGGGCGGCACTTTCTGTTCGGGGATGGACCTGAAAGGATTTCTCAAGGGCGAATCGCCAATGGTGAAGGGTCGCGGTTTCGGCGGCCTGACCGAAGCACCTCCGGCAAAGCCGCTGATCGCAGCCGTTGATGGCTATGCGTTGGCTGGCGGTCTGGAACTCGCCATCTCATGCGACCTGATCGTTGCCAATAGCGAAGCAAAATTCGGCATTCCCGAAGTGAAGCGCGGGCTTGCCGCTGCGGCTGGCGGTCTCGTCAAGCTGCCGCGTCAGATTCCTCCCCGGCTCGCCATGGAACTGGCGCTGACCGGTGAATTCATCACCGCAGAGCGCGCCCATGCAATCGGCCTTATCAACCATGTGGCCTCGGGCCCATCGATCGATGGCGCCATGGCCCTTGCCACCAAGATTACCGAAAATGGTCCATTGGCGGTTCGCGTCAGCAAGCAGGTTATTGTCGAACAGGCCGAATGGTCGAGCGAAGAGATGTGGAAGAAGCAGGGCGAACTTGCCGGATCGGTTTTCGTCTCCGAAGACGCCCGCGAAGGAGCTGCCGCCTTTGCCGAGAAACGCAAGCCTGAGTGGAAGGGCCGCTAAACACGGCAGTGTCATGTCAGAGCTGACAGAAATTGCAGTGACAGGTGCAACGGCCTCTTTTCCACTCAGAGATTAGGTAAGCCGTCACGCAATTTCCACGTCATCCCTGCATCGAGGGGCCTTCAGGTTCGTTCGCCAACACATCTTCAGTGCAGTCTCCGCAGAGTTGATTGGCCGGGACGGCTACATCTATCCTCTTGGGATAGGGCAGGTTGAGATTGTCCATGATCTCGATGAACTCATCCATACTGCGATTGTCGCCGAGCCTTTTGTTGCGTTCTTTTTCCTGGCCGATCGAGCTTACATGCCGATGCTGATAGTCATGGGCAGGATAAACCAGTGTCTCGTCGGGAAGCGTAAAGAGCTTGTCATGTACCGAATGATACAAAGTGGCGGCGTCGCCTGACTGGAAGTCGGTCCGCCCGCAACCATCGATCAACAGTGCGTCACCCGTGAAAATCTGCCCCGTCCCTGCTTCATCGAGAAGATAGCAATGGTGCGTATCTGTATGCCCGGGCGTAAACAGCGGCTGGAACGTCGTACCGCCGACGATCAGGGGTTCGATCTCGCTCACTCCAAGATCAGGGCAAGGCAGATTGTCCATCGCCGGATAGACGACCTTGGACCCCGTCAGGCTGCGCAGCCGGCATGCCGAGGTTATGTGATCTGCGTGGACATGCGTTTCCAGCGTATAGCTCAAGGACAGCCCCAGCTCCTGGATCACCGACAAGTCTCTGTCGATCATCTCACAAACAGGATCGAGAAGCAGCGCCTCGCCTGTTTCCGGAAAGCCGAACAGGTATGTGTAGGTCCAGGATTCGGGATCGGTTAGCTGCCGAAAGATCATTCTGTGGTCCTTCCTTCGAAATGTTCATGGCTGGCGTTCGCTTCACCGTACGTTGTGTGGGTTTCGACAGCAACGTGCTCTGGCGATCCCTTCAGCAGGCTCAGGACAAACGAATGCCGAATTGTTTGGTACAGGCTTCAAACCGATAGTTGACGCGAACGTCAACTATCGCGAAAAGCATCTGGAAACGAAAATTGGGAAGGATTGCCATGAAGACGCGTATCACCGAACTGTTCGGAATCGAACACCCCATCATTCAGGGCGGCATGCATTATGTCGGCTTTGCGGAACTCGCAGCGGCGGTGTCTAATGCGGGCGGTCTTGGTATCATCACGGCACTGACCCAACCCTCTGCAGCCGCTCTGGCAGACGAAATCGCCAAATGCCGGGACATGACCGACAAGCCATTCGGTGTGAACCTGACCTTTCTTCCGGTGGTCAATTCGCCTGACTATGAAGGCATGGTCAAAGCCATCATCGACGGCGGCGTGAAGGCCGTGGAAACCGCCGGCAACAATCCGGTACAGGTGCTGCCCGCCCTGCACGATGCCGGGATCAAGGTCATCCACAAATGTACGGCCGTTCGGCACGCCCTCAAGGCCCAGAGCATCGGTTGTGACGCCGTGTCCGTCGATGGGTTTGAATGCGGCGGCCATCCGGGCGAAGACGATATTCCGAACATGATCCTGCTGCCCCGCGCTGCCGACGAACTGGACATTCCGTTCGTTTCCTCCGGTGGCCAGGCCGACGGCCGCAGCCTCGTTGCCTCGCTCGCAATGGGCGCCGAAGGCATGAACATGGGCACCCGCTTCATCGCCACCAAGGAAGCACCGGTGCACCAGAATGTGAAAGACGCGATCGTCGCGGCCAGCGAACTCGACACCCGACTCGTGATGCGCCCCCTGCGCAACACAGAACGGGTGCTGACCAATAGCGCGGTCGAACGCCT
>CAJQMX010000115.1 GCA_905479515.1 uncultured Parasphingopyxis sp.
TGGCAGACGTCATGTGGCGCGACTCTCGGCAATATTTGCCAAGAACTGGCCAAACACCCGCCCAGCAGCCAATCCCGCAGCAGCCCGGGCGGGCATCAGCTTGCCGCCCAGAGGCAATGGCGCGAGATCGGCAAAATGGGCTGTTGGGGCCTGTTCAGCCTTTTTCTCCAGCAATGCGCATAGCTTGTCGAACCGACGCTTGATCACCGGGTTAGGACGAAGCCCGTCCCGCGTGGCCAGTTCAAAACTGTGGCTGACCAGCATGAATATCGGGTGCTTCTTGGCTATGGCGTGATCCAGTCCATACGCCATTTCAGGCAATGACACCGCACACACCTGCATATGGCGCAATCCACCCATATCGGTTCTGAGCTGGGAGACGGGAATCTCGATGACCCCTTCATGGTCAACCGGGGCAACCTGCCGCTTCGGCAGAGACAGACCACTAGGCCATGGAGCCTCACAGCCATTATGGCTGGCATCGTAGCGGATGCCGAGTTCGGCCAGCATCCGCAGGCTATCGTCATTCACTGCATAGCTGCCGGAACGAAAGGCTATCGGATCAGACGCACCGGCCTCGATCAGAAGATCGCGGGCCTGAACAATCAATGCACGTTGCTTTTCAGCCGGATGATCGATGAGCTCGAACACCGTATCATCCGCCGCTGTACCGTCCTGATTTGCGCCTTCCCACATCGGATGGAGATGAAGTTGGACCTCCTGCTCCGCTTCGATGATCGTCTCCACCATCTGGCGGATCGGATCGATACCAAACAGCACCGCCGGCATCGGATCGACAAAGAAGCAGGCTTTGAGGCCGTGATCGTTCAGCATGGCCAATTGGTACCGCAGGCCAACGCCCGCAGGCTCTACACTGCGCGCATAATTGTCTTCCCAACCTGACCCGGTCACGTGATGGCGCCAGGTCAGTTCGGTATCGATGGTCAAAAGGGTCTGCGTTCCCATTTGGAGGCCATAGCGGAAAGCCGGAAAATATTCGTAAACAGCTACGGTATTGGGAATGCGCGCGCAGGCGTACGAATTTGGCGGAAAAGCGCGGAATTCCGGGCCTAAGCCGCGCCCGCACTAGCCGTTCGCGTGAAAATGATCGTAAATCGCCTGTGCCATCGCTTTTGAAACACCGGGTACGCGCATAATATCCTCAAGCCCTGCGGCCTTGACGGCCCGCGCCGTACCGAAATGCAGCAAAAGTGCGCGTTTGCGCGCCGGACCGATGCCCGGCACCTGATCGAGAGGGCTTGTGCCCATCGCCTTGGCGCGTTTCTGACGATGCGCACCAATGGCAAAGCGGTGGGCTTCGTCGCGCAGCCGCTGAAGATAGAAAAGCAGTGCCGAATTGGCTGGCAACATCTGTTCCCGGCCATCGGGAAAGTGAAAATGCTCACGTCCGGCGTTGCGATCCGGACCCTTGGATATACCGATCAATGCAACATCGCTGATCCCCATCTCCTCCAGCGTGTTCGCAGCCGCGCTCACCTGCCCCTTGCCGCCATCGATCAGCACAAGATCCGGCCATTCGCCTTTGCGCCGTTCGGGGTCTTCCTTTTCGGCCCGCGCAAAGCGCCGTTCAAACACTTCACGCATCATCGCAAAATCATCGCCCGGCGCAGTGTCAGGATTCTTGATGTTGAATTTGCGGTAATTGGATTTGCGATAGCCCTCCGGCCCCGCGACCACCATCGCGCCCACGGCATTTGTGCCCGAAACATGGCTGTTATCGTAGATTTCGATGCGATCGGGCAGATCGTCCAGTTCGAACAATTCCGCCAGTTCGCGCATTACCTTGGCCTGACTCGACGATTCCGCGAGCCGCCGTTCCAGCGCCTCGCCGGCATTGCGTGTCGCCTGTTCGAGCAGCTTGCGCTGGTCCCCGCGCTGCGGAATTTTGAGCGTGACCTTGCGGCCCGCGCGCTCGGCCAAGGCCTCGGCAAGCAGCGCCGTCTCCGGCAGCTTCCGGTCGATAAGCACCAGTTTGGGCGGTGGGACTTCTTCGTAGAATTGCATGAGGAACGCCTGAAGCGCCTCTTCTTCCGGCACATCTTTGGTATGCGCGGGGAAGAAGCTGCGATGCCCCCAATTCTGGCCGCCGCGAATGAAAAAAGCCTGAATGCCAACCGTTCCCGCCTTACTGGCCAGCGCGAACACATCGGCATTGGTCACGCCCTGAGCGGTGATCGCCTGGCTGCCTTGGATGAAAGTCAGCGCCTTGAGACGGTCCCGGTACACTGCGGCCATTTCAAAATCGAGATCGGCGGAGGCCTTCTCCATCTGCACGCCGAGTTTTTTCTGCACATCGGTGCTTTTTCCCGAGAGGAAGCTTTTTGCGTCTTCGACCAGTTCACCATAATCGTCATCGCTTATCCGCCCGACACAGGGGGCGGAGCAACGGCGGATTTGATAAAGCAGGCATGGCCGGTCGCGATTGGTGAAGAAGCTGTCCGTACAGTTTCTGAGCAGGAACATCTTCTGCAGTGCATTGATCGTCTGGTTGACCGAACCGGCGCTCGCAAACGGTCCGAAATACTGGCCCTTTGCGCGTCTCGCGCCCCGGTGTTTCATGATCCGGGGAAATTCATGGTCCTCGCGCAGCAGAATGAAGGGGAAGCTTTTATCGTCGCGCAGAAGCACATTGTAGGGCGGGCGATAGCGCTTGATGAGCTGCGCTTCCAACAGCAGCGCCTCAGCCTCGGTCTGGGTCGTGACGATCGTCATCGCGCGGGTCTGCGCGACCATCCGCTGGAGCCGCCTCGGCAGCTGCTGGACCTGCATGTAATTGGGTACGCGCGATTTTAGGCTCGCCGCCTTGCCGACATAGAGAACATCGCCGCGCGCATCGTGCATCCGGTATACACCGGGACGCACCGGCAACGTCTTCACGACATCGCGAATCGCCGCCACGCCCGCGTCGAGATCGGGCATGTCCGCCCCTTTGACGGTGTAGGTCGCCTTGTCTTCGTTGAAGCGCTCGGGCGCATTGGGAATATCGGGGCGGTCGGCTTTCACGCTAGTGATTTAGGCGCTCCGACCCGCGGTCGCAAATGGGGCAAAATGGAGGACTCACTGTTCGTTCTGGGGCAAGCCGTCCGCAATTGCGTAATAATCGCCTTTGTCGGCCACGAAGATATGCGATTCCAGCGCCGTTCCGGTCGGAGCGTCAAAGGCACCCATTGCGATGGCGATGCTGTCTCCCCTCACCGGATCCCAGAACAGGAAGGAGCCGCAGGTCGAACAAAAGCCCCGGCGCACTTTTTCTGAAGACTGGAACCAGCGAACATTCTCCTCACCACTCAGTGTCAGCGCCTCGCGAGGAACATCGGTCGAGGCCCAATAATGCCCCGATTGCTTGCGGCATTGCGCACAATGGCACGCGTCTGGCGCATGCAGATCACCGGCAACCTCAAAGCTCACCGCGCCGCAAAGACAGGATCCTGTGTGCATAGTCATTTTCTTTCGATCACATATCTGGCCGTACTGAACCGCTGCTCTGATTGGGGATTCAGACAATCCGAAATTGCCCCCGCAGTGGCAAGCCTTTAACGATACGAGGCGATATAAAGGAACGAAACGACATGGTTGCAGGCCGCCTCTCCCTAAAAATGTCTATGGCACCATTTTTGCTTGCCGCACTGAGCGGACCTGCGCCGCTTGCCGCCCAGCCAGCCGAAGATCTGCCAACCGCATTCGATGCGGGGTGGCAGGGTGAGGATGTGTGCGAGCTGTTATTCGAGAATGAGGAGATGCGCGTGGGGCGGTGTACTTTTCCGCCCGGCATCGGCCATGAACGCCATTTCCATCCGCCGCATTGGGGCTATATTCTTGAGGGCAGCACCATGCGGATGACAGATGCCGAAGGCACGGAAGAACGTGTATTGGAAAGCGGGGTATCCTGGTGGAGCGACGGTGTTGATTGGCATGAAGCCGTCAATATCGGCACGGAAACCGGCGTCTATCTGATCATGGAGCCCAAGACACAGCCCTAGCATGTGCGAACCATCCATTATCGGATGGCGCACCATGCGCTGGTCAGCAATTTAAAAACGGCCAAGAGACCTAGTTCAGGCGGACATCCATACCGGAAATCGTGCTGTCGATCAGCGCCTTATCCGCATCGGCATCATGCTTCTGCTGGATCAGAGCGGCGGCAGCAGCGGTTGCGGCGCTCGCTGCAGTGGCGCGGACTTCAGCAATCGCGCTGCGTTCGGCAGCGGCAATCTTATCTTCGGCCAAGCGGCCACGGCGTTCAATCAGCGCGTCTGCGTCGGCTTCAGCCTGAACGACAATCGCATCGGCCTCTTCGCGGGCCCGATCGAGCATCGCAGCGGCTTCTTGCTCGGCATTGGCCGTCTTGGCTTCATATTCAGCCTTGATCGCTTCGGCTTCCGCACGCAGCTTCGATGCTTCGTCGATCTCACCGCGGATCGCAGCAATGCGCTTGTCCATCGCAGCGCCAATGACTGACGGAACTTTCTTCCACAGCATGACGGCAATGACGAAAATCATCGCCATCGCGACCCAGCCATTGGCGTCTAGGAACAGCGCCGTTGGTTCAGCGTGCCCGGCATCTTCGGTATGCGATTCCGTCGCGCCGTGATCGTCAGCCGGAATGCCCATGTCTTCGTGGACGTCCTGTTCCAGATCGTTTTCAAGTTGCGGATTACTGTTAGCCACGGGCCATCACCTCTTTTACAGCCTTTTTGGCGTCAGCCTTGGCAACAGTGCTGCCGGAAACTTTGGCTACGATATCCTGTGTCGCCTCAACGGCAACATTTTCAATCTCGGCCAAGGCGGCGGTGCGCGCTGCTGCCAGTCCAGCTTCGGCTTCGGCAAGCTTGGCATCCAGCTTTTCATCGGCCGCAGCGACGCGCTTGTCATTTTCGGCAGAGGCTTTCGCCTTGGCCTCGGTCGTCACGCCATTGGCGTCCGACCGCGCGTCGTTCATCTGGTTACGATAGGTTTCCTCGATCTCGTCCGCCCGCTTATGTGCCATATCGGCAGCTGCAAGATCGTCCGAAACGCGCTTGGCGCGCGCATCGATCGTATTTTGCACTTTCGGCAGCATCGCCTTGGCGATGCCGAAATAGATGATGGCGAGCACGAGGAGCAACGCCACAATCTGTGACGCATAGCTGATCATGACCTGATCTATTTGTGGCATGAGACCGGAATCCTATCGCTTGTCTTCAATTCTAACCCGAACAGACGCCGCCCGAAAGCAGCGCCCGGTTCGACTAGAATACGAAGAGGATCAGGATGGCTACGGTGAAGGCGATCAGGCCGAGCAGCTCAGCAGCAGCGAAGCCGATGAACAGACGACCCTGTTCGGCGTCGGCAGCAGCCGGGTTGCGCAGTGCGCCTTCAAGGAACGATCCGAATACGTTGCCCACACCGGTGGCAGCAGCGCCAACACCAATTGCAGCAAGACCGGCACCGATCATTTTTGCAGCTTCAAGTTCCATGGAAATAACTCCTTCTGTCGTATTGGGTAATGGATGAAATTAGGATCAATGCAGATTTTCTGCATCGTTGATGTAGAGCGTCGTCAGCAATGCAAACACATAGGCCTGAATGGCGCAAACCAGAAGCTCAAGCGCGCTGATGAAGACGATGAGCAGGAAACTCGGCAGGCTGACCAGCAGGCCATATTCTGCGCCGGCATTCATCCCCTGAACGATAAAGCTGCCAAACACCTTCAACAGGATATGGCCGGCGGTCATCGCGATAAACAGTCGCAGCGCGAGGCTGAACGGGCGGACCATGAAGGAGATCAGCTCGATCAGGAAGATCAGCGGAACCATGGGTGCCGGCGTTCCGTGCGGGATGAACAGCGTGAAGAATTTCAGCTTGTGCTTCCAGAAGCCGACCCCAAGCACGATCGCAAAGCTCATGATTGCCATCGTACCGGTGATCACGAAATGGCTGGTCACCGTAAAGGGATGGCCGCCCACAATGCCGATCGGCACAAGGCCCAGCATATTGGCAAACAGAATGAACATGAAAATCGTGAAGACGAAGGGGATATATTTCTTGCCCTTCGGCCCGATGCTGGTCGAAACCATATTGTTTATGAAGCCGGTAAGGCCTTCAACGGCGAGCTGCCAACGGCCGGGGACCAGTTCGCGCTTCATACCGCCCCACATGAACAGCCAGATCGCGGCCAGCGCAATCAGCATCCACATGGTGGAATTGGTGAACACGATGCTTCCGCCAGCTGGATCCCAGGCGCCGACAAGCGGCTCCACCTGAAACTGGTGCATCGGATCGATTTCGCCGCCTTCAGCCACGTTCAAACATCCCGTTCATTCAGTCAAAAAGCGCCCAAGATCATAGTGACGATCATTCCGGGCGCTCTTTGGCAATTCGAAACACATTCCTGATGCCGACAGCGAATCCGAGGAACATCATCGCCAGCATCAGCCATGGGAAGGTGTCGAACCACAGGTCTAGCAACCAGCCGATCACACCCCCACCAACAGGACCCCCGATCATTTCGGCAAGCACGCGGTTCCCTTGGGAATAGCCCTTGGCGGGAACCTTGTTGCGCTTGCCTGACCGGATCTCTTCTGCGCGTTGAGCGGCCTGTAATCGCTCTTCGAGCGACTCAAGCCGCGAGTCTTCCGCGACGAAGGGATCCTGTGCGGTGTCTTTCTCCGCCATGCTTGCTCCTATTGGCCAAATAACGCCGGACGCGCGCATGGAGGCGATCGACCCCGCCAAGGCACGGCCCGTTTAGTGATGGGCCCTTTTCAAGTCAACCGCATATGATGCAGTGCGGCATGGTGTTTGGGGATTGTTTGGGGCGGAGAAAATCGAAGCAGAAATCAGGCCCGCCAGAGCCGTCCGGATTCGGTTTGCGCCAGGCAGTCCTGCTGAGCCTGGTTCAGCATCCACCCCACCTTCTGCGAGGAGGATGCTCACAGCGAAATCGGCCCTGAAACCGGTTCAGCGTGACAATGTCAGCTGAAACGAAGGCCCTTTAGCAGTAATCGGGCGTTGGGATCGGGGCAGCGCCACGGGTCCGCCATACGCCGTCGCGCAGTTGGTAGACTTCACCCGGATCGATGCTGGAAAGCCGGTTGCACGCCGTTTCCTCGCCAACCTGCTGACGGGTCGTGCCGCGCT
>CAJQMX010000116.1 GCA_905479515.1 uncultured Parasphingopyxis sp.
CGGCGTCATCAAGCTGGTCGCGGATGCGAAGACCGACCGCCTCCTGGGCGGACAGATCGCGGCGCCCGAAGGGTCTGATGCGATTCAGACGCTGGCTATGGCGTTGAAGTTCGGCATGACGAGCAAGGCGCTTGGCGAGACGATCTTCCCATACCTGACAACTGTTGAAGGGCTAAAGCTGGCGGCGCAAACCTTCGACAAGGACGTGGCGAAACTTTCGTGCTGCGCAGGCTAAGATCGACATTGAACGCAACAAGGCCTCGCCAGCCCTGGGGTTTCCGGGGAGGCGGATCAATCAGACTTGTCGCTCCGTTCCTCGATATGATTCATTCCTGTCGCCTGCTACGGAAAGATATTTCACGGCGGCGTGCCAGCTCAGGAAGCGCAGCTGGAGTTTCACGAGCCATGGAAACGGTGTCACTTTCAACCGGTTGCAGTCATCAAACAAGGATCGGCACTGTGAATTGTAGTAGATGATTTCGACGCGATAGCCGCGATCAATATGGGCTTCTATCCAGTTTACGACCCCTTCCATGACGGGCTGGGTGAAAGGATTATACAGAAAAACGATCAGGTCACTTTCGGGCGGACTGTAGGTGGCCGCATCCTGACTGATGATCGTCCATGAAATCCCGGGAGATGATCTGAAAACCTGTCCGAGGTTATACCGGGCAGCTTCAGCGATTTCGCCAGCAAATTCCACGCCGATCAGGCGATCGAATCCAAGCTCCGCCGCCTTGATCAGAACGCGTCCCTTGCCACAGCCCAGATCCAGAAACGTCGTCGAGCTGGCACGCGCACGACTGGGTTTAAGCAGGGCTTCGACAAGCTTTATAGGGGTCGGTTCATAGTCGATTGCGTGCGCTTTGTGTTGATGCTCGAAATCAAGCGTTTCGAGCGCGACGGAGGTTCTTGTGTCGATCGCATGTATCGTGTCGAACCTTGAGTTGAATGTCTCATGATATCTGAAAATCAGGCCGGCATGGACGCGGCGGGCCACGCCGGACAAACCATCCTCTTTCAGGGTCTGTGCTATTTTTGTTCTTGTCATTGTCGTCATTCCTGTTACGCGTTAGAGAACGGTGTCGGAGCATGCCGCCTTACGGACCTGGAGGGATGTCCCGATGAAGCGTTTCAAGATCCGGGCAGCCGGGGCCATTCGCGGGAATGCTACAAATTTCCATGATGCGATGAGAACCGTCCCGGCCCCGTTTGACCTGGAAGATCACGTCATCGCCTTCAGAGAGGTCAGTCAGCTCAACATCGCCCATTAAAGCGAAACTCATGGTCATCGCGCCCATGGCGATGCCTTCGAAAGGGCCATGGTCGATGGTGACCCGGCCGTCGTCGCGATCAAGGGATGAGATCCTGCCCGTGGCCCGTCCAGTATCGCCGGGCATAGCTTCATCTGCCTGTTCGAACGGTTCAGGCCTGGTCTGCTCCGCAGGGCCGGATGCTGGCGGCGTTCGGCTTTCGGGGTCACTGCAGGCTGTCAGGGTAACGGAACCTAACAAGAAGGCGGTAATCAGAATTCTTTGAGTCATTGGGATTTCCTGGTGAACTAATCGGGAGACGCAGGCATTCCGGCCGCGGAACGCGGCCGGAACCTGATTTACGAATTTTTTGCTTTAAACAGAGGACCGGCTAGTGATCGGTGTCGTCATGATCCTTGCCTGACATGCCGGACATGGATCCCTGTCCGCCCATGTTGCAGTCCATCATGCCTTTGCCTTTCATCATCGACATCATGGATTGCTTGAAAGCATCCGGATCGCCGCCGATCGGCATCATCATGGCGATATCATAATTGTCGCTGTCGTCCTGCTTGAGCATGAAATGGACGTTGTCGCCATTCTCGAATTTGTCGAGCGCAACCATTCCGCCGACCTCGAAGTCCATTGTCATTTCACCCCAGCCGATCTTCTTGATCGGATCGTGTGAAATATTGACGGTTCGGGCATCCAGATCGACGCCGTTAATGACGCCAAAGCCGGGCGCCATGTCGCCGCAGCAGCTCATGCCGGACATGTCCATGTCTTTCATGCTGTCCATTTTCATGCCGGCGTCCTGGGCGAGCGCCGGACCGATCAGGGCCAGTCCGAGGATTGCGCCTGTGACTGCTGTCTTTCTGACGAGGGTTTTCATCGTTTTCTTCCTTTTTGATTGTCTGGCGCGGCTTTCAACAGAGGCCCCCGATGCGCGCCGGGACGGGGGAATAGGGTGGATGGATACGGGACTATTATTTCGACCTCAGATATTTGATGAGGGCAGCGATCCCGAGGATGAGGAGGAGCACAGCAAGCAGCATAAACACCGTGCCGAACAGGCCGCCACCCATCATGCCGCCGTCGATCATCATTCTGCCTGATGAGCGATCCTGCGCGGCCGCCGGCAGCATGGCGCCACTCAGAAGCAGTGGAATCAAAAGCGGAATTTTCAACGGGTGTCTCGTCATGGTTTTTCTCCTTCGGGGGTGAATGAGCCGGCCCGGTTATCCGGTTCGGCCCGGGGTAAATCTGATGGAATCTGCAGCCCGAGCCGGATGTGGTAGATGGCCGGGATCACGATCAGGGAGAGCATGAGGGTTGAGGCCATGCCGCCAAGCATGGGCAGGGCAATCCGGCGCATGACGTCCGATCCGAGGCCGTCGGTCAGGAAGATCGGGGCAAGACCTGCAAAAATGGTCGTGACCGTCATCAACTTCGGCCTGACGCGCATGGCCGCGCCCTTGCTGACAGCTGCGAAAAGCTGGCTCCTGTCAGACGGGTTCGCCTTGCGGACTTCCGCGTCGATATAGAGCAGCATCACGACGGCCGTCTCGACCGCGATGCCGCCCAGGGCGATGAAACCGACCGCGACGGCTACTGACAGATTGTAGCCTGCCAACCAGACGGCCCACATTCCGCCGACCAGACCGAAAGGCAGGCTGGCCATGATGATCAGGGTCCGGTCGAGCCGGCCGAAATGTAGCATCAGCAGCAGGAAGATCAGTGCAATTGCAGCTGGAATGGCGATTCTAAGCCGCGCATTCGCTTCCTGCATCTGTTCATACTGGCCGGAGAACTCCACCGCATAACCCGCAGGCAGGTCGACGGCGTCGCCAATGACCTGTCTGGCGTCTGCAACATAGCTGCCCATATCCCGGTCCGCGATGTCGACGAAAACCCAGCCAGTCAGTCTGGCATTTTCTGATCGGATCATTGGCGGGCCTTCCGTATAGGAAATGTCCGCCAGTTCGCTGAGAGGGATATGGGCGCCGGACGGGGCGGGCACGAGTATCTCTTCCAGGTCTGTGGCGCTCTCACGAAATGGCCGATCATAGCGCAGGATGATGTCATAGCGTTCCCGGCCCTCGACAGACTGGGAGAGCGTCATGCCGCCCAAGGCGGTTTGGATCACGGACTGGAAGGCTGCCATGTCGATATTCCGCCGGGCGAGTTCGCCCCTGTCCGGCGTGATCTCGAGATATTTGCCGCCCATGGGTCTGACTGGACGTGGAAGGCGCGTTAGTCCTCCGCGATGGCTGCCCCGGCAGCGTCGTCTGGATTGAGCGTGCCTTCAAAGGGGGGAACCGGGCGGCTGGCCGCCTCGCTTTCCGTCGATGCCGGGCCATTCTCCGCGATGTCGGAAATCAGCCATTCCATTTCCTTGATCTCGCGGCGCTGCGCCGTGATGATCTCGTCGGCAAGCTCGCGCACACGGACATCCTCGATGCCGGCGCGTTCACTTGTCATGATGGCAATGGAGTGGTGAGGGATCATCGCTTTCATGTAGGACCGGTCGTCGACGGTGCTCTGGCTGCGCACCAGCCAGAGGGCCAGGACGAACACGACCGCAGCGCCAATGAAAATGCCAAAGTTGATCCGGCTGTCCTTGTACATGTTGAGCATGAAGCTCAGCATCACGACGGCCATCGCGGCGCCCATGATGAAAGCCATGTAGAAGCGTGTCTCGCTCCAGCGAACATGCTCCCACGCATAGGTGTTGAGGTACATCAGTCCAAACATCACGATCATCGATGTGATGATCATTGCGCCAAACCGCCAATAACTGTTCTTCATATCCACTTTCAACATCCTCCTTATACAGTGGTGGGGTATTTCCACGACTAACGGAGAAGTGTGTGAACAGGTTCCGAGTTAATCCGATTTTTGAATTCCGCCTGTAATTGGACCATCCATTTGGTTTCGCATCAGGAGGAAAATGAATGATGCCGAGCACGAAATCAGCAGGAAACCATTGAGTGTTTCCAGTCCGGCCAGGAACCGTGAATGTCCGGTTGGATAGATATCGCCCAGCCCAAGCGATGCGTAGTTGACGAGGGATTTCCCAGTTCATCAAGGCTGCGAAACCGGCGAATTATATTGGGACGATATCGCCGGTGATGACGAATATCCTTGGGCGTTGGATGAGCCAGCGCCGTTTATCTTCCTCAAGCCGAACTGAGCGTCTGGCCAGCGTTTTCATCAGCGCTCGCTTTTAAGCTCAGAAATACACGTGGCAAGTAAATTGACGATACTGACAGGTTTTGAAGGGCGGCGTGAAGATAAAAGCACAACCTAACCGCTCATCCGTTCGCGCGTGGGTCGTGGATTGATTTGTCAGACTTTTTGCAAAATGGATGCGACTCATGCAAAGAAACATCGGGATGTAGATCATGCACTAGGGGGACGAACTGGCGGCCGCGTATGCGTATTGCGGATTTTAGTGCGATGTTAAGCTTGCTTCATTCGGTGTTAAGGCGAGTAGCTAAAACGGGCTCAATAGCGGCGTTGCTCTGAAAACGGGTTGCTGACCTCGGCAATACTGTCGCCGAGGTCAGTAGGACTTAACCGATTGGTATGCCTTACATGCCGCGATTGTGCTGCTGGAGCTCCTGAAAAGTGAGATACCCATCATCATCGGCGTCTGCTTCCAGAAAGACGTGCTCGGTGAATGCGTCATGCTCGCTGAGGGTCACAACACCGTCGCCGTCGCTGTCCATGAGTCGGAAACGTGCTTTCTTGCGCAGGTCGGCCTGCTCACGCATTTTCGCCCGGCGCGCATGATGGCCGGCGCCATAGGGGCCTGGTCCGAGCTGCGCGCCTTGAAAATCCTCAAGCGTCAGACCGTCGCCATTGGCATCCATCAGCGCGAAATTCGCGCTGTGCCAGGCATCAAACTCTGCGCGGCTGAGTAGACTGTCACCGTCAAGATCGTGTTCTTGCATCCTGCTGCGTAGGCCAAGGTGCAGTCGAACGCCGTCGCGCTCTGTCATGTGTGCCGCTGGTTCTTTTTCCAGCTGAGGGTTTGGGGTTTCAGCTGCGGCAATGCTCGTCAGGAGTAACGAAGTGGTGAGCAAGGTTGAGATAAGACGTGTAGCTTTGTGTTTCATGACACACTCCATGAAGGCCTGACCGTGACACGGTCAGGCGTTTTTTTCCAAAGCCGGTTTGTTTGATAAAGCATGGCGACCCTGCCGGTTTGATTTCTATCAAAAAGACCGTTGGGACCGGTCAAACTGCGCGCCCTCTTTGCAGCGGCTAGCCAATCAGTAAGGGCGTGATCGAAATCTCATTTGAGGCATGTTGGACCGCATTGGTCGATACGACACGTGTCGAGACAGACTTAAGGTCCTCATAGGCATTGCCGGCAAAGAGCGGATGGACGATCACGCAGACCGGTTTTGCAAAGCCAGCGGTCTCAAAGTGGCGGGCCGCTTCCATCATGGTTCGCCCGGAAGAGGCAATGTCGTCGACAAGAACGGGTTGATGGCCGGTCCAGTTTTTAAGGCCAGGCGCTGTCACTTCTACATTGCGGTCGCCATGGCGGACTTTGGAGAGCACAAGATGCGGGGCGCTCGCTCGGTCGGCCACGTCGGACACCCATTGCTCGCTCTCAGCGTCCGGGCCAATGATGAGCGGCTTGTCGACATGGGCCTTGATCCAATCGGACAGTGCCGGGGCGGCGTGCACAACCTTTGTATTGATTGAAAAAACGTCATTGAGATCGTGGATGCGGTGCAAATGCGGATCGACGGTGACCACCCTTTCAAACGCACCTGAGAGCAATCTGGCAAAGTGTCCTGATGACACAGACTCGCCGTCTGAAAATCTCTTATCCTGACGCATATAGGCAAGGTAGGGGGCAATCAGCCCAACCGATGTGGCGCCAAGCTCGCGCGCTGTATAAGCGGCAAAAAGAAGTCCTGGCAATTGCGGGTCAGGCCGGGCGAGCGTGCAAACCAGTTCGACTGCTTTTCCAGAGACATCTGAGGTGAGGCGCACATAGGTCTCTTCGTCCGGGAATCTGCGGTGTTCAAGGGTGCCAAGTTCAGAACTTGTGATTTTGGCAAGCTCAGAAGCCATAGCTTCATTACCGGGAAGCGGAATGTAAATCGTCATGGGTTAACCCTCAATGGTGAAGAGGCCGGCATTGGCGTGAGCGTAGCTCATGGCATAGTCGATCTCGCCCGACGCCTCTGCGTGGATGGTGAGAAGCGGCTCACCAATCGTGATTTGTTCGCCTAGGCGTTTGTGAACGGTCAGACCAGCGGCCGGGCGTTCGGGAGCACCAGCAAGTTTTGCGAGCCTGGAGAGCTTTCTATTATCGATTGCTTTCAAGACCCCTGACCGAATTGCCGCGACGGGCGCAGTTTGCGCTGCGCGTGGTGGTTCGCGCAAACCGCCTTGAGCGGCGCATATGGCCTGAAACTTCGACCAGGCAGATCCATTGTCGAGCGCGTCCTGAGCCATGGCCGCTCCGGTATCCGGTTTGGCACGGCCCGCAAGTTCAAGGGCGGCGCCAGCCAGCGTCAGCGCCCGTTCGCGAAGATCTGGCGGCGCGCTTTTGCTTCTTTGCAAGACCCTGAGCACGTCCCAGGCTTCGAGCGCCGGTCCGATGCCGCGCCCGACGGGTTGGAGCCCGTCGCTGAACACGCAATGGGTCTTGAGGCCAAACCCACGTGCAACGATCGTCATGTGCTGGGCAAGGGCGCGGGCACCGGCAGCACTACGCAGTTTAGCGGTTGGTCCGACGGGCAAGTCGAGCACCACATGGCTCGCGCCGGCGGCGATCTTCTTTGACAAAACAGACGCGATCAGCTGACCTTCGGCGTCGATGTCGAGGGCCCGTTCAATGCGGATGAGAATATCATCGGCCGGGCTGAGCTGGACCGCGCCGCCCCAGGCAAGGCATCCACCTTCCGTTTCAACAACCCGCCTGATGTCTGGCAGTGACAGATCGACCTGAGTGAGCGTCTCCATCGTATCTGCGGTTCCAGCGGGCGATGTGATGGCGCGCGAGGAGGTCTTTGGGACCGTCAAACCCAGGCTGGCCAAGATCGCAACAACAATCGGCGTCGTGCGATTTCCGGGTAGGCCGCCCACGCAGTGTTTGTCGATGACCATGTCGGTATTCCAGTCGAGTTGCTCTCCGACGTTCACCATGGCGCCGGTCAGCGAGGTGATTTCGTCTATGTCGAGGCTCAGCGTGGAACAGGCTGAGATAAAGGCGGCCAGATGAATATCAGAATACAGTCCGGCGGCGATATCAGTCACGATCCGGTCAAATCCATCGCTTGGCAGCCGTTTGCCGGTCATCCGTTGACGCACATCAGAGAGAGACCGAAGCGTTGGAGCGTGGCTGACTTTAAGATCTGCGCCGGGCTCGGCACCAAGCCGGCTCCAAGCCGCTTCAGAAAGACCAGCCTCGCTAAGGGCCAGCCAATCATCGTCGATCTGGTGCAGGGTCGCGACCACGTCCCGCCCGTCGCAACTGATCAGCACACGGGCGCGCGACGTCAGTCCTTCTGAACGGCAGACCGGGCAGTCGGTCCGCATTAGAACGATCGCTTCGTCCTGAGCATGCCATTTCAGGCGTCGCGCGGACAGGGTCGTGGCGGCGTGGGGTTGATTATCCTGCGTCATTCGTCGCCGCTTCCAAGCTCATAGGCCTTCTCGATGGCAACAACATCAGTGCGCCAGCCGAGCTCATCCTGCATACGCGTGCTTAGCGCCTCTGATGCATCGGGTTCGCCGTGAACAATAAATGCTTTTGCCGGACGCTTTTCAAAGCCGCCAAGCCAGGAGATCAGCTCGTCGGCATCCGCATGGGCTGACAAAGCGGGCAGGCTGGCGATCTCGGCGCCGATATGAACGTCGTGGCCGAACATTTTGACCTTGCTTGCGCCCTTGAGAATCTTGTCTCCACGCGTGCCACCGGCCTGATATCCAGCAAACAGGATCGTATTTTTCCGGTCTCCACCAAATGCCTGAATATGGTGCAGAACGCGGCCGCCTGTGATCATACCGCTCGCTGCGATCACAACCTTTGGCATCAGATCATTGGTAATGGCTTTTGAAGCGTCGACGTCACGCGCATAAGTCGCAATCGCGCAAGTCTCTTCACAAACCTGCCGCGCAAATCTGTGATCATCGAGGTGTGTGCAGAGAAGTTCAGTTGCGTTTATCGCCATTGGGCTGTCGAGATAGATCGCGACATTCTCGAGCCGTCCCGCTTTTTTGAGCATCCAGATATGGTAGAGAATGAGTTGAGCGCGCCCGACCGCAAAGGCTGGAATAACCACTGTCCCGCCGCGCCTGGCGGTGCGTGCAATCACGTCACCCAGCTGTTCCATGGGATCGAGCTTCGGATGAGTGCGATCTCCATAGGTGGACTCTATGACGACGTAATCGGCATTTTGCACCGGCTCAGGGTCAAACATGAAAGGGTCGTCATAGCGGCCAAGGTCACCAGAAAAGATAATGGTTTTGCCGCCCCAACGGACTTCAACGGTCGATGCCCCAAGAATATGCCCGGCGCGGCGTAAATAGATATCGGCCCCAATCGCGAGATGAACGTCCTGGTGAAAGTCGATTGGGGTGAGCTTTTCAATCGCCGCTTCGGCGTCGGCGATCGTATAAAGTGGCTGAGCCGGTTTGTGGCGGGTGTAGCGAAGGCGGTTGGCCCGCTCGGCGTCTCGTTCTGAAATATACGCGCTGTCGCGCAGCAGGATTCCGCAAAGATCCTTGGTCGCGCTCGAGCAATAAACGGGACCGCGATAACCTTCTCTGACCAGTTTTGGCAGATAACCACTATGATCAATGTGGGCGTGCGTGAGGACAATGGCGTCGATGGATTTTGGATCAATCGGGAAGGGCGCCCAGTTGCGCTGGCGCAACGCCTTATAGCCCTGGAACAGACCACAATCGATCAGTATACGCTGACCTTCATATTCAAGAAGATGGCGTGAGCCGGTCACGGTTCCAGCCCCGCCAAGACTGGTCAGGGTGAGGGTCATGATGCGTGCTCCCGGCGCAGGACAGGTTTTGAGCGCTCGAGAGCGGATGGATCGCCTTGCCCATCAATGGCGCGCCGTTCATCCTCCGAAAGGAGATCGAGAGTTTTTTTCGGCAGCAACGCCATGGCGGCATCGACAGTATGAGCCCAGGTGCAGCGATTGGCGAACAGCATGCCTGCGACATCAAATGTTCCGCCGCGAGAAATGTAGCCGAGCGCGCGCAATTGTTCCGGCCCGCCATCCAGTCGTCTCAGCACACCCGTCATCGGTTCGGGCCGCGTATGCGTCAGCAGCACTCTTGCCAGCCCGCGCGGGAAAAGGGCTTCAAGCCTGTCTTCGCTCGCTGTGAATGCCTGCTCCATTGCGTCGCGTCCCATGCGGAACCTGCCCGGTTCAAGGATCAAGGTGACACAGCATGGCACGCCGCGTTCAGTGAGTCGCTGGAATGCGGCGAGGGCTTCGTGAGCCTGATAAGCGCCGATCGCGACCAATTGAATGTCGGCTGCCATGATATCACCGGCGATGTGGAGCGCTCCATTTTCCAGCGCGTGTTCGGCTTCCTCTTCGGATAGAAGGTTTGGGACATCTCGCTTCGGTGTCACCAGGCAGGCGATTTCGCCGCGCCCACGATAGATGTTGCGCAGCGCTTCAGCAGCGCTTGGCGCGTCGACCGGGAAGATCACCCGAGCGGTCTCCGACATTTCTCCGAGCAGCGCTTCGGGCAGTGTCGGGTCCTGGTGGGATTGTTCATTCTTGGCATTTTCCCAAGTATGCGAAGTTGCAATAAGCGGGACGCTGATCCAGCCCGGAATTTGACCGAGTTCTTTCTGTCGACGCGCGAAGATAATCTCCTGGCGCAGCGCGCCGAGCATCTTCATGGCGAAGGCCTCGTAGCTCACTGCGAGATTCAGCCCGCCCTTATTGCCAAGGGCTGCAGCTATCACAGCCTCTTCATTCAGCGCCGTGATGAGGCGACCATTTTTGGATTCAGGCGTGCCGGGCTCAGGCGCATTGACCCGATGCTTGAGCATCTCGAGCGTCAGCGGCATGTGGTTGCTGCGAAGCTCGTCAGGGTTTGCAACGCGGACCCGCAAATGCGGATTGGCGCGCACAATTTCGGTGAAACACTGATCGATCGCGTCCATTGCGCAATTTGGGCGGGGGGTGCCGAGCGAACGCGCGTCTGACCTAGGCAATACGGGATCAGAAACCTTGCGAACGGCGAGGGCGTTCTGACTTTCCAACATGCGGTTTTGTATTTTGTGGACGCTTAGGGTCCGGACCGCATCATCAAGCATGTCAGGCGGTGTGTAGAGCGCTTGTACGCCTTCATTGAAGAGCACGCGTGCGCCCTTATTGGTGCGCGGATTTCCTTCCAGTGGGAGATTGTGCGCGCTATTTCCCCCAGCCCCTGGAAACCCAAAACCCTTGATGCAGGGCGCAATCAGATAAGGCAGCCGCGCGGGGTAGGGGCCGTCCGTATCGCTCAGTTTTGAAAGCCGGGCCTCCGCTTCCAATATGCCCCATGCATAAGAGAGGGGATCATGGCCATCGACAATGATTGGGTCGAACCCGCTTAAGGTCAAATGCTTGACTAACCAATCAAGTCCGCCTTCCTGACTGATTTCGGTACGCTGTTCGATCCGCCGGCCATTCAGCACCATCGCAGGCACGGCGAAACCACTATCGCTGGCGCGCCACCAGCGCGGCGCCCAGTCGGATCCGCGCTGCTCTTCGAAAGCGCCGTCGCTCAGAAAGGCGACAAGGCGCTCGCCCAGCAATGGCATGTGGATATATTGCAGGCTGGTGAATCCAAGATACCCGCCTTCCGACAACCCGCCAGCTGTATTCGGGTTGACGTGGCTGCCGAGCGGCACGCCGGGGCGGCCATCGGGGGTGATCGCATAGCCGTAAAAGTCACTGACGAGCCGGGAAAGGCCTGCTTCACTGCGATCATAGCGCCCTTGCTGCGCGGCTGAGACATCGCCTGTGAGTGCGTTGATGGCTTCAATTGCAGCGACGCAATGACCCTGCCCAAGGGTCCAAGCACGGGTATGGCCACTCAACGCATTGGCGGCGAGATAGCCTGCAAATGCGATCGCCATGTTAAACGATCCGCCCATATGGCCTTCTGGCGAGGGTTTGAAATCCCCCGCCTTCAGGGGTGCGCCAGACAGGTCGACGCGACGTGCATATGACATGTGCGCGATGAGCCACATTGCCGCATTCGCGAGTCTGTCCGTCGCCGAGAACACGTCTGCGGCCTCGGTTTGTGTCAGCGCCAAAAGCCCGCGGTCGGCGTTCTGCAAGATGCTCTGAAGTCGTTGCTGCGTCTCGGTATTATGGACGATCACGCCATATCCGCTGGTCCATTGT
>CAJQMX010000117.1 GCA_905479515.1 uncultured Parasphingopyxis sp.
CCCGAAGGCAACAGCCGGAATCCAGTAGCTGGGCCATGTGAGAAAATGAAGCGTTCCGGCTTCGACATAAGCGCCGCGCTCGGTCTGCCGGAGCGCCTCAATCGAGGATCCATAGGTCAGGAGCGTGAAAACAAACAAGCTAATCCCAAAGCCCATCAACGCAACCGCCTTGCGCAGCCCCCCGCGAAGACCATCCGTA
The DNA here is from genome assembly GCA_905479515.1 of uncultured Parasphingopyxis sp. Next base: position 200 of record CAJQMX010000117.1, read on the forward strand.
AAGATCGTCGCTTCGATATGGCGCCGCCCTATCTCGGTCAGGGCAAGCGGCATGAAGCTAAGCGCGACCATGTAATAGCGTCCCACAAGATCTGCGGTGCCGGGAAAACCTGCGCCGATAAAACTGCGCATGAATACGTCGACGACGACCTGAAGCATCATTGCAATGAGGACCAAAGACAGAAAGGCAATGCTGCCCCGGCTGATCCATTTGCTGAGTATTTTCATGATCGCCTCCCTGTGACATGTTGTTATGCCCCGCTTGAAAGCGGGGCACATTCAATCAGTTGCCGTAGTTGCCCAGATCAAGTTTTGAGAAGATTTCGGTATAGCGAAGCTCGCCCAACTCGTCGGCCGTCATGCCAGGCGTGACGAGCCCTTCCCATTTTTCGACCAATGCAATGTAACGATCAATCTTGGTTTGCGCGTCGGTCACGCCGCGCTCGGCCAGCACAGCGGCCGCATTGACAAGCTGCTCATCATTATAGGCGGTCTTGGCCTGTGAAAGCGTTTCGTCCATTGCGATGAATTCTATACCTTCAACCTCGCGTGCCTTTGTCGCGTCAGCAAGAAACCCGTAAAGGCCAGCAGCAACACCATATTGTGCGGCACGGGCCAGCGCCGCGCGATCCTCCGACGACATACGACCCCAAAGCAGGCCGCTTGCAGTCGTTGAGGCCGCGCCATTGAAGACACCTTCTTCAATCTCGGTCACATATTTGATGACGTCACCAAGCCGGTTCGCGATGATCTCGTGGTTTGCGCTGAAAGTCCCGTCGATCACACCTTGGCTGAGCGATTCAAAGAGTTCCGAGGATGGGATTTGCGTGGCTTCACCACCAATGTTTGCAACAAATCTGGCATAAAGCGGCGCGCCGGTACGAATGCGCAATCCCTTGATGTCATCTATATTCCGTACGGGCTTGACGGTCAGCAGATTGTACGGCGGTGTCGCGTCAGACCCAAGGTAGACTTGGCCATTTGCAGAAAACTCTGCCTGACACTCTGTGCAGGTGGCAATATATTCGGTAACCGCAGATGAAATCACGAGGTTGCTCGAGCCTACGATCGACAGCTCGGACGGAAGCGCCGCTTCCGGGAATTCGGCTGGGAAGTACGGCATCAGAAGAGCCCCGAACTCGGTCACGCCATCTCGCAGCGCCGAGCTCATCTCGTTCGGTGCCACCAGTCCGGCCGGTGTATCCTGCAACGACCAAGCGCCATCCGTGAATTCCTTCAACTTTGCGTCGATTTCAGGATAAATGTGGACAGCAATCGGGTGCGATGGACCAAAGCCGCTTGTTGCGCGGATGGTATCTGCAGAGGCAGCCGAACAGGCGGCCGAAATCGCACCGGCAAATGCCAGTTTAAAGATATTCACTTTCATGTTTTCCTCCCTTACGCCTGCGACACACAACGCGCGCAGCTGCGTTTTCTCAATCTAAAGCGGCTGCCTCTATCTTACCAAGCAGCTCAACCAGTTTTGTTTGTTCCTCGGCGCTGAGCAGATGGAGAATTTTGTTCTCCGCCTCTTGAATCGAGGCCTGCGCTTTCTTGTGAAGTTGAGTGCCCAGGAGGGTTGCCGACAATGCGATGCGACGGCGGTCCGTCGTGGATTGCGTGCGGCTAACCAGATCAAGTGTTTCCAACTCGTCAATCACCACAACAATGTTGGAACGCTCCATTCTGAGAAGCTCGGCCAGAACCGACGGCGCAATGTCAGGATTTTGTATGATGACCGAAAGCGCTGTGAATGACGGCACGCGTAGACCATGTTTCGAAAGCCCGCTCTGAGCCAACGGCTGAAGAACCATATACGCTCTTTTCAGATTGTAACCGACGGTTTCACGAACCGCGCCCTCATCAAGCTGCAGGCCCATCTTGGTTGCCGTGGATCTCAACTTACGTGCCACATCGAATCTCCTCTTGCGGAAATTGATACATTATTTATAATTACATTCAATAACTAAATTTTGCGGCTCATGGGATGAACTGTATTCACGCTAATGCGCGTGCCTTGAAAAGGGCAGAAGCGCAGTCATGCCGACCGCAGCTTACCCTTGCTGTTCGGGTGCCTTCACTTTGGCTAAGCGCATGATCCGGTGAGTACACATTGGCACAAATGCCGTCAGGAGGGGCTACTCACCCCATCATCAGAGCCATCGTTATCATATATTGACCATCGATTCCGCTTGTCTAACAAGTTTGTCGAGTATGATTGAAAACGACTCGATCTCACCATCCGAGAGCGCACTCAACAACTTTTGTGACTGTTGTTCCGAGTGTGGCGCAATTTCAGAAAATTTCGATTCTCCCAAAGGGCTCAGGGTCAGTAATTTTCTTCGGTGGTTCTCGGGGTCATGTACCTGGTCGACAAATTTGCGCTTTCGCAATCCCTTAATGGCTCGACTGATGTTCATGGGATGAATACCGGTGGCGGCACTAATATCTTCTGCCGCGGTGTTCGGCCACGATGATATCACAACCATACTGCGCCATTCGTTCAGCGTCAGAAAGTTCTGCTTTGCGAAGTCGGAAAAAAACGGTTGGCTCATCAAGTTCGTAAGTTTGAGCATGCGGAACCCGATATTCTCAGGGCTCATTGTGTTTCGGGCTGTAGAGTTAGCTGCCAAATATCGCATTTTCTCACTTTCAATCGTCTAAGATTACCAGAAATCTACTATCCTTATCTCACGAAACTATCCAGTGTTGAGCGTTGCGCCTCGACAGCCAGAATATTTCTGCGAAGGTCCAGAGAGTTCACCATCAATATGAAATCTTGATGACTTATGTAAAGATTCATCCGGTTTCAGCCGCGCTCTTTTCGACGTGCGAAAATCCACCTTGACAGAAGGTCGCAGGCTCAATAACAAATGTTACTGAGGAGAAACTAATTACTTTAGGGAGGAAACTGAGATGTCGAACGACACCAATATTACGTTCCAAGCACGCGGTGAAACGCTGCGGTTGGGCATGGTCAGCATGCTAGCTAGCGCGGCTTTTTTGCTTGCTGGCGCGGCGATGGCCCAAGACAATACGGCGCCGTTATTTGACTTACTACCAGACGCGATCAAAGCTAGCGGCACCATTCAGGTCGCGGGCGATCCCTTTCCACCTTACCGCATCATTAGCGTAGATGGTGAAACACGCACGGGACTTGAGGCGGACCTTCTGGAGGCAATGGTGCCCTTGCTGGGTGTCGAGTTTGAAAACACCATCGTCGCCAGCCTGCCTGCCATGTTGGCCGGTCTGGATACCGGACGCTACGATCTGACGACTGGTCCACTGCTTGATACAGTAGAGCGTGAAGAACGCTTTGACATTATTCCGTGGCTCCTAAGTAAACCTGCCTATGTCATGGATGGCTCAGCCAGTGAATCGGTGAAAGTACTGGAAGATCTATGTGGGCTGCGCGTAGCGTTTTCGGCGGGTTCGATCAGCGAACAATATCAGACCATGGTTTCCGACAGGTGTATCGCAGCTGGGAAACCGCCGCTCGTGGATGTGGCGCTTCAGGACAAGAACACTCTCTTGCTGGCAGTGCAATCAAACCGTGCCGACGCGATGTCGTCGCAGTTGGCCTCGGCGCTTTATATGCAAGCCCAACTGCCGGATCAGTTGTATATCCAGACAGATGAAACGGACCAACTCGGAATTTTGCATCTTGGGCTTGTTCTAAAGAGTAAGTCGGAACTTAGTGGGGCAATTGTTGAAGCCCTCAGAATGCTGAATGAATCTGGAGAATACGCCGCCATTCTGACCCGCTGGGGTCTCGGTGCTGCCGCACAGCCCGATTTCGAACTTAACCCTGCGTCCAAGTAACAATTCGGTAGGTTGGCATGCCCTGTGTGAGCAGGGCATACTAAACCGTCGTGATAAATGAGGGTCGGAATGTACAATTCAGACGCATCTGTCGACGTGGCTAAGGCAATACAGCCACGCTCACCTGCCAAAATCGCAACCTCTGCACTGATACTATTTTTTGGTCTCGGGCTATTAGCATTCTTGGTCTTCAACCCCCGGTTTGAATGGGACATCGTCGGAAAATATCTCTTTTCGACGACTGTCTTGCAGGGCTTGAAAACGACGGTAGTGCTGACCGCTTTGGCGATGGTCATCGGCGTGGTGATTGGGACGATAATGGCCCTGCTGCTTCTAAGCGATTTCCGGCCCGGACGTTGGCTTGCGTCGGTCTATCTCTGGGCATTCAGAGCTACGCCTCCGCTCATTCAGCTGATCTTTTGGTACAATCTGGCGTATTTGGTGCCCTCTATCCCCATCGGTATCCCGTTCATGGAGCCCATCTGGGTGTTGGACGCCAACACTTATATAACGCCGTTCGTTGCTGCGATGTTGGGGCTGGGGCTGGTCGAAGGTGCCTATATGACCGAGATCGTACGGGCCGGTTTGCAATCAGTAGACAAAAGCCAGCACGATGCCGCGAAAGCCATTGGCATGGTGCCGCGCCAGTCATTTTTTCGCATCATTCTGCCACAAGCAATGCGTTTCATTCTGCCACCTGCTGGCAACCAAGTGATCAGCATGGCCAAAGCGACCTCACTTGTCAGCGTGATCGCGATGAAGGACCTGCTGCATTCTGTGCAGCTGATTTACAACCGAACGTTCGAGGTCATTCCGCTGCTGTTGGTGGCTGTGATCTGGTATTTGGTGCTGGTCACTACGTTGACGTACTTCCAGAAACGTATCGAGCGTCATTACTCACGCGGTTACAGCCAGACCCGTATCTCTCCTGATGATGAAGAGTTAGCCCACGACGGGGCGCCAGCGACAGGAGCATCAAAAACATGAGTGATGTTGCAAAAGCCAAAACAACCCCGCTGTTGCGTGTCCACAACTTGGTAAAGAGGTACGGAGCCTTTGAGGCGCTGAAATCCGTATCCATTGAGGTGGCGGAGGGTGAAGTAGTAGCGGTCATCGGCCCATCCGGGTCGGGTAAATCGACGCTTGTCCGCTGCATTAACATGCTGGAACCGATCCATGGCGGCGCAATGTACCTGGATGGCGAATTGCTGGGGTATCAGATTAAAAACGGTCAACTGATTGAAATGAAAAGCCGTGAACGTGCCATGCAGCGTCAGCATATGAGCATGGTGTTCCAGCAGTTCGGCCTGTTCCCTCATATGACCGTAGAGCAAAACGTGATGGAAGGCCCTGTGCAAGTGCTTGGCGTTAGCAAAACAGACGCTCGACAAGCGGCGCGGCATCTTCTTTCACGGGTCGGATTGGCGCAACATTTCACAGCTTATCCGGGTCAGCTGTCCGGAGGACAATGTCAGCGCGTTGCAATCGCCCGTGCTTTGGCGATGCGTCCAAGGATCATGTTGTTCGATGAACCAACCAGCGCACTAGACCCAGAGTTGGTGGGGGAAGTTCTGGATGTCATGACCGATCTCAGTAAGGCCGGGAAGACCATGATCGTGGTCACCCACGAGATAGGATTTGCCCGTGAAGTTGCTGATCGCATCGTATTCATGACCGAAGGCACCATCATCGAAGAAGGAAATGCAAAAGAGGTTCTGGCTGCGCCAAAAACGGAGCGCCTCAAAGAATTTCTCTCGCGGGTAATGTAGCAGTGGGAGCTTTTAGGGGAGAGTCTGTTTTATCAATAACAAATGTTAGTGAAAACATGCCATGGAGAAAATATGATGAGCACTAAGACAATAACTTACCTTTCCCCGACTGGCGTGCTTGGTGTGGGTTTTTCAGAAGACCATTTCCGGGCAGCGCTCGGTCGCGATCTGGCCTTTATCGGCTGCGATGCAGGGTCTACCGATGGTGGGCCGGCCAATCTGGGTGGCAATATGCCATTCTTTTCCAAAGCGGCCGTCATGCGAGATCTGCGTATTCTGATCACGGGGGCGCGGTCAATTGATGTACCTCTGTTGATCGGGTCGTGTGGCGGATCAGGCGGCAATTGGAACCTGAATTGGGTTTGGGAGATTGTACAAGAAATTGCGACAGAGGAAGGCTTGCATTTCAAGACGGCGATTATCGAAAGCGAACCGCCACGAGAAAAGCTAATCGAAAAAATGAAGGCTGGCCGGATCAAGCCACTCAACCCGGCACCAGAAATTAACGAAAAAATCCTGCGCGAAACTGACCATATCGTCGCGATGATGGGGGCTGAGGCCTATGTCGCAGCGGTCGAAGGTGGCGCGGATGTGGTCCTTGCTGGTCGATCCACAGATGCAGCGATTTTTGCCGCTTTGCCGGTCCGCGCCGGCTTCCCTGCGGGGCTGTGCTGGCATGCCGCGAAAATCATGGAATGTGGCGGTGCTGCAGTCGTGAAAATGGAAAAACCCGAGGGTATGGTTTGTACCATCGACAGTGAGGGTTTTACGTTGGAACCCGTCAGCCCCGCGCAGAAATGCTCGCCTTTATCTGTGGCTGCGCATGCGCTTTATGAAACTGCTGATCCCTATCGGATGCTGGAGCCTGGCGGCGAGCTTGACCTGACCGAAGCAGCATATGAGCAGTTCGACGAACGTCGCGTCCGGGTAACTGGCAGCCAGTTCCATCCCAAACCCTATACGGTAAAATTAGAAGGGGCCGCGCAGATCGGTTATCGCGCAATGGTCCTGGGGGGCGTGCGCGACCCCGTGATCCTAGAGCAGTTTGATAGTTGGTTTGATGGGCTGAAGGGCCATATCGCCGAGAACGTAGAAGCCGTTTATGGCCCTGACATTAAAGACAAATACCAAATTCACTACAAAATATATGGGCAGAAAGGCGTTCTGGGCGACCGGGAACCTGATCCGACGAATATCGGCAATGATATCGGCCTGCTCATGGTTACGCTCGCTGAAACACAGGACGTCGCTTATGCCATCGCCGGGCAAGCAGCGCACATGGTTCTGCACCACTCGGTTCCCGAATGGGAAGGGCTGTTGTCTAACCTCGCTTTCCCAATCGCACCCCATTTCTGGAGCTTGGGCGCTGCTTATCAATTCGTCCTGCATCATGTTGTGGAACTGGATGATCCGCTAGAACTGCACCCCATCCAATACAAGGAGGTCTGAGCCATGCCCAGATTACGTGATTTTGCCAAATTGGTCCGCACAAAAAACGCCGGTCCGTTCTGGCTTACGATGGACATTATGTTCCCCGATCAGAGCACCTATGAGCATGTTGTCGGGACAGGCGTGATTTCCAAGCAGCTTATCTCTGACTTTTTCAAAGTCGACATGAGCGATATTCGCCTGTTCAACTACGCCCCGGCCAATGCGATCAAGGTGACGATCCCGCGGCTTGTTCCGTCCGGAGACCCTGCCGACACCGACCTTTTCGGAGGTCAGCAATTCGGCCCCCTGGTGAATATCGAAATCCCTGAAAAACACATCTGATAAAAGAGGAGCGAATAGCTATGCCGAAGGAAATTTTGCGTGACATCATCACTGATGCAACCGCTTGGAAAGGACCGGATCTGCAAAAAGACACATCTTGGGTCTATCACGTCACCGATGAGGAAGCTGCCGAGTTGGATGCCGCGTTGCGCTCAGTAAAGGCTGCTGGCCTCACATGGGGTAATTTCGGGAAAGAAGATTTCCCACTGCCAAAGCTCGCGCCAAAGCTGGCCGAGATTGATAACCAGATCCGCAATGGCCGCGGCTTTGCTTTGATCAAGGGCTTTGAGTCAAAGAAATATGATCTGGATGAAAACCGGACAATCTATTGGGGGCTTGGCACTTATTTTGGCCAGATAATTCCTCATAACGTACAGGGCGATACGCTGGCTCCCGTGACCAATCTTGAGCTCAAGACGGACGATCCGAACCGGCGCAACAACTGGACCAACCAATATCTTGATCCCCATACCGATCTCGCCGATGTGGTAATGTTGCTGTGTATCGAGCAAGCTAAGACTGGCGGTGAAAGTGGGCTGGTCAGTACCGTCGCGATACACAACGAGATCGTGAAAAACCATCCTGAATATCTGGAGCCACTCTACAACGGGTTCTATCACGATTATCGTGGCTATGGTCCAAAGGGCGAAGCGAACGAAGTGACTGCGACGCCCATCCCGGTTTTCGAGTATAATAACGGCAGGGTGAATTGCGCCTTTGCCAAAAAGATTATCGAGACGGGCGCGGCAAAGCGCGGTGTTCCACTGACTGAGCTTGAACAAGCTGCCATTGATTACGTGCAAGAGCTT
>CAJQMX010000118.1 GCA_905479515.1 uncultured Parasphingopyxis sp.
TTGAAAACGAATTGACGGTGCAATTCGTCCATCGCCTCGGCGGCTATCTGCTGTTCGCGCTGGCTTTGTGGCACATGGCCGCATCGATTGCCCGCGGCAGAGGCACTACGCATTGCCGCCGGGCCGTGCTGCTGTTCGGGCTCATCACAATCCAGGCGTTGATCGGCATTGTCGTCATCGTCATGCAGGTGCCATTTGGCTGGGCTCTGGTGCATCAGGGCTGGGCAGTGGTAGTTCTGGGCTTTGCCGTGGCTCACTGGCGCGGCTTTCATGGCGCCTATCCGATGGATACGCGTATCCGTGTCAGAAGCTGAGAGACAGGTCCGCAACGCGCCTGTTCGGAACGGAGGGTGAAATGACACTTTTCAAACTGTCCAGGCATCACCGGTACATTGCCGACGAACGGACCTATGCCTGGTTCGAGCTTGCCTATACCGCCGTCGACATGGCGGCGGCGGGGCTGTTCGTTATCGGGTCGATCATGTTCTTCTCGGAAGCATGGCTTACGACCGGAACCTGGTGTTTTCTGGTTGGCTCGATCTGTTTTGCCCTCAAGCCGACGCTGCGGATAGTCCGCGAACTGAAGTATCTCAAGGAAGACGACTACGAGGATCTCGCAAAACGCTACGAGCACGAATCGTAGCCTGGGCGGCGGCGCGCGACGCGATTTCCGCTGCGAGCTCTCAGGAAAGCGGCGTGCCGGGGCGGTCCGAACCCTTAGAGCTCGGACCGGTTTGCCTGTCGCATTGCTAGCCGCTGATCATAAGGTCGAGGTTTTGAACCGCCGCACCTGATGCGCCCTTGCCGAGATTGTCGAGCGAGGCGACCAGATTCACCCGGCCCGCGCCCTCTGTCCCGCAAACATAAAGCTTCATCCGGTCAGTACCGACCAGTTCCTCGGGGTCAAGCCGGGCGGTTGCGCCGGCGGCCTCAAGCGGGGCCACATCGACAATCGGGCTTGCGGCATAGTGGGATGCAAGCGTGGCGTGAATATCGGCCATCGAGGCATTGCCGCTCAGCAGGTCGAGATGCAGCGGCACGTTGACCAGCATGCCTTGGGCGAAACGTCCGACCGCCGGTGTGAACACCGGTTGCCGATTCAGGCCGGCGCGGCTGACAATCTCGGGCACATGCTTGTGAGCCAGCGTCAGCGCATAGGCAAAGTAGGGCGCCGTGATCGCATCGTCACGGGTCGCATCTTCCATCTGCGCAATCATCTGCTTGCCGCCGCCGGAATAGCCCGAGACGGCGTTGATGGTCACCGGGTAATCGGCCGGCAGCAGCCCGGAGGCGACCAGCGGCGCAATCAGCGCGATGGCGCCGGTCGAGTAACATCCCGGATTGGAAACGAATTGGGCAGATGCAATCCGTGCCGCCTGGCCTTCCGAAAGTTCGGCAAAGCCGAAGGCCCAGTCGGGGTTGGTCCGGTGTGCTGTCGAGGCATCAATGAAGCGGGTTCCTGAATCTGCGGCCAGCGCGACGGCTTCCCGCGCGGCATCATCGGGCAGGCACAGGATCGCAATATCGGCCTCGCGCAGGAATTTCGTCCGGACGTCCTGATCGCGGCGCTGTTCGGCCGGCATCGACATCAGCTCGATGTCTGAGCGGTCCTGCAGCCGCGATACGATCTGCAGGCCTGTGGTGCCATGTTCGCCGTCAATATAGATCTTGGGAGCCATCAGGCTTCTCCGTTCATGCATGGAAATCAGGGGGCTTGCGTGGATCTTCGGGTTTGATGTCCGAAGCCGTCAGTCAGGTTCACGGATTTATCGTCGCGAGCGGCGTTCTGCAAGAAGTCCCATATAATGCATGGCCACAGAGGCTCCGGCTATCGCGGTAATGTCCGCATGATCATAGGCTGGAGCAACTTCTACAATGTCGGCGCCCTTCATATCAAGGTCCCCGAGTTTCTGCAGCACAGACAGCATCTTGGCGCTCGACGGCCCACCCGCAACCGGTGTTCCGGTCCCGGGCGCAAATGCCGGGTCGAGGCAGTCTATGTCGAAGGTGACGTAGCAGGGTGCATCCCCGACATGATCCAGAATCGTGGTGGCAATCTGTGCGGTCGACATGTCTTCGACCTCGTAGCCGTACAGAATGCGGATACCGCAATCTTCCGGTGCATGCGTCCTGATCCCGACCTGGATGGACCTTGTCGGGTCGATCACCCCGTCGCGAACGGCGCGGCCAACGAAAGATCCGTGATCGATCCGCTTGCCGTCATCGTACCAAGTGTCCTGGTGCGCATCGAATTGCACCAGTGCCAGCGGCCCGTATTTGGCCGCATGGGCTTTGAGCAGCGGCCAGGTGACGAAGTGATCGCCGCCCATGCTCATCAGGAACGCCCCGGAGGCCAGGATCCGCGCCGCTTCGCGCTCGATCGTGGCCGGTGTTTTCTGGTGGTTGCCATAGTCGAGCAGGCAATCGCCATAGTCGATCACCGCCATGTCTTCAAAGAGATCGCGGTCAAACGGATATTGCGGGTCATTGTCGAAGATGGCCGAAGCACGCCGGATCGCCTGCGGGCCGAACCGCGCGCCGGGCCGGTTTGACACTGCGGCGTCAAACGGAATGCCCCAGACCACCGCATCGGCGCCTTTCAGCGTCTTGGTGTATTTGCGGCGCATGAACGACAAAGCGCCTGCATAGGTCGGGTCACTTGCCGCCGATGTCAGCGAGCGGGTTGTGAAGGCGTGGTCGATGGATTTGTTGGCCATGATCTGGTTCCGGAGGCGGGAAGGGATTGCCGGTTCTGTCTACCCCAATCATCGGGCATGTTAAAGCCGTACCGCGACGGCACCGCCATCTGGGACGCCTCGCGGATCTGATGGCTTTAGGGTTTTGGAAGCTTTGCAGCAGTATGCTGGCCTCGTGCAATCATGTCCTGAGGCAACGAGTCCGAAACAATCATGAGTACGGCCCGCTCCACATCTGCCTCCTCGGAGACGCTTTATCCCGTGCAGTATTTGCGTGCGGCGGCGGCGCTGGCTGTGGTGTTTTATCATGTCTCGGCCTTGTCCCAGCAGACCTGGAACCTTGATCCCGAGCGTATCGATCATGTCGGGGCAGCGGGCGTCGATCTGTTCTTCGTCATCTCCGGTTTTGTCATGGCGATGATCGTCGCCCGGCCCGGAAAGTTTGACGGCAAGGAGTTCTGGATAAGGCGCGTTGCGCGGGTGGTTCCGGCCTATTGGGTAATCACGTTTGCGGTTTTCGTGCTGGCCTGGAACATGCCGAGCCTGTTCAATTCGACGACTGCCGATTTCTACGCGCTTCTGGTTTCGCTGTCGTTTGTCGCGCTTGATCAGGGAGATGGCAGCACGGGGCCGCTGCTGGTGGTCGGCTGGACCCTGAACTACGAAGTCTTCTTCTACGCCATCGTCGCGCTTGTCGCCGGCATCTTCGCCGACCGGAAACTCTACGCGACCTCTGCGGTGATCATCTGCCTTGTCGCCGCCGGAGCATGGCTTGAGCCGGTCAATCCGAGCTTGATCTTCTATTCGGATCCGATTCTGCTGGAGTTTGTTTTCGGCATTCTGGTGTACCGGCTGTGGAGCGGACCGCGCGGGGTTGTTCCGCGCCTCGCACCATTGGCGGCTTTCATCATTGGAGTCTCGTTGCTGGCCTTGCAGTGGGAAAGGCCTGTCGGCGATCTGCGGATGGTTTTCTGGGGCATCCCCTCGGCCGCCGTGCTTTACGGCAGTCTGGGCACGCTGACCTTCAGGAGCGCTCTGCTGGCGCGCCTGGGGGAATGGTCCTACGCGCTGTATCTCACCCACGTATTCGTGGTCACGTTGTACATAAAATATGCCATTTCGGCGGTAACAACGGTCGAGTTGCCCTGGCCTGTACATTATCTGATCATGACGATCTTTGCTGTTTCGGGCGCTGCCGCCTATCACATGATCATCGAGGCTCCGCTGTCACGCTGGACCTTGCGACTGTTGCGCGCGGGCAGCAGCACATCGGCTGCGTCCAGACCGGTGACGAAACCTGCCGCTTGAAACCTGTTCTTTGTTTCCCCTGCTTTTCCAGTGAAAACCAGCATGTCTGCGTCAGATCAGTCTGTTGATTGGCAGCAATAGTGCTGCGAGACAAGTGTAGTTCAGTCCCCAGATTATTATTTTCTTTGGCTATACGCAGGATGGACGGCGCGCCGCGAATCATTGAAGGGTGCGCTATTAATAATGATCGGTAATAATTTGGGCAGGATGATCTCCTGTTGGACAGCGCAGAGATGCTTGAGTATCGCATAAACGGTTTGCGGAACAGCTATATCCGCAACGCCAGGAAGATTTACCAGCTTTGCATCACGCCAACCACGCCGGCGGAAAAGCTGGTCGAATTCCTGCCGATCCTGGACAAGATCTGCACTGCTTCCAGGAAGGTTTGCGTCGACCTGTCGAAAACCACCGGAAACCCGGGGCTGCTCCGGGAAGCGCTGAGACTGGATCGCATTTGGGACGATCTGCGGACACTGGTCGAGGTGGCCATCAGTTGCCGGACCGGAAAAGCAGCCTGATCGGGCGCGCTTGATCGTTCTCCGGTCGCCAGGTCATGCGGCGCGACACACAATCCTTGCATGATTTTCCGGAAAAGTGCTCCTTGTCCGCATATGCTTTTAAAAATGCATCCAGAATGCGCGTTCCGC
>CAJQMX010000119.1 GCA_905479515.1 uncultured Parasphingopyxis sp.
GTCCGACACCGACGAACTCGAAGGCCTGATGGATGCCAAGGCCTACAAGGCTTTCGTCGATACTCTGTAGCCAAAAGCCCCTCCCGTGAACGGGAGGGGGGAGAATAGAAATGCGTTACCTTCCGCTCGAACCTGCCGACCGCTCGGCGATGCTCGCCAAGATTGGCGCGCCTGACATCGATGCGCTGTTTGCCGATGTGCCAGAAGAGGCGCGGCTGGATGGCCCAATTCACGGGCTGCCCGATCATGCGTCCGAGATGGCAGTGGAGCGATCTTTGGGGGTAATGGCAGGCAAGAATGTCTCCGCAGCCGATGTGCCGTTCTTTTTGGGATGCGGGGCATATCGCCACCACATACCGGCGTCTGTCGATCACCTGATCCAGCGCGGCGAGTTTCTGACGAGCTACACCCCCTATCAGCCGGAAATTGCGCAGGGCACGTTGCAGGCCCTGTTCGAATTTCAAACCCAGGTTGCGCGCCTCTATGGCTGCGATGTCGCCAATGCTTCCATGTATGACGGCTCGACCGCCTGTTGGGAGGCGATTGTCATGGCACGGCGGATCACGAAGCGTAGCAAGGCCATTATCTCGGCAGGCGTCCATCCGCATTATGTTGCCGTGTGCGAAACCATGGCGCGGTTTACGAAGGACGCCCTCGACGTCGCGCTGCCAGAACTGACAGATGGCGCGCCGGGTGATGATATGGCGCGGCTGCTTGCTGGCATTGATGACGAAACCAGCGCGGTGGTCGTTCAATATCCAAATGTGCTCGGCCATATCGATGATCTTTCGGAACTTGCCGAACGCTGCCACGCGAAAAAGGCGCTGCTGATCGCTGTTGTGACCGAGCCGGTCGCGCTGGGCGCGATCCGTAGCCCCGGAGAGATGGGTGCCGATATCGTTGTTGGTGAGGGCCAATCACTGGGCGTGGGTCTGAATTTTGGCGGGCCCTATGTCGGGCTGTTCGCCTGCCGCGACAAACATGTGCGGCAGATGCCGGGCCGGTTGGCTGGAGAGACCGTGGATGCCGCTGGCCAACGCGGTTTCGTGCTGACTCTGTCGACCCGCGAACAGCATATTCGCCGCGAAAAGGCGACGTCGAACATCTGCACAAATTCCGGGCTCTGCGCGCTGGCTTTCTCAGTCCATATGACGTTGCTGGGCGAGAAGGGGCTGCGCGATCTTGCGGCGCTCAATCATGGGCGCGCTGTTCAAGCGGCAGAACGACTGGCGCAGATTGATGGTGTCGATCTGGTCAATGGCAGTTTCTTCAATGAATTCACCCTGCGATTGCCGCATGACGCGCGAAAGGTCGCGCGCGCGCTGGCGGATCGCCAGATATTGGGCGGCGTCTCTCTGGGCCGACTTTATCCCGAAGGCGAGGGGCTGGATCGCGGTCTGGTTGTCGCCGTTACCGAAACCAATAGCGACGAGGATATCGCAGCCTTTGCGACGGCGCTTGAGGAGGTGCTGGCATGAGCATGAACAGCGAGGGTCGCCCGACCCGGCCCGAACCCGCTGGCGCTGCCACCGAGAGCTGGACCGGCAACAAGGCGTTGATGCTGGAAGAAGCGCTGATCTTTGAAATCGGCACGACCGCAACAACGGGCGTCGATGTTGAAACACCGCCGGCAGTGACGCGCCGTCTCGGCGGGTTAGAGCGCAACAGGGAAATTGGTCTCGCTGGACTCTCCGAGCCTGAGACCGTGCGCCATTATACGCGGCTGAGTCGCCAGAATTATGCGATTGATCTCGGCCTTTTCCCGCTCGGTTCGTGTACGATGAAGCATAATCCGCGCTTGAACGAGAAAGTCGCCCGGATGCCGGGCTTTGCCGATATTCACCCGCTACAGCCCGTTGATACGGTGAGCGGCGCTTTTGAGCTGATCCACACGCTTGGTGAATGGTTATGCAAGCTGACCGGCATGCCGTACGTTGCGATGAGCCCCAAGGCGGGCGCGCATGGTGAGTTATGTGGTGTGCTTGCGATCCGCTCGGCTCTCGAAGCCCGGGGCGATGCCCGCGAAGTCATCCTCGTGCCCGAAAGTGCACATGGCACGAACCCCGCGACCGCTGCTTTTGCAGGCTACAAGGTTGAAGATATTCCTGCGACGCCTGAAGGGCGTGTCGATCTCGCGGCACTGGAAGCGCGACTCGGTCCTGATGTCGCTGGCGTAATGATCACCAACCCCAATACCTGCGGACTATTTGAGCCGGACATGAAGCGGATTTCCGATGCCGTGCATGCGGCTGGCGGGCTCGTTTATTGTGACGGCGCAAATTTCAACGCGATTGTTGGCCGCGTGCGGCCCGGCGATCTGGGTATCGATGCCATGCACATCAATCTGCACAAGACCTTCTCAACGCCGCATGGCGGTGGTGGGCCGGGGTCTGGTCCAGTGGTGTTTTCCGAAGCGCTGGCGCCCTATGCACCGCTGCCTTTCGTGGAAAAGCAGGGCGATAACTATGTCCTGATCGAAGAGGAGACGGCGGAAGACCATCATGCGTCCAGCTTTGGCCGCATGGTTGCCTTTCAAGGCCAGATGGGCATGTTCACCCGGGCGCTCGCCTATATGATGAGCCATGGTGCGGACGGCCTGAAACAGGTCGCCGAAGATGCGGTGCTCAACGCGAACTATATCCTGCGCAGCCTTGATGATGTGCTGGAAGCACCGTTCGGCAAGAGCGGCCCGTGCATGCATGAGGCGCTGTTTTCTGACAAAGGCTTTGCCGATGGGATTTCAACGCTCGATCTCGCCAAGGCGCTGATCGATGAGGGCTATCATCCAATGACGATGTATTTCCCACTTGTCGTTCATGGGGCGATGCTGATCGAACCGACCGAGACAGAGAGCAAGGCGACGCTCGACGAATTCATTGGCGCGCTGCGTTCGATCGTCGAACGCGCCAAGGCGGGGGACGAGAGCCTGCACGGTGCGCCTTTCCATGCGCCGCGCCGCCGGCTCGACGAGACCGGGGCCGCGCGCAAGCCGGTGCTGGTCTGGACTGAGCCTGAACAGGCCAAAGCCGCCGAATAGGATTGCCTTTCCCCCGCACCGCGCTCTAGGGCGATGCGCATTGGGGAGGGGATTATGATCCAACGGCTGACTGGCCTGTTTGCGTTATGGACCGTGCTTGGGGTGGCCTGGGCCTGGTTTGTGCCCGATCATTTCCTCTGGGCCGTGGACGGGCGGTTTCGCCCATTTGGCCAGCCGCTTATCTCGGTACTGCTCGGTATCATCATGCTGGGCATGGGACTGACCCTGAGCTTTGACGATTTCCGCCGCATCGCCCGCATCCCGCGCTGCGTGGCGACCGGGGTCGCCTTGCAATTCACGGTGATGCCGCTGGCTGGCATAACGATCGCCAGCCTGTCGGGGCTCGAAACCGGCCTTGCAGTCGGGCTGATTCTCGTCTCCTGTTGTCCGGGCGGCACCGCATCCAATGTCATCGCCTATCTGGCGCGCGCCAA
>CAJQMX010000120.1 GCA_905479515.1 uncultured Parasphingopyxis sp.
GCAGGTTATGCTTGGCCTGAAATGGCGTCACGACGCCATCTGCATCCTCAACCAGCGTGTTCCAGTCCTTACAGTCCGCGCATTGCCCCTGCCATTTGGAGGCTACCGACCCGCAGGCCTGACAGACATAGCGTTTGTGCGGTTTTGCCATGCCGGCATCCTAACGAGAACAAAAGGGGAATACTAGAGGTTTTTCCACCACACCGTCAATTCCGCGAAGGCGGGAATCCAAAGAGGCAGAGATCGGCACATACGAGCATGGATTCCCGCCTTCGCGGGAATGACGGACTACTTTGAAAGTTTACGCAAAACATCTGCCGCAAATGTCGACAGCGTATCATCGCGCGCACCCATGATGACGATGCGATCACCCGGTCGGGCCAGTTCGGCCAGCCGCGTACCGCAGGCATCGCGCTCCGGGATATGCTCGGCCTGCCTACCCGCTGCGATCACACCATCGACAATCATGTCGCTGCCCTTGCTGCGATCTGTTGTTCCACCGAAATAAACAGGATCACAAAGGATTAAACAGTCTTCTTCAGACATATTATTAGCGAAACAGGCGATCAGTTCCGGCCCCATCTTTCGCAGCGGGCCAAAACCATGCGGCTGGAAAAATACAAGCAACCGCCCCGGAAAGGCGTGGAGGGTCTGAAGTGTCGCGGCAATCTTGTCAGGGTTATGCCCGAAATCGTCGATGACGGTAGCGCCGCCGGCCGTGCCGACGATCTCGAAACGACGCCTCAGCCCCTGAAAGCGGCCAATAGAGGCCGCGGCCTTGTCCAAGGGAATATCGCACGCCCTTGCGGCCGCGAGCGCCGCCAGCGCATTGGCGGCGTTGTGCCGCCCGGGCACCGCTAGTGCGACCCGGCAGGTCTCGCCCCTTTCAGTGACATCAAAACTGATAGAAAGTGGTTCTTCCGTCACATTGCTGCCGAAGATATCCGCTTCGGAATCTCCGAATCCGAAGGTACAGAGCGTGTCCCGCGCCACGCCTTCCGTCAGTCGCGCGCTTTCCATATCGTCGATATTGACGATTGCCCTGCCCGCTCTCTGCAAAAAGCCGCTAAACAGGGCCCGCAATTCTCCCATCGACATATGATCGAGCGAAACATTGTTGAGGATCGCGATATCGGGCTCGTAGAGCGCAATCGACCCATCGCTTTCATCGACCTCGCTCACAAAGGCATCGCCCTGCCCGACAAGCGCGCTGGCAAACGGCGTGTTGTCGGAGATGAAGTTCTTCATCACCGCGCCGTTCATCACCGTGGAATCGAGCCCGCAATCATGGAGAATCCAGCCGATCATGCCGGTCACCGTGGATTTGCCGCTGGTCCCCGCCACGCCGATGCTGCGCTCAGCCGCATTAAACAGGCTCGCCAGCAGTTCAGGCCGGGTCAGGCGGTCCAGCCCGAGGCGCTGTGACGCCATGACGTCAGGTACCGTATCTTCCACTGCAGCGGATGCCACAAGTATCTGATTTTTATCCGTTAAACCGCTTCCGTCCTGGGAGAAGAGCGCGATACCCTGGGCGCGCAGCCATTCAAATTTGTCCGCTGTGCGGCCCTGATCGAGCGCGCGATCCGACCCGGCAACCGTAAAACCGCGCCCGCGTAAAATGCTGGCCAGAGGCAACATGCCGCTCCCGCCGATGCCGCAGAAGAAATAGGATTTGTCGTTTGTCATTGCCCCTCGCTATGGGGAGCGGCGCAGTTTTTCAATTTCGGAAAGGCATCGGATGACAAAAAAAGCGATGCGGATCGGTATAGTCGCGGCAAGTTCGCCCATCACACAGGAGACGGTGGACCGCGTTATCGCCCGTTCCCAAGCGCTTTTCCCGGATAATCCGCCCGAGCTTTATGTTCATCCGAACAGCTTTCTGAGCCATGGCCATTTTGCCGGCACTGACGCCGAGCGCGCCGAAGCCTTTCTCGCTATTGCCAATGATCCGTCCTTCGACGCGCTTTGGTTCGCCCGGGGCGGATATGGTGCCTGCCGGATCGCAGAGCGCGTTCTGAGCCAGCTGGAGCCTGCTGCGCGCCAGAAACAGTATCTGGGCTATAGCGACGCAGGCGTGCTGCTGGCGGGGCTCCACACAGCCGGATGCAGCGTCGCACACGGCCCCATGTGCCAAGATATTGTGAGGACTGGCGGAGATCGGGCGATAGAACGCGCCCTGCGCTGGCTGGTGGATCGCGATCCAGACACGCTGGAGCCATCATTGGCAGACGGTCGCCCGGCGGCGGCTTTCAACATGGTCACATTGAGCCAGATCCTTGGCACGCCGCTACAGCCTGACTTAACACATTACATTCTGATACTCGA
This sequence comes from uncultured Parasphingopyxis sp., assembly GCA_905479515.1. Next base: position 2,326 of record CAJQMX010000120.1, read on the forward strand.
AGAAATATCTGAATATATGTATAAAATTGACCGGACGATGCATCATATCACGGCGAACACCGAGATCCGCAAGGTCGCCGGAATCCGCCTGGGCCGGTGCAGCGATATCACGGAAAATGACACCGATTTCGGAATGACGGCCGAGGAGGTGGTGCGCCACTGGTGTTCGGTGTCAGCGATCCCCTTTCTCGGCCATGCCGATATCGGTCATGATGCGGACAATCGCGTCGTTCCCTTCGGAAAACGGCAAAAAACACGCGAAAAGTGGGATTAGTTTACGCGTTGTTAACCATAGTCAGCGAGAACCCTTGCCATGGCGCGAAATCGCCGCACTTTTGGGGGGCAAGGAAACCGAACATGGCCGATATCAGTTACGAACGATCACTCGACGAAGGTCGATACAAATCGATCCGGAAATCGCTTGCGGAAACCCATGCTTCGATCTGTTCCTTCACCGCAGATGGTCGAATTGAAGAGGCTCAGCCCGATTGGGTTGTCCTGACGGGGCAATCCCGCAGCGAATATCAGGGTTTCGGATGGAAAGATGCCATTCATCCCGATGACATCGAAACAACTGAAACGGAATGGGAAATTGCCCGAAAGAAAGGCGTGCGGTTCATTCGCGTGCACCGAATCTGTGATCGCGCAGGCGAGTGGAAGCGCATCGCCTGGAATGCGGTTCCGCAATTCGATCCGGCCGATCAAATTCAGTCTTGGACCATCCTTCAAGTTGACCTGACGGATATGCGGTCGAACAGTCGCGAAAAGGTCATCCCCTTAACAGCCAAACTGCCTCCCCTCGAATTGTCATCAATCATAAATCAAATTGGCGAGGGCATCGTTGTGACAGATGCACTGGGACAGGTTATTTTCGTCAACGACGCAGCAGTCAAACTTCATGGCGTCAATTCCCTCAACACAAATCTGAAAAACTTCCCCAAAAGTTATCAACTGCTGACCATTGAGGGCAAACCCTATCCCGCTCTCGACCTCCCTCTCTCAAACGCTGTTTTTCAGGGAAAAACGACCGAAGATGCCCGGGCGCGTCTAAGGCGGTCGGACGGCACAGAAATTGTGGTGATCGGGACAGCACGCCCACTTTTCGATTCAGAGGGCAATCACGCCGGCGGTGTACTGACCATGCGTGACGACACTGCTCGCCATGCGGCGGAAGAACAACTCGCTTTGCTCAATGAAACGCTGGAAACACGGATTGAGGAAACGTTGGACGAACGAGCCAATGCTGAAGAAGCCTTGATGCAGGCTCAGAAAATGGAAGCTGTCGGCCAGCTAACCGGCGGCATCGCGCATGATTTCAACAATCTGCTTACAGTAATTTCGGGCAGTATCGAACTGCTCGATCTGCGCCTTTCCAAGATCGACGACGCAAAGATCAAGCATAATCTTGCCAGCATTGGAACAGCGGCAAAACGCGCCGCTGCTCTTACCCAGCGGTTGCTCGCCTTTTCGCGGCGCCAGTCGCTGGATCCGCTTCCGACTGCTTTGGACATATTGATCGACGATGTTGGCGATATGATCCAACGCACCATCGGCGAGGACATCATATTCACATCCGACGTTTTGCCGGACATGGAGCCGATTATCGTCGACAGCCATCAGCTCGAAAATGTCCTCCTTAACCTTGCCCTCAACGCGCGCGATGCGATGCCGGACGGCGGAAAGCTAAGGTTCACGACCGAAGCCGTGGAAATTGGAATGGGTCATTCGGAACTCATGCCTGGTGACTATGCGGTCATTTCGGTCATCGATTCCGGTTCCGGCATGGACGAAGAAACGATCGCACGGGCATTCGAACCGTTTTTCACGACCAAGGAAATCGGCAAGGGCACCGGCCTCGGCCTATCCATGATCTACGGCTTTGCAAAGCAATCCGGCGGCCATGTGAAAATCATATCGGAACCGGGCGTCGGTACGACGGTCAAACTCTTTTTGCCGATACATTCGGATGCCGCAGCAGAATAAGCAGCGCTGCAAACGCTCGACAATGCCCGTCGCACCTGCCAGAATCTTGGCATGCGGGAAAAAGAATTGCGCCTGGCTCTGGTTTGTTACGGCGGCATCAGTCTCGCAATTTACATGCATGGCATCACCAAGGAAATATGGCGGCTGACACGCGCAAGCCGCGCATTTCATGATGACATCGCGCCGACCAAGACATCGCAGCGCGTCTATCGCGAGCTTCTCGACACGATTGAACAGCGCAGCGGCATAAAGCTGCGCGCGATGGTCGACATAATCGCCGGGGCTAGCGCAGGCGGGATCAACGGCGTGTTTCTCGCGAAAGCCATCGCTTCGGGAAAGTCACTCGATCCGCTGACCGATCTCTGGCTCGACAAGGCCGATGTCGACATTTTGATCGCGCCCGACAAACGCCCGATATCGCGCTTCACTAAATTATGGGCCGTGCCGATTGCCTGGGCCGTGGCGCGGCGCCGGGGCGGAACGATTGCTGCCACTGTCGACCCCGCAGCGCAGGATGAAGTCAGCGCCAAGCTCTCCCGCTTTGTTCGCGCCAAATGGTTTCAGCCGCCCTTTGGCGGCAAGGGCTTCACCAATCTCATCATCGATGCCTTCGAGGCGATGGACACCAGACCCAGCACCGAACCCCTATTGCCAGACGGCCAGCCGCTCGACCTGTTCGTGACGGTGACCGATTTTCACGGCCACCCGCAAAAGCTGCATCTGAACTCACCGCCCGAAATCATCGAAACCGAGCATCGCCTGACGCTGCCTTTCACCGATCACGGCATCAGGCCGCGCAATCTGGGCAGCATTCCGGAGCTTACCTTTGCCGCGCGGGCAACGGCGAGCTTTCCCGGTGCCTTTCCGCCCTTCACGGTAAAGGAGCTCGACGCGGTATTGGAAGAACGCGGGATCGCGTGGCCTGGCCGCACGGCATTCCTCCAGCGCGTTCTCCCCCGCCACAGCGCAGCAGGCACCGCCGAAACCACACCGCTTATCGACGGATCGGTGCTTGCCAATGCCCCGTTTGGCCCGGCTATCGATGCCTTGCGGGATCGCCCGGCACATCGGGAAATCGACCGGCGTTTCGTCTATATCGATCCCAAACCCGGTGTTCGCAGCATCAACATTGGGGAGGGTGACAGCGGCAGCCCGGGATTCTTCCGTGCCATATTCGGGGCGCTTTCGGATATTCCGCGCGAACAGCCGATCCGCGATAATCTGGAAGCCATTGAAGACCATTCTCAGCGGATCCTGCGGATGCGGCGGATCGTGGAAGCGATCAGGCCGGAAGTCGAAAACGCGATCGAAAGCGATTTCGGCCGCACCCTCTTCCTCAACCGGCCTACCCCGCAAAGGCTGGCCGCCTGGCGCGCCAAGGCGCAGGATTATGCCGCCAAGGAAGCCGGTTATGCCTATGCGTCATATGGTCAGCTGAAACTTTCAGGCATCGTCGATGAGATCGCAGAGACGCTGGCGAGCATCGCCGGTGATGGCAATATGGGGGCTCGCACGATCAAGCGGGCCATCTGGGATCAGGTCAGCGCGATGGGGCTCAACAGTTCCGGTGCGCTGTCCGGTTCCGGCGCAAACCCGGAAGCGATTGCATTTTTTCGCCAGCATGACCTGCTGTTCCGCACTCGCCGGTTGCGCTTCATGCTGCGCAGCCTGATCCAGATCGAGGAGGCCGGGCAATGCGAGGCCGAAGACCTGAACCTCTCTCGAGAAGCGATCTACGAGGCGCTCGGCCATTATCTCGAACGCGCGCGCCCCGACTTTTTCGGTGAGGACATGGTCGAAGCCGCGCAGAATATTGTGGCCGCTCCGGCAGCGGCGCTGGAAATGCTGGCAAGCACACGCGATCTCAAGACCATCGACAAGATCGGCGAGGAATTGCTGGCCACGGCGCTCACCGCCCTGCCCAAGCCCGAACGGCGGACCATGCTGTTCGCCTATCTCGGCTTCCCCTTTTACGACATTGCCACGCTGCCTTTGCTTCAGGGCGAAGGGCTGGACGAGTTCGATCCGGTAAAGGTTGATCGTATCGCTCCGGAAGATGCCCAGTCGATCCGCGAAGGCGGCGCCGAGGCCACATTGAGAGGCATCGAGTTCAACAGTTTCGGCGCATTCTTCAGCCGCGCCTATCGTGAAAATGATTTTCTCTGGGGCAGGCTCCACGGCGCGGACCGGCTGATCGACATCCTGCTTTCAACAATTCCGGATGACAAAACACTGTCCAAGGACGAGGTGGCGGCGGTCAAGAAAAAGACGTTCCGCGCGGTTCTGGAAGAAGAGCGCCCTCGCCTCACGCATATCTCGGCCTTGTTCGGTGAGTTGGACAAAGAAATTGGCTAGCGCGTCAAACGCCGTGCCCATTTGCCGAGGCCCAGCCCCTTGGCAAACCCAATCCCGCGATCAAACGCCGCCAACGCCCCGGCAAGCAGGTAATTGCCCGGCGTCTTGCGGAGCAACAGCAGATCTACGCATGCAACGCCGTCCGTCGCGAACAGCCTCTTGTGCTGCCCATCGCCCTCGGTGAAATCGAACAGGCGGAAACGGCCTTCTTCAATGATCTGTTTCATCGCCTCGATTTGCAGCACGGTGCCCGGCGAATGCCGCGCCCATTCGGGATCATAACCAAGATAGGCATAGATCAGCGTATCGCCGTCTGCAGGGGCATAGAGATAGCTGACCGGCTCATTGTCCACCAACAGCAGCCAGGCCCGGGCTTGATCTCGGGATGCCGCCTGAACCATCTCCGCCTTGTACGCCGGATCATCAGGCAGCCCGGCATCGAGCAGCTTTTCCTGATAGGTTTTGGCAGAAACGCGGCGAGCAAGATCCTGAAACTCTGCCATTTCATCCGGGTTGTGATAAGTCCGGAGATCAAGCACACCGCCGGAAGTTTCCGTAAATTTGCGAACCTTGCGACGCAGCGTCGAGCGGCTCTTACCCGAAAATGTCGCGAGATAGTCGTCGAAACTTTTCGACAGATCGGCATAGCGGCGGGAATAGCGTTGGCGGACCAGCGCGATCATTCCCGGCTGCTGCGCGGTAACATCCTCCAGCCTGTCTTCACGAAGCGAGGTAATCAGAAAGCCGTGATCGGCTTGGCCCAAAGCGGGTAACGCGAGTGCCCTGCCCGCCATCGCCTCATCCAGCGATAGCCCGA
>CAJQMX010000121.1 GCA_905479515.1 uncultured Parasphingopyxis sp.
CGGAATATTCTTCTGCCCTCGCGGCTTCCAGCGCTGCTTCCGCTTCGCCAAGCGCAGCGTCAGCGCGCAATGCTCTCAGCGGCGGGTCACGGCCAGTTTCAACGAGGATTCTGGCAATCCTTGCCAGTTCCCGGTTGCGACCGACGACGCGCGTTGCAAAGTCAAGGCGGCTCTGAGCAGCAACTGCTTCTGTATATGCCAGACGCACGGAGCTGGCCAATTCGGCCTGAGAGATCGCAGCTTCTATCTCTGCGAGGCTTGTCTGCGCTCGCGCCGCACGTGTTCTGGCACCGCGTTTACCGCCGAGCTCCAATCGTTGCCCAACAGAAACTGTATATTCGGTTGAACGCAGGCCTTTGAAAACGCCGCTCCCGGCGACGTTTTCAACGTCTACCGAGACCTCGGGATTTGGTCCGAGGCTCGCTTGTTTTTGGTTCCCGCGCGCGATATCAATCTCTGCTTGGGAAACTTGCACGGCAGGCGATTCAGTTCCAGCGCGCACTAAGGCCTCATTTAAACTAACACTCTGACCCTCCGCCAGAGCGGCAGTGGCAGGGCTCGCGGCAAATATCATTGCCGCACAGAGGCGCAGACGCGCCATTTTCTTCAACATTTTTGAGAAATCCTCGCTTAACTAATTGAAATAACGCCTTAAGTCTGGCGCAAGTCAGAATTAGTTCAGACGCGAGGTGGTCGTTTTAAACGGGATGAATGCGCAGACAGCGCAAATTGATCAGTTTCACCGTGGAAACGGGCATTTGTCAAACTAGCCGACATATCGCAATTTACTACCCGGGCAGCGGTGACACTGCCGTTGTGGCAATGGCCATGCGGACAAACGCCGTGTTTGCTCTGCTCTTCTGGAGCAGGAATATTATCGGATGTTTGGGTTCCATTTGCCATCTCGGTAACTTCGCTTTCCGAAGCATCGGGTGCGCACTCAGCTGCATCCGCGAAGTTCATCCCCATGACAAGCAGCATGAAGGCTAACGCCATGCCGCGAATCATTGCTGATCCTTTAGATAGAGATAGACGCCGGGCAATCATGCCGCTTCTACTGTAAGATGATCTCGTTCAAAGCAAGACAATTTTAAAAATCTGTCACTATTCTAAAGGGTTGCGTGTAATAGTATAACATATTCATATCGTTCTATTCCGAGTGAAATACCAAAATCCGAAATGAAACGGCCCTTGTGTTAGAGCACGAAAGTTCACGCCTTAACCAAAAATTGCCCCATCATTCCGGCATCTTCATGTTCGAGAATATGACAATGATACATGTAGGGTAGTTCTGAATCAGTATATTCTTCAAAGCGCAATAGTACTCGAACGACTTCACGCGGCGCAACCACCACTGTATCTTTCAGCCCTCGATCCTGCGGACCTGGTTGACGACCATCGCGGTCCAGCACACGAAACTGCACATCATGAATGTGAAAGGGATGCGCCATCATCGAAGCATTCTCTATCTGCCAGATTTCTGTCGTGTTGACTTTTACCGTCTCGTCGATGCGCTGCATATCCATGGATTTGCCGTTGATCGTAAAGCCGCCACCGCGCATCATGTTCATACCCATGCCCATTTGAAGCATAAATCGTCGCGTCTTGATGGCAGTTTCCGGTTCAACCGGTGCCAGTGCAATCAGTCGGCTTGGCATTACGATGGCCTGCCGTCTTTGAGCTGCAGGCCGAATGTTAAGCACGGTGAAGCGTCGTCGTTCATCCATCATGCCTTCCCGGCGCCCGCCGCTTCCTCCCATCCGGTCGCCACTATCGCGCATACCGCGGTTTCCCATACCACCGCCCATCATCCCCATCATTCCCATGGTTTCAAGGCTATCTGCACGGAGGATAGTTGGCCTGCCATCGCTCAGATCGACGACAATTTGCGCTCGCTCACCCGGGGCGAGAACGACATTGTTTGTACGATAAGGCTGTTCGAAGAGACCGCCATCGCTTCCGATCTGCATGAAAGGACGCCCATCATCAAATCCAAAGCGATAGAACCGCGCGTTCGAGCCATTGAGAAGGCGTATCCGCAACAAGTCGCTGCGGGCTTCGAAAACCGGATCGACGATCCCGTTTACAAGCAGAGTATCACCCATCATCCCCATCATGACATCGCGCATCGATGTTGAATAAGCAAAACTGCCATCGCGGTTGAAGGCGCGGTCCTGAACGATCAGTGGAATATCATCGACGCCATAGTCATTCGGCAGGTCGAGCCGCTCGCTTTCGTCATCGCGAACATAGATGGCCCCGGCCAGTCCCTGATAGACCTGCGGACCGGACCGACGGTGCGCGTGGGAATGATACCAGAACATTGATGCCCGCTGCTTCACCACGAAGCTTGGCGACCATGTGCTGCCGGGCGCTATCGGTTGATGCGGCCCGCCATCGGCACGGGCAGGCAAGTGAAAGCCGTGCCAATGCACGGTAGCCGTTTCGGAAAGGTCACTACTGACGTTCATGCGAACGGTTTCCCCGGCATACATTTCAAGTGTTGGGCCGAGATAGGATTGGTTGATGCCTATCGTCGGAGTTTGCACACCTTCGAGAAACTGAGAAACACCGCGTTGCAGTTTCAGATCGAATACGCGGATGCCATTTTCCCGTTCTCCCGAGTAAAGCGGCGGTATAAGTAAAGAGCGACCTGAAGTCGCTCGCACAGATGCGGCCCCCTGGCCTCCGATGAATTGGCGGGTCACCATGCCTCCAATTGCAATAACTCCACCGCCAAGCACAGCGGCACCAATCACAGACCGTCTATTCACCATGTTAAACATTCCTAATAATAATGTTATCGGCTTGAAGGGCATTCATACCGTATGCCTATCCTTTGGCCGCTCACCATCATGTCCCTTGCCGATCAACCAGAATCCCAGACCAATAACAGCGACAACCAAAACCTGAGCCAAAATGGGCTGGAGTGCTGGATAGATGCCAAGCATCGATATTCGCGGAAAATCCTTAAGCGTGGTAACATCAAGCATACCGGCTTCCTGCAAAGCGCCAATGCCTTTTCCTGTCAACACCACGGTCAGTACAATCATCAATGCCGAACTATAAGCGAAGAATTTTCTAATCTGCAGTTTGCGGCTGTAGCGCAGCATAGCCCAGGTGAGGGCAGCCAGCAGAAGTAGGGCTGCTCCCGAACCGGCAATAATCGATACGCCAGTGTCATCGCTCCAAAGCGCCGCGAAAAACAGGATTGTTTCAAAAACTTCCCGATAAACAACCAGAAATGCAAGGCCGAATAGGAACCAGGCCGAGCCTCGCGACAGAGCCTTGTTCATTGTTTCGCGGATATAGCGCTGCCACTCATCAACTCGCGATTTACCATGCATCCAGAGTCCGACGAACAGAAGGATAGCAGCGGCAAAAAGTGACCCAAAACCTTCGGTGAGCTCTCTGCTGGCTCCGCTAATCCCGATGATGTAGGTTGCGGCAAACCAGGTCACTCCGCCAGCAATGAGGGCCGTGATCCAACCACCATGAACATAGGACATGACTTCTGGGCGTTCAGCCTTGCGAAGAAATGCTATCATAGCGACTATGATAAGGATCGCTTCCAGTCCCTCACGCAGCAAGATGGTGAATGCCCCGACAAAAGCCGATGCGCCGCTTGCATTGTCAGGAACAAGGATAGCCTCCGCCTGTGCAAATTGCACTTTGAGAGTTTTGATCTGACTTTCGACGTCGGACACGGGCCGGTTTTTATCGATGGCATCGCGAAGCTGGGCCATTGATCGCTCAATACTGCTGAGCAAGTCTGCGTCGCGCGTACCGAGTAAGGCCTCAAATGGCTCGAAACCATCCAGATAGGCAGAAAGTGCCAAATCCTTAGCCGCACTTTTCTGACCGGCGCGGTACGCGGCCAGGCTTTCGTCCAGTTTTGTGCGAGCGAGGTCAAGCGATCCACCAGAAGCTTTTGCAATCGCCTCTGGATGGCGGCGCAAGAACGCGAAAACAGCGTCGGCCTTGTCTGGCCGGACCTTGCTAGCAAGTATGACAGGAGTCATGCTTGACCATGCTGTCAGATCGGGGAATTGCGCGCGAATGGAGGCATCACTTTCCCAGATCTTTTCTCCTCGCGCTACATCATCGAACGCAAAGCTGCCAGTATATGCTGCCAGATCCCAACGGTCCTGCGCGGGCAGATCGGAAAAGCTTTGCATGGCCGTTCCATCAAGGCCCTGTCCGATCACCTGATACAAACCAAACAGGCTGCGCTGACGCGCGCGTTCTGCATCCGTGAAATCAATTGGTGCCGGATCGAGGCCCCGCGCATCAGGCCCTTGCCCGTTGCCCGAAAGCCCATGACAGCTCGCGCAATTTTGCGCGTATAATCGTGCGCCGTTCTGCAAGTCAGGCGTATTGTGAGGCGCCAGCGGGACGGGATAGCCGCGCAACAAATTGCTCGCCAGCAAGCGGGCATCTTGCGCAACCTTGTCCGCTGGTGCCTTGCCGGCAATGGCGATTTTCATGTCATTGGCTTGTGCGATCAACGCAGCACGGTCGCTGGCTGCTGGCAACTCCGTAATACGCTTGGCTGCCGATTCTGAGAATTCAATCATTTCGGCATATTCCGCCTCGCTGATCACTTTCCCGTCTTCAACCGCGCCGGGATAATCAACGGCGATATAGTCCAGGAGGCGCCATATGGTTTGGACATCTCCCGCATTGGCTTGGGCAGAGAATGGCAGGCATGCCGCAATTAGAAACAGCAAGGACAATGAAGCGGTGCGAAGATTGATGAGATGCATCACGCCGGATTGTCCGCCGACGTTTTATGATCTTGAAGTTCGATTAACGCATTTTGCAAAATCTGGTAAGCGGAATGGATAAAAATCAAAGCGATGATCGCGGCCACCGCAATATCAGGCCAGGATTTCCCGGTCCACGCCACAAGACCCGCTGCACAGATTACGGCGACATTTGCAATCGCGTCATTTCGGCTGAAAAGCCAGACTGCTTGGACATTCGCATCGCCCTGGCGAAAGCGCGAAAGAACAAAGGCAGACACCACATTTATGCCAAGCGCTAAAAACCCCAGTGCTCCCATAATTCCGGCCTCGGGAACCCCCGGGTCAATCGCCCGCAAGAGGGCAAAGCCGATGACGCCCATACCCAAAAGGGCAAGGAAAATTCCTTGAATCAATGCCACACGTGACCGTAGGACCGCAGTCCAGCCAAGTGCAAACAGTCCAACAAGGGTTATCGATCCATCGCCCAGGAAATCAAGGGCATCGGCCTTCAGTGCTTGGCTGTCAGCAATAAATCCACCGACAATCTCGAACAGGCCGAAGCCGATATTGAGGATAATGACAATCCATAATGCCCGCCGATATGCCGGGTCATCCTGTGCTCTTTTTGGATCGCCCGTGCAGCCGCATTCATCTGTTTCTTCCATGCTCATGAGCTTGCCTTACAACCTCCAGTTACTGTAGAAGCAAGCATTAATTTAAATAGGCCGTATAAGGAAAATGATTTGACCAATATGATGATCGGTGACCTAGCGCAAAAAACCAGCACCAAGGTAAACACAGTACGCTATTACGAAGATATAGGACTGTTACCCGAACCTGCACGAACGGCATCGGGTAGGCGGACATATGCGGAAAGCGATGTTCGGAGATTGTCATTCGTCCGTCACAGTCGCGGATTTGGGTTTTCTATTGATGAAATACGATCACTTCTGGAAATATCAGATAGCCCAAAACAAGACTGCGAAGCGGCCGCAAAAATTGCGCAAGAGCATTTGGAAAAGATTGATACCCAAATAGTTCAACTGACATCGCTACGGGATGCTCTTAAGTTGTTTGCAACCTCATGCTCGGGAGGTTCTGCCGAGCATTGTGAAATCATAGGTGCGCTAAATCGCTTGAACCCGCCGGTCGGTTAGATGGCAGGCGAAGGTGCGTTTTATCGATCCACTTAAATGCAAGACTATGCCCCAACTGTTTCTCCGCAGCGGCGACCGCATAGCGCTTTGGCCGACTTCCTTGAATCTCACCGCCAAATCATATGCTGCGCATAAGGAATATGACCATAAGAATAATCGTTTTTTCAACAGCTATCGTTAAGACAAGTGCGCAGCATGAAAATCTGTCCAGCCAACGACAAATGTTCGCATACTCATAATAACATCAAACAGACAGATTCAATCGAGTTTTGAACTGATCCATGAATCAATATCGGCCTCCAACCAAGCAACAACATACCCACCAAGCGTATGCGGCCTTGGAAACTTTCCTTCATCCATCCAACGATAGATGGTGGAACGCCCGAGCCCAACGCGGTGCTGCACTTCTTTAAGCCGGATGAGCCGCATAACCGGCTGCCTCGAAACTTTATTCAATCCGGCATCAAGCATCTCCAACTCCATTTTTCCGATCAAAGCCATCACCCAAGAGAGCGTCCTTTTGAGCAAGATAGTCGATATGCTCAGCGAGCAATCGCGCCACACGTTTGGCAGTTCCCTTCGCCCAACGTGGTTTGATATCATGGAGGTGATCACCGAGCTGGGCTTCCAAGGCATCGGGTAAATGACGGACCAGTTGTTCAAAAAACAAAGCAAGGTCGGTTTGCATCCACAGCGAGGCTCTGTCCTGATCGGCAACCAGATAAAGAAGCAAATGGGCATGCGGCGAGGCGCCCGTACCATATAATATACGCAAGGCCTCACTCACGGTGGCTTCGCGCTTCCCCGCAAGGATGCGCCGCATTGTGCCCCGATCGATTTCGGCATCGCGTGCAATGCACACTTGAGAGCGGCCTGACGTAGAAGCAGCCTCATGAAGTAGCTTCGATACACCGGCCTTAATTTGCGCCTCGGAAATTCCATCGGGTTCAGTCATGTCATTCATCCTGTCATTAAGAGAACGAATCACCTGATATCTTGAACAATCACCTGTAGGAAAATGAAAAGAACATAAAAAGAACAAATAGGAAATTGCGAATCACCGAATCCGGGTTTCCTGTTCTGTTGAAAACAGCTTCTGTTCAAACGAGAACAACTCCTGTGCTGGCCTGAACAGTTCCTGCGCGAACGAGCGCATCGGCTGGTCAACACTACCCAACTCACCTCCAGAATATCGCTTTTTGCTTGGAAGGCACCTAATTTCCCATTTCCTGTTTTCCTACAGGCGGGTCAATCGCACACTTAGAACATACAGCGAACACATGCTGTTTCATGTTTCTCAAGCGAAAGTGATTTTCCATGATCAATACTACCCAAACAAACCGCCGCGCATCCGATTACCTCATTCCGGCAGCTGTAGCGCTTCTCTGTGCCACGGCCGCCTACGCAGGCGCAGACAATACTTTTGATCCTGCGCTCGCAAAATTTACCGATTTTCTGGAAGGTTCTGGTGGTAAGATCATTACCGTTCTTAGCCTGGCAGCCGGTCTCATTGGATTGGCGTCCGGGCGTTTCTCGCTCGGACAAATCGCTGTTCCCGTTGGCGTCGGCATCGGCGTCGGGACAGGCGTTCCCATC
>CAJQMX010000122.1 GCA_905479515.1 uncultured Parasphingopyxis sp.
ATCGATTTACGCCCCTTCGGGGTATAAAATACCCGGTGCTGTTCCCGCAGGCCGCTCAGGCGTTCTTGCGGATTTTTACAATAGCCCTCATCTTTGTCGAAATCGAAGAATTTGATGAGCTCTGGGTCGATCCCGTCCGGCACGGAATACTCATTGTGTTTTTCCGGTTTTTTGGTGGAGTTCATGGATTATCGTTCCTGCCTGCCATTCTACATAATCATCAGCTTCATCTGGCGGTAGATACAACTATGCGCGGATTGATGAGGATTTGGCCGCGCCGCGACTGATTTGACGAGCGTCAAATTCTTGCCTGAGGAAGTTAGCGCTCAATCTCTGCCAAGACTGTGCAGGGCCGTATTGCGCTCGCCTTTTCACTCTCTCGCCAGCAGAAATGCCCCGGCAAGCGGCCCGCCGGCCGTCGACAGCGCGGCAATTTTCGGATCACCTTTGACTTGCCGCGCCTCGCCGCGTCCCCATAGCTGCACACAAGCCTCATGAATCTGGCCATAGGCGTGCATCCGACCGGCCGAAAGCGCTCCGCCATTGGTGTTGATCGGCAGTTCCCCTTCCAGCGCGATTCGGCTTCCCCCATCAATGAAATCGCCAGCCTCGAAACGTTTGCAGAAACCGAAATTCTCAAGCCAATTGATCGAGTGGAAACTGAAACCGTCATAAAGTTCTGCCACATCAACGTCAGCGGGTTTGAGGTCTGTTCGATTCCACATCATCTCCGCCACTTTGGGCTGCGCTTGTGTTGCTAGAGCATCAAGCTGCGCCCAACTGTTGCGATAATGCATATTGCATCCCAGCGCATCGATGTGGAGCACGGGGTTGCGCATGTCCTTTGCTTCATCGCGCCGTGAAAGGATGATTGCCGTGGAGCCATCAATTGGGACATCGCAATCGAACATTCGTAGCGGCGAAGACAGTATCGGCGATTCCATATATTCGTCGAGCGTAAGCGGTGTGCGATAAACGGCAGCCGGGTTAAGCGAAGCGTTGCGCCGCCCGTTAAGCGCGATCTGGGCCACCTGTTCGGGCTTTATGCCGGAGTCGTGAACGTAGCGTGCGAAATAGAGCGCCTGCTGTGTAGCGGCTACAAAGGCATAATAGGGCGCATGCCAGGACATATGATGGTAAGTGCGCTGGCCCGGTTGAAAGCTGGCATTGACCAGGCCCTGCTTACGCGCGGTGGCTTGGTACATCGTTCGGAAAACAATGGCGTGGCGGCATAGACCGGAGTTGATTGCAGCAATGGCATTGAACATCGCCCCGAACTGGCCGGCTGTCTCACGCGTGCTCGAATACCAGTTGACCTCTAAGCGGAGCGCATCCTGCAAGGCAGGAATACCGACAGGGGAAAAGCCCGAGCCATCGGTTATCGCGCCTGGCCATGTGGCGATCCCGTCAATGTCTTCGCGTTTGAGCCCGGCATCGCGGATTGCTTCCATCGCAGCATCAATTGTGAGACCCAGCGCCGATTTGTCGGCACTTCGACTTACTTTCGATTGACCGATCCCGGTAATGGCGATGTTCTTTTCAGGATAGTTTCCGCTCATGCCGCTGTCTCCGAATACGGTGCAAAGAGCGGTATCCAGAGATCTTCCGCCTGTTCGAAACGCACTTTTACCTTGTCACCGATCTTCACCGAAAGCGGATCGCAATCGACAATGTTGGTAATGAGATGGACGTTTTCCTGTTCCTCAATCGCGACCATCGCAACCACATAGGGTACAGGCATGTCAGGAAACCATGCGCGGTGGTTAACCGTCATGGTGATGATCTCGCCGCAGCCAGAAACCGGCTGCGGATTGACCGAGAAGCTCTCACACGACGGACAGAATTCCGTCGGGGGATGAATATAATAGCCGCAGTCATCGCAGCGGTTGATCAACAGTTCGCCATTTGCTCCACCGGTCCAATATGCGGTGTTGTCCTTGTCGAGCGCCGGCAGCGGGCGGGGCGTTCCATTTGGTTTATCGGGCATCGTTTTTTTACGCTCCTATAGCCGACGTTCAACTTGCCGTTTGGCTGTCACATTCTCAATGAAGCGATCAGCCACTCAACGCCAATTCGGATTGAGACGGTTTAGGGCGCAACAGTCATCAATGCCGGGATCCCGTGATGTCCCATGCGCTTTCTTGAGCCGGCCGCCCCTCGCCAGCCGCGAGTGACGATTGCCGTTTATACAAAAATTGCATCTCGCGTTTGCGCGAACTCAGCGGCATTTCCAAGCCCACTGACCACTTCGTTAATCTGCATTTACATGACCATTAGTCGGTGCATTTCGCGGCGATGCCCATGATAGTCGTTGAGCGCGCGATGCCATACTTGTCGATTATCCCAGATCGCAATCGAGCCTTTTCGCCAGCGAAAGCGGCATTGGTATTCCGGCTGCTGGCAATGGTCGTAGACAGAGGAAAGGAAAGCACTGGAATGTTTTGCCGTCCAGCCTTCAAACTTTACCGTATATCCCGGATTTACATATAGGATTTCTTCGCCTGTTTCCGGATGAATTTGGACAACCGGATGGATTGTTTGACTGGCCGCCCCCCGTTCCTGCCCAGTCACACCGCGCTCCTTGCGATATTGTGCGGCACGAGCAGCATCTTTGATCAGGTAAGAGCGCGAATGGAGCGCTTTGAGGCTACGCAGCGTATCCTTGACGCCTTCGGGCAACGTCTCAAAAGACCGGCCTGCATGGGCGAAGAGTGTATCGCCACCATAGGGCGGAATCTCAATGGCATGAAGCATGGTGAAGCTGATCGGCTTTGCCATATAGGTATGATCGGTGTGCCACATATCACCGATGCTGGTAATGTGATCCGCCTCCTTTACGAGACGACCAATTTGCGGGAATCCTTCGACATGACCAAGCGTCGCCTTACCCTCTACCTCTCCGAATTGACGCCCCAGGTCGAAATATTGCTCGACGCTCAATGATTGATCACGGAAAAAGATGACGCCCCATTTGTTCAGCGCCGCGCGGATATCCTTATAGACCGCCTCGGGATGTGATTTCGAAAGGTCAATGTCGAGGATTTCCGCGCCGATACTGCTTGTCATTGGCTCAATGCGATGCGCGCTTGCCGCTTGCTGCGAAGAAATTGTAGCCATGCCATTCCGCTCCAGTGATACCGCGTCAACTACGGGAGGATGGCCCTGTAATATCAAGGTCGGTTTCTACACAACTGATGCGAATTTGACATAGGTCGGATACTTTCATGGCTGGCGAACAGTCACAGTTCCGTGGAAATGCTGGCGGAAAATATACGCTTCCCGATCATCCACCTCCCTTGGCTCCACAGCCATTTATCCTGGTAGAAGCCACGGACAAGGCGAGCATTTCTGTTTGGCTCACTGGTTTTAACTAGCGCTGACACTGCGCAAATGCTGACTCTCTCATTCAGGGCTTCGGCCTCATTGATCACGACATTGGCAACATGATGGCTATAGCGATTGCCGCCGCCTCTCTTCATTTTCGCCCAAGATGTAAAATCGTCAATCGTCCCGCAAAACCGCTCCCCAAAATCGATCACGGCCTCCGGATGAAATATCTCCCGCAGCCGATCGAATTCGCCGCTGTCATAATAAAAGCAATATTGGCTCAGCGCTTCGGTAATATCCTGTCGTACCGTCAGCTCCTTACAAATCTTGCATTCGCCCATGATGCTCCCCTCGATCCAGGGCTTCCCCCGGGATACCGGGATGGTCCGATCTTATCATTTTTCCAGGCCCGAAAATGCCATTGTTAAACGGTTGGGCAACGGATGATCGAGCATGGACGCTAGCCATTGCACACCAATTCCAGGGTCCGCAATGAAGTCTGCTGCACACGCATCTGCGCCATTATTAACGCAAAACAACCGATAGGCGATGAGTGCCTGACGGTAAGCGGCCAGAACAAGATACCAATCCATATGCCGCGCAGATCGACCGCTCAACGACTCCCATAAGCTAATTGTCTGCGCGGGCGAGCCAATGCCCGGCAGGCGCGACACATTTTGCATTAAAGTGTGCTTGTGATCGGCAATCGCCCACCATGCCAGATCTGCCTCAGCTCCGGCCAAAGATACCATATCCCAGTCGAGAATGGCCACGCAGCGATCCTCGCGAATAATAGTATTGGGAAGCCGGGCATCTCCCCAGGAAAAGCCACCCGGCTCATTGACCGGTAATTTGCCCAACAGCCACTCTCGGGCCGCCGCGAAGATTGGCAGGTCGTCTGCTCCGCACCAACGCGCATAGCGATCCCAATATTCCAGTGCCGCGTTCAGGCCTGAACCACTATCGTCAGCGCCATTGGCGTCGCCACCATTGTCTGATTGAAGGAACTGGAAATCTGCGACGTCCAAAGCGTGCAGCTTTGCCATTTGGGCAATGCAATCATGCCAGATCATCTCTTGCCTAGCAGGAGGCAGATCCTTGAGCCATCCTGCCCTGTGAAAATTTGGCGAATCCGGAGGAACCTGCCCCTCGACCCATTCCATCACCATGAAGCGCGAACCAAGGATGGTATGATCATCCTCGACCCGGTGTATGCGCGGCACCGGCACTTCCGAACACGCCCGGATCCTGCTGCAGATACGGGCGTGGGTGGCGATATCGGGCCGGGGATAGAGATATTCGTCGCCCTGCAACCTAAAGACATAACGCGGCCCCGGACTGCCAGCCATGACCGTTGACACCATCAATGTCTCATTCGCGACCCCGGCTGAAGAGGGCGACGCAATCGAAATGTCCTCAATCACCCCTATTTCGGGTAGATTCGTTGACAACCACTCCAGCAGGATCGGGCGAAGGGCAGCCCGGTCGCGTTCGCCAGCCCTCAATGGAGACGCATTCACCAGTTGCGGTTTGAAGGCGGTCAATATTTTCCCCTTCTGGTTTCGTCAGTCAAAGTCGGCCAATGCTCGGGAACAGTTGAGATATCGCAGGCAGTATTAGGCACCTATCGCACTGGGCAGAGCATTGAGGTGAGCGGAACGCTCAATATAGACATGGCCTTTTTCACCATCCCAGTTCACCGGCCCCCAGTTGAGAACATACATATCGCCAAGCTTGCCATGTCGGTCACGGCCTACTGCATGCTTGCGTTCTCGCGGAATCCAGATGGAAGTTGTGGTTTCCATGGTCGTCTGCAGTTCGCCTGTGTCCCAGCGGAGATGGATAGGCAGTTTTTCGCCTCTGAGCACCAGATCCTCCAGAACAGCGGCATCTACAACCTCAGCAACATGGCGTTCCCCATCGCTGTCGATCACCATTCCGCCCGCTAGATTTATGCTGCCATCCGGTTTCCAATAGCGAGAGAATAGGAACTGGCGACCGCTCTCAAACTGACAACCGGCAATGACGTGCCCGCCCCAGGGCTTGCTCGTATTTCCGCCACGTGGCCCGCGCGAATGGTCACGCCATCCGGTGGCGCTGATGGTCGTGGTCTCACCATCAAGGATGATTTCTCCGCTCGCAACGACCAATTGTTCGTAATGCTCTTTCGCCCAGCTTTGCGCATCCATGCCAAGCTTGCCGGCCTTGCCCGGCGCCGTACGAGCATCCCATACCGGGCTGACGCAGGTCACATCGAGATTGATCGATAGCCGGCGACGGAAGCTGACACTGTCGCCCGCGTCCATCGCTTCTTCAGACGTATGGAGCACAAATCCATCGAATTTTATTGTCCAGCGGCGGAAAGGTTCCAGGCAATCGAACCGCATAACGGAGCCCGCAGCGCGCGTTCGATCTTCGGATTCGTGATAGCACATGGTTGCAAGCACCCCGCCGCCACCGGGCAAGGCAATATAGATACGATCTTCCCAGAAAGACCAATCAGTCGGCACAGTACCGAGATGAAGCCACATACCGATATCATTGCCTGAATCATAAAGGGCAAAGAGAAAATTCTCGCTCCAAAACGGCTCTGTCGGCCGCTCTGCGATCACCGCTTCAGCGATGTCCGGCAAACCCGACGAAAGGTCGCGTGTCACCATGTCCTTCAAACTCCTTGACAATAACTGACACTTCGACAGTTATGTAATTTCCAACAGACTGAGCATTACCATAGGGTTCGGTATGAAAAAGTACGTGGCTGGAAGGATTGAAGAGGATTCATGAAAAGTGAATGATATCGAGCCATTCCGCTATCGTATTTCGATCGATCAAAATCAGCTTGAGGATCTGGCAAAACGCCTTGCCCAGACGCGATGGCCAGCCGAGCCTGAGGGTTCGGCCTGGGAATATGGCACAAGCCCATCCTACCTCCGTTCGGTCGTGGAGTATTGGCAAGGCGAATTCGATTGGCGGAAGATCGAACGCCGACTCAACAGCTATGCGCATTACCGCATTCCTGCCGATGGCCAATGCTGCCATGTCGTGGTGGAGAAAGGTTCAGGCACAAGCCCTCTGCCACTGGTACTTTTTCACGGCTGGCCGGGATCATTCATCGAATATCTGCCGCTGGTCGAACGGTTGGCGCATCCCGAAGCGTTTGGACGCAATGCCGACGACGGCGTAACTGTCATCATCGCATCATTACCGGGCGTTGGTTTCTCAGACCCTCCTGCGAGACCAACCGGGCCACGCGATATTGGCCGGATGTGGCAAGGCTTGCTGGCAGACCAGCTTGGACTGTCGCAATATGCCCTGCATGGTGGAGATTGGGGAGCCGCAGTGGCATCCTGGATGGCAATTGATGCGTCCAAATCCGTGCTTGGCATCCATCTGACATCGCCGATATTGCAGATGGATCCGGCTACGCTCACCGAACCATTAAGCGCCGAGGAACAGACCTATCTGGCAGCGCGGGCAGCGCGGGGACCTGGAGATGAAGGATATCGGGTCATTCAGGGTACCAAGCCGCTGACACTTGCCTATGGGCTAACGGATTCGCCGGCCGGACTGGCTGCCTGGATAATCGAGAAGTTTCACGGCTGGAGCTCTGCCAAAGGGCTCGACGAACCGCCTCCATTCGCAATCGATGCACTTTTGACAATCATCACCCTCTATTGGTTTGCAGGCCCCGGCCCCTCAACATGGATATATCGCTCCCTGATCGACGGAACAGGATTGCGTCCCAGTGACGGCGAACGGGTCAAGGTTCCGACTTGGCTGTGTAGATTCGGTGACGATATCTCGCCGCCATCTCCGCCAAGCTGGCAAGAACGAACCTACAATGTCACGCACCGGACGGAAGTCGCCCATGGCAGTCATTTCCCCGGACTGGATGCGACAGAACCACTCGCTGCCGAACTTATTGAATTCATGGCCTGCATGCAGGAAGAAAAAGGAGAGCTGAATTGATGGCTTACAATTTACAGGAATTATCGGATATCGCGGAAATCCGGCAACTCAACGCGCACTATAATCGCATGGGTGACCTGGGTGAAGGCGAAGCATTCGCAGCCCATTTTACCGAAGACGCCGAGTTCGAAATAGTCGGAAATCGCATCTATCGCGGCCGCGAAGAGATCGCCAGCGCCGCAGCTTCCACGCAAGTAACAGTGCATGTGACAACAGAGCCGGAGATAGAGCTGGACGGTGACGTGGCAACCCAGCGCCTTCGCATGTTATCGGTTGTTCGTGCACTGGACGGTTCACGCAACGAATTTGTCGCCAGCGGCTGGTACCTTGATACCCTGAAGCGGTCGGCGGATGGATGGCTCTACCACCGCCGGCAAGCGAAGCTCGATCTAGCAATCGACAAAGTGTTTGAGAAAATGGGCATTGCCGATGCCTTCGCCAAGCTGACCAAGGACTGACCCCAAACCGACGCGTTTCACCAGCTCAAGGGCAGTTGCGTCACCGAATTGGTGCGGCCTGATTGCGCCTTCACCTCGCCGCCTTG
Organism: uncultured Parasphingopyxis sp.; assembly: GCA_905479515.1. The sequence goes on from CAJQMX010000122.1 coordinate 7,841, forward strand.
CGTGATAGCAAAATCGGGAATGCGCTTTAGCCATTCCTCGAGCAGTATCTTCAGCTGCATACGAGCGATGTTGGAGCCCAGACAGCGATGGATGCCGACGCCGAATGTCAGATGCGGACCGTCTTGCCGGTTGAAGTCCACATTGAGGGGGTTGGAAAATTTGCGATCATCCAGATTGTGCAGCGCACTGGGCAGCAGGACAAGATCGTTCTTTCTAAGCGTGATCCCCTTCCATTCGCATTCCTCGGTTACCAGTCGGCCGGTGTTGAAGATGCCGTGACGACGGAACAATTCCTCATTCGCTTCAAGGATCATTTTCGGGTTTTCTGCCAGCTGCCGCCGGTGATCGGGATTGCGAGCAAGAAAATTGAAAAAAAAGCCCATTGAACCGGTAACGGTGTCTAACCCCCCTAGCATTACATTCAATACCGTCACACGCGCTTCCTCACGCGTGATCGGTCGGCCGTCGATTTCGGCAGTAAGCAGGCGGCTGATGAAATCCTCGACCGGATTTTTCAGTCGCTCGTCGATCCGCGCGTCCATGTAGACGTGAAGTTCGGCCATAGCTGCGGCAAAGACAGTCATGTCATGTTCGCGGCCGATTATGCTGGCGAGCGGCAGCAGGGCTTCTGCATCTTCCAGCGGCAAGCTCATAAAAAAAAGAAAATTGTAGATCGGCATGCGCTCTGAAATTGCGCTGCGAAACTCACATGCGCCCTTCCCTTTAAGTTCGTCGATCAAATCGATACACAGTGAGCGAGAGGATTCCTCAAATTCACGTACCCTGCGTGGCGAAGTTTCCGGATTGAGAACTTTGCGGAATGTGGTGTGAATGGGCGGATCAAGTTCGCCGGGGATGAAGCGGACGCCCTCCCGATCACGCATCATCGCAACGCCGTGGTTCGAGAAACGCTCATTGTCGCGCATGATCTGATAAATGTCATCCGCGCGCGTTGCCACCCAATGCCCGCCATTGAGCGGGGTGTAGAATAGATCCGGTGCTGAATGCCATTCGTGCCACCCGGCATGAAGGTCACCGTCTACCGGTTCCACACCGAACATATCGAATTCGATGATTAGCCGATCATCAACATCTGGAAGAGGCCATTCGGTTGCCGCGGCTTGCATAATCGTTACCCTTTTCTGATTGTTGCAGTGTCAGCTGTAACAGCCCGGTGCGGGCTTCCAGCCTTTCCATGCATCCGGGTCGTGCGAGTAAAATAGTTCTGCATCATATTTCAGGCTGAGATCGCGCAACCTTTGGAGCGAGCCATGTGCCTGACGAACATCGGTGTGCGCGTTGGCGATCAGATTCTCTTCGATACTGCGTTTGGTGTAACAGGCATCGCCAGTGAAGAGCATAGGTCGCCGGCCAGCTAGCTCGACCATCAAACTATAATGGCCAGGCGTGTGGCCAGGCGTCTCAAACAGATGGACCCCCTTGGCGATTTCATTGTCGCCGCTCAGCAACTCGAATCGCGGGGTGAAAATATCTTCCACACGATCATCGGGTTTTTGCGGAACAGCTGACGAGCCCGCATTCCCGATAGGGGCGGCCGTGCGATCGGCATAGCCCGGAACCTCCCAGGGTTCTGGACTTTGGTAGGCTTCTAGTTCCTTCTTGTGGCACAAAGTACATGCTTCGGTGCACAAATGGTTCCCGCCAACATGGTCAACATGCATGTGTGAATTGATGACATGTGTGATATCGCGCGGGCGAAGGCCAATTCGCTTCAGTTGCCCCGTAACCGTCTGCTCTTCGGTTTGCTGGGCAAGACCCGGCATGTGTTCATCGAACCAATCTTTGCTGTAACCGGTATCGAACAGGAAGCGACCTTCTTTGTGTTCGATCAAAACGCCATAAACCGGAAAGCGGAACGGGCCCGATGGACCGCGGCCCCAGAACATCATGTAGCCGTCAAGCGCAAGCGTACCGTAATCAAGCAAATAGACTTTGGTATCTGACATAAAGAATCTCGCAGTCGCTGGTGTCTTTCACCTTCACTCATCGGCAACCCTTATCGACACGGTCGATGCGAGCCTGTCAAAAAGGATCCATCTGCAGTCGCGTTGCAGTGGCAAACGACGCGAATTTTTCTGTGCCATCAGGCAGCGCGCTTGTCGCCGTCTGATGGCACTCATTGGACTAGAAGTTAATTCGTACGCCAGCGCCATAATAAGCTTGAGAGTTGCGCGATACGCGAACGACCCGGCGTCCGAGCGCACCGAAAGCCTCAAACGAATCCGCGACGTAAGATTGGTCGAAAATATTCTTGCCGTAGACAAAAACCTCGTAACGCCCGTCCCTGTCCCTGAGGCCAAGGGTGATATCGACCATCCCGTATCCGGGTTGGCGCTGCAGGTCATCCTGATTCAAAGTGAACTGCACGGCACTTCTGTATGAGTAGTTGACCAACCCGTAGAAATCGAACGGCAGGCCCGGTGCCGGAATATCGAGTGCGGCATATGCGTTGAGGCTCCATTCCGGGGTAATGGTTCCCTGGCTGCCGGACACGTCCTGCGTATCGGGTGTCCCGTCATTATCGGCATCGATTGTGCAACCGGGAACAGTGTTCGCCGACAACTGATCGATGAAGCAAGACTGCAGGAGATTCTGGATTTCGGTATCAAGGTAAACGAGGCTAGTGCCCAGCGTAACGTTATCGTTCACAGCCGCCGTGACTTCCAGCTCAACACCCCCAATATCCAAATCACCCGCATTCAGCGTGGTTGTATTCACTGTACCAGGTATCAGTGCTGAAGCCTGAAGATCTGTTACATTGAGTAAGAACGCTGCCAAATTAAAGCGGACCCGACGATCGAACAATTCCGATTTGATACCGATTTCGTAATTGTCGGCAGTCGTCGGCGAGAGGAAGCTCAGATCATCCGTATAGCTGATCGGAGCGCCCGGGCCAACTTGACCGCGGCTTACCAAGCCATAGATTCTAACATCGTCCGTAATCTCGTAATTGGCACCAATGCGCCAGGAAACAAATTCCTCACTTGTGCTAGCGGTACCGACGGCGAGGGGATTAGCTGTAAGGTCATCTGTGTTTAGAATACGGGTTTGGGAGTCAAACCGTGCAGCAATCTCAGGAAAGGTGAAAATGGCAAAGAAATTGCCGTTGTTCAGGTTCTTCGAGATTTCTTCCCTAGTCCAACGTATACCCCCGAACAGGTCTAGTCGATCGGTGGCATGAACGGTGACATCTCCAAACAGCGCGTAAGTTTGAACCCCGTACGAGTTATTCTGAGTGTTTGCGCTGAGCACATATTCGTCGTTCGGCGTAGCTGTGCCTCCGACATTCGCACCATTCCCAAATAACGGGTTGAAGCTATCGATAATGAGCAACGGTGTGGTGTTGAGCAGCTGTTCGTTAAAGTCCTGATAGAACGCGCCGGCGGTCCAGTCGAAGCTGTCATGGCTACCTTCCAGGCGCAGTTCCTGGATGAAATAGTCTGAATCGACATGTCGAGAGTGCGTGTTTCGGCCACCATTTGCCATGATCGTCGCACCCGTCGATATGGAGACGTTCACGATCGGCATGACCAAATTGTCGCCGTCTGCTGGCGTACCGTCCACGTCAGGAGCGTTGTAGTCGGAAAACTCGCGGTAGGCCGTAATCGACCTGAGAACGATCGAGTCCGACACATCGATAGTGGCGTCGAGCGAGCCCCCCCATGCGACGTTCCTATTGTCATCACCGAGCGTACTGATCGCCGTTCTCCGGGGATCATCAAGAATCTGCTGGCCCAAGACGGGATCTCCGCCCCCAAGCGCAGCCGCTCGCGCACCGCCAGTAACATCTATGTCAGAGCCGCCCGGGCCAATGCCGCGCAGAACTTCGCCAATGGCCGCGATCTGCGGGCTGAAACCGTGGGTCCGATTGCTGTAGTCGCCACTAATCACGATGTTGACGCTTGGCGAAAGATCGGCTTCCAACTTACCGCTTAACGCATAAGTTTCGATGCCGCCAAGATCACCGCCACTAAATGCGGGACCGGAATTCTCTATAAACCCATCACGGTTAACATAGGCGCCAGCGAACCGCGCTCTAACATTCTCCGTCAGCGGAATATTGACGACACCGCGCACCAGATACTCTTCATCAGAAGAAATACCGACCTCGATGTTGCCTTCAAAAACATCGGTTGGCCGATTGCGGGTTACGTTGATTGCGCCCCCTGTCGAGTTGCGTCCAAATTGGGTGCCTTGGGGGCCCCGCAACACTTCGATCCGCTGGATATCTGCAAGGTCAGTAACAAATTCGCCCGCCCGTGCGTAAGGGACGCCATCAACAATCAGCCCAACGCTAGGCTGAATTCCACCGGTGAATGCATAGGCCCCGACGCCGCGGATGTTGAAGTTGGTTGCCCCCGGAGTAAACCCGCTCTGAAAATGCACCGATGGCGAAATCGCTCCGATCAGCCGTAGATCGCTAAACTGGTTGCGCGACAGAGTTTCTTCGCTGAACGATTGGATGGAAATTGGTACGTCCTGAGCATTCTCTTCGCGCTTCTGTGCGGTGACCACGATAACGTCGAGTCCGCCGCTCTGCTGCGCGACCTCCTCTTGGCTTTCCTGTGCGAGAGCTGGCGATGCAAGCGCCAGTGCGACCAGCGAAGTTCCAGCATAAATCCTTAGCATTCCGAGACACCCCCTAATGATTGACCTTCGCAAGTTATTTACGTCAGGCAATTGGAGGATAGGTGGGGGAATAGGGGTCTGGCAATTTCCTAGAGATCGCGATTGCGGGAAAATCCTCCCAAACCGAATTTGTGTCTAGCGGACGCATTTTTCGCGCGACGAGGCGCGTCGATGTCCGCCATTTTCGTCTGGTTTTCGGTGATTGATGAAGCAAAGCCATAAATGAGCATCATCCCATGGATACGAGTGGACGACAGAGTCTGGTATCGCTGCTTGCACAAGGAGTGGCTCTATGTCGGTTAGTGATAACGAGGTCAGACTGACCGAGAAGGAATTCTATTTTGCTGACCCGTACCCGGTCTATTCCGAACTTCGGAAAGTGGCGCCGGTATATTGGCACGAGGGGGCCGGTTGTTGGGTCTTGACCAGATTTGCTGACATCGAGACGGTATCAAAACATGCGAAGGAATTTTCCGTCGGTTCAGGGCTCCTGCTGACAGACCTGCTTAAGAAGCACGACTATCTTGCAAAAATGTTTCCAGATGGCGTGGAGAATGTTTCGACCGCGCTTCCGCCTCGTCACACGCAAATTCGGCGCGCGATGAATTGGGCCTTCACCCGCCCCCGCATTGCATCCTTCGCTCCGAGAATACGCGAACTGATAGCCGAGTGCCTGGATTCAATATCCGCCAGGGGTGAGGCTGATATTGTCCACGAGCTTTCGATCCCGGTCACCGCTAAGGTGGTAAAAGCCTTTATCGATTGCGACGATTTGACCGTTGCTCAGGTCATGAACTGGAGCGACGACGTCTTCCGGATGGGCAGTGACATCTCCATGGAGGAAATTGAGGAAACCATCGAACGGATCAAGCCGATGTTCGGCTATTTCATGGCTAGGGCGGAAGAACGGCGGAAAGAGCCCAAGGACGATTTCATCGGCCACTTGGTCAATTTTGAATTGGACGATGAAAAAATCACCACGTTGATGGTTGAAAGCTATCTGCAGACAGTGATGGTCGCCGGCAATGAAACGACGCGGAACGCCTTTTCCGCTTCGATCCGGCTCTTCGCCGAACATCCTGACCAATTCGCCTTGTTACGAGAACGACCCGAGCTGGCGAACAGCGCTGTCGAAGAAATTTTGCGGTATCACAGCCCGGTCCTTGGTTTCTTGCGAACCGCGACCGAGGATAGCAATCTGGGTGGACAGGCAATTGCAAAGGGTGACCCTGTTTATATGCTATACGGCGCGGCCAATCGCGATCCAGATGTTTTTGACGACCCGGAAACTTTCGACATCACCCGCTTCATCCGCACAAACAAGACGCATCTCGCCTTCGGACGCGGACCGCATATCTGCATCGGGATGGCACTGGCCCGACTGGAACTGCAGACGCTTCTCGAAGAGCTGATCCCGCGCTTTTCGGGTTTCGAATTAACTGACAAACCCGAGCGGCCGGATACGCTGCTCGGCAATGGATACACGTCATTGCGCGCGCGGTTCCACGCGGCCTGATGCCGATTTCTCAAATCCTATCCAAGGGAGCATCACATGGCATCCGGCCTTGAACGCTATCAGCTATATATTGACGGCCAATTCCGCGATGCGGACAAGGGCAAGACCTTCCGATCAATCAATCCCTATACTGGGGAAGATTGGGCCGAGCTGGCTGAAGCGCAGGAAAGCGACGTCGATGCAGCAATAGATGCTGCACAGCACGCATTTCACAACAGTTGGTGGAAGCATGATCCGCAGCGGCGAGCACTGGTCCTGCGCAATTTTGCCGACCTGTTGGAGCAAAACAAGGAACGGCTTGGCCAGATCGGGTCACGCGACAACGGCAAGCTGGTTCGCGAAATGACCGGGATGGCAACGATCCTACCCGGATTTTTCCGGTATTTCAGCGAAGTGGCCGATCACATCTTCGGCCAAGTTATTCGTGGCACTGATCCAAACGTTTTCGGCTATACATTGCGAGAGCCTTATGGCGTTGTCGCCTTCCAAACCCCGTGGAACTCGCCGCTCGTCATTTTTGCCCAGGGCGGCGCACCCGCACTTGCTGCGGGAAATACAATCGTTCTGAAACCGTCCGAATTCGCCTCATGCTCGACGATCGAGATGGCGAAGCTTGCAGATGAAGCAGGCTTCCCGCCAGGTGTGCTTAATGTCGTCACTGGCATGGGTGCTGTCGTCGGAGCGGCGCTTTGCAGCAGCCCGAAGGTCGACAAGATCGCTTTTACCGGCTCCCCCGAAGGCGGCCGGATCGTTGGGGCGCAAGCCGCGCGCACATTGACACCCACGGTGATGGAGCTGGGCGGTAAATCTGCCAATATCGTGTTTGAGAATGCCGATCTCGACAAGGCGATTGCGGCTGTCTTCGCTGGTTTCACGGCGTCCTCGGGGCAAAGCTGTGTATGCGGATCCCGCGCGCTGGTTCAGGCGAGCATATACGATCAGGTAGTAGAACGGCTCGCGGTTATGGCGGTTGATCTTAAACTCGGCGATCCTGCAGACCCCGCAACACAAGTCGGACCCTTCTGCACGGCTGCGCAGCTCGACAAGGTCAGCAGTTTCGTGAGCACCGCGAAAGACGAAGGTGCGCGACTTGTTGCAGGTGGTGAACAGCCTTCAGACCAGGGTGGCTGGTTCTACAAGCCAACGATTTTTGCCGATGTCGATGAAAACATGACGATCGCACAGGAGGAAGTGTTCGGCCCGGTCTTGAGCATCATCAAATTCACGGACGAGGACGACGCGATCCGCATTGCCAACAACTCGGTCTATGGTTTAGCCGCTGGCATCTGGACGCAGGATCTCGGCTGCGCGCACCGTATTGCAGCGCAGGTTCGCGCGGGGACGGTGTGGGTCAACCAATATCGCAAAGGTGATCCCGCATTCCCCTTTGGCGGGAGAGGTGACAGCGGATTTGGGCGGCAAAGCGGTGAGGAAGCGATCTTCGAATTCACCTCCGTCAAGAGCGTGCAGATTGACGCAAGTGTCTAAACGCCTACGCCCGGCGAATTTTATGCGCGGGCGGTGACAAGGGTGCAGGTGCTCGAGGTAGCGTTTGCGTCACATCGTTGCCAATCGGCGGCCCGCCAATCTTCACCCGCAATTTTTATGGGCACGCGAACCATGTGCGAGCCGATGTCCGTTTGAAAATCGGCCCCGAACGCCATCGTTGGCGAGAGCAGTCAGTGAAAGCTCGATAAAGAGATGAACGCACACCGAAATTGAGGGAAAATGCCCTCCAATCGCCCCGATCGTGTCTGTAGCGGCATCATTTTGGCGTGATAGCCTGTGCCAACAATCTTGGATGGGTCAGGTTTGTTTCAGCGCTTTGCCGGTGCCCTCCCCAAAAGCGGCGCGAATGATTGAAGGGGAGATGTGCATGATCAAGGACCAGCCACCCGAACAACCCAGTGCCACACCCGTATTCGCGAAACAGGCTGAAGGGGATCTGTCTGAACGCATCCGGCGATCCTTTACCAATGGCACGGACCTGGCGTTGCAGCTGGGCGCAGATCAATGGGACTGGAATCGAGTCGGCCGAGTAGTGAGTTGGATTGTGGAGGGTCTGACTAAGGCAGGCGTCGGACTGGGCGCCACGGTTGCGATCCCCGGACGGAGCGATCCTTTTTGCGCAGTTGCGGTGCTAGCCATTGTTTCCAGCGGGCGATGCGCGATGATCGTCAACCCATTTCGCTCTGCATCCGCGGTTTTGCAGACAGTGCGCAAATTGGGGTCGCCCATGATGTTGGTTCCGGAAAATGATCCAATCCTGGAATTCGCGGAGCCGAACGACTCAATTCTCGTAATGACGAGCAGCGGCTCACTTTCCCGAATGGGCAAAAATTTCGACGAATCCGCCGAAGAGGAACCAAAGTCTGGCATTCTGATTTCGACAAGCGGCACAACAGGAGAGCCACAAACAGTGTGGCTCCCCCTTTCTGTGCTTTCTCGGGCGATGCGCGAAATTGAAGTGATTCATGCTGGATTCGGCGATCGCAAAAAGGCTGACGGCCACTGGCCAGCGCTAATCCAATATTCTCCGCTGGCTCATATCGGAGGTGTTCTGACGTTGCTTCGCGCAGCAGCACAAGGCCGGCCAACGGCAATATTGGGCAAATTTCACGTAGAAACATGGGTGCGGTCTGTTGAGCAATTCCAACCATTCACCACCGGTCTTCCGCCAAGCATGATGCGTATGGTGCTTGAAGCAGACATTGAGCCGGCACGCATATCATCGTTGATCAGCGTGTGGTCCGGCACTGCCCCGGTCCGCGCTGAGGAGCGCGATGCCTTTTCAGAGAAATATGGCATCCCGGTGCTTGGCAATTACGGCGCTACTGAATTTTGTGGCCCTATCGCATCCTGGTCTCTCGACGATCATCAGCGCTACTTCTCGACCCGCTCGCATGCAGTCGGCCGAATAGATCCCAGTATCGCCGAAATACGAGTCCGGAATCCCGAAGGAAAATTACTCGGTAAAAAAGGCGCGATAGGCGCGCTGGAATTCAAAGTGCACAGATTGGGAAATCACTGGATGGGAACCAATGATCTGGGTTCAGTCGATACCGACGGTTTTCTTACCCTGCACGGACGGAAAGACGATGTCATCATGCGCGGTGGCTTCAAATTGTCGCCAACCGCGATCTCCGATGTCCTGCGCAAACATCCATCCATACGCAATGCGGCAGTGGTCGGAATTGCCGATGAGCGTCTCGGGCAAGTGCCGGTGGCCGCCGTCGAGCTGGTTGAAAATGCCAGCATCGAATACGCGGAAGTGCAAGATTTCGTTCGCACCCATCTCCCCGCCTATTTCGTGCCGACAAATATCCTGGCCGTTGAGGAATTACCCCGCAATCCTGCGATGAAACTCGATCGTCGCGCAATTGCAAAACTGTTCGATGCATGAAGCGGCCGCAGCTGGCGCTTTTGGAGAAATCGATGATCGAATGGAGTGAGAATTTCATAGGCGGCAGGCGCATCGCTCCATGTAGTCATGAGAGGGTAGAGGTCCGCTTCTCCTATGATGGTGCACTTGTCGGAACGACACCCTTGGCAAACAGGGACGATGTCGATCTGGCTGTGGCCGCTGCCAGACGGGCATTCGATACCGGTCAGTGGCCTCGCATGAATCCCGCAGAGCGGATCGCCGTGCTTGCGAAATTCGCAAAGCTCCATGCTGAACGCTGCGACGAATTTGCAACCTTCATCTGTACCGAAAACGCCTCTCCCTTGTGGTTTACCACGGCCGTGCAACAGGGCGTTGCTCTCCAGAATGCCGCATATCTGGACGCTGCCAATGCTTATCCATGGGAGGTTAGGCAATCTGCATTTGGCGGACAGAATGAAACTGTCTGGCGGCGCGCACCGGTGGGCGTGGTGGCAGCAGTCATCCCCTGGAATGCCCCGCACCAGTCCGCCCTCGCAAAATTATTCCCGGCCTTGCTGGCGGGTTGCCCGGTAATCCTGAAGCTAGCGCCGGAGACTGCTCTGGATGGCCAATTTCTGGGAGAAATGTTCATGGAAGCAGGTCTGCCCGAAGACGTGCTGAGCATTCTCGTTTCGGACAGCGAGGTAAGCGAATATCTTGTGTCTCATGCAGAGGTCGACAAGGTGGTATTCACCGGATCTACCGCTGCGGGCAAACGGATTGCAGCTATCGCCGGTAACCAGCTCAAGCGATTTAGTCTGGAACTCGGCGGAAAATCTCCCACAATTATTTTGCCGGACGCGGACATCGACATGGTGGCGGAAACGGTGCGCTTTTCCGGGCTCATCAACAATGGCCAGTCTTGCGTCGCGCAGACCCGTATACTGGTTCCGCGCGAAAATCAGGACCGCTTTGTCGAAGCCGTCGTGGCCGACATAAAATCCCTGACAGTTGGAGATCCACGCAAGGCTGATACATTCATCGGCCCGCTCGTCTCGCAACGCCAGCGCGCTAGGGTCACTGGATATATTGAAGCGGGAATTGCCGAAGGGGCAACACTCGCGGTCGGCGGCCCCGATATGCCTGAGGGGATCGATACGGGAGCCTTTGTCCGCCCTACAGTTTTCGCAGATGTCGAGAATTCAATGAAGATCGCGCAGGAAGAGATATTCGGCCCGGTCTTGGCAATCATTCCATATGATAGCGTTGATCATGCCATTGCGATTGCGAACGATAGCGCATTCGGCCTTGCTGGCGGTATTTGGTCGGCCGATGCCGATGCTGCGCTGGGTGTCGCGCGGCGTGTTCGATCCGGAACCCTGTCTATCAACGGCGCCCATCCAGATTTCTCCGCTCCATTCGGTGGCTTCAAGCAAAGCGGGATGGGCCGGGAATTCGGAAGCGAGGGCATCAGCCAATATATCGAGCACCAAGCGATCGTGATCTGAATGAGCATCTGTTCAGCGCTTCATGGTGAGGGGTTTTGGGCCTGATTTGAAACAAATCAGAATGACGCCAAATTACTGCAGCTCGAATAGGATCGGATGACGAAAAGGCGAAGGCACGAGTCGCGATTTCATCGCTAGCGCCACCGAAAGGCGGAGAGACACTATCCTTGGGGACATCATCATTCAGATTGCGGCCGGGCTTGCCGTAGCAACATCGCAAGTCGCCAATATTGATCCAGAAGCTGCGGCCAATCCGTCTGCATGCAGCCACAGCGCATCGATGGATCGTATCTGCGGCATCCCCATGCCCGAAGACCTTGTCCCGATACAAGAAACAGGCTGGGTAATTGCCACTAGCATGACAAGCGGCAGCTCAGCGGGTGGTTTATTTCTGATCGACACACATACGCGGCACGCCGAGCATGTTGATCTCGATCATCCTCGAGCCAGGTTTGCATCCACTCCGGCGGAAGCAGAGGCGGTTTCTCAATGTGCTCCACCTGATACCCAAGAGATGATCACACACGGCATTTCATTGGTAGCCGGAGAGCATGGCGTGCACCGGCTTTATGTGGTGGTGCACGGCGGGCGCGAAGCAATCGAATTGTTCAATGTCGACACCAATGGCGACAAACCCGAAATTCGCTGGGCCGGATGCGTACCCCTGCCCGATGGGCTCGAAGCGAATTCTGTGGTCGGAATTCCTGATGGCGGGTTGCTGTTCACCAGCCTTTACGAGCCCGGTGAAACAGACTGGCCCGCGCGCATTGGCCGGCTTGCCTCAGCCGAGCCTGCAGGCGGCGTCTTTGAGTGGCAGGCCGAGGTCGGGATCAACCGTTTGACCATACCGCCAATATCCGGTCCGAACGGCATCGCGATTTCGCCCGATGGCCAGACCATCCTGCTCGCCGGATGGGGTGATCGGCTGGTCAGACGGATTGATCGCTCGGGAGCGGAAACCGCACCGCCGATCTCACTCGATTTTCTGCCTGATAATCTCCACTGGACGCCCGACGGGACAGTTCTGGCCAGTGGTCAACGCATTGAAGTAGAGCCATTGTTTGCCTGCATGACATCGGCTGACAGACCGAATTATTGCGCGCCATCCTATTCGGTGGCGAGGATCGATGTGGATAGCCATTCGGTCAGCGAACTTTGGCACGAAGAGATTATTGAAGGCTTTGGGGACTCCACTTCCGCGATAATGGTCGATGGAAATTTGTGGATAGGCTCGATTAGCGGAGATTGCATCGCGCTGATTACCCAAGGCGCAGCACGAGGGCAGGAAGCTGACCAAACCACCATGGAACACTTGCCTAATAACTGACGAAGTGTTATTTATGATCAGGTGAATTGGGCCCAGCGGACCGTTCTGAACGCGTCCACCCTTCCCAATTGGAGAGGAATATCACCTGTGAATATGGAAGACATGATCACCCCCGACTGGAGAGGAAAATCACCTGTGAATATGGAAGACATGATCATCGCAAGCGTGGACGACCATGTGATCGAACCGCCATCGATGTTCGACCAGCATCTTGCAAAGGAGCACATCGCGCTCGCCCCCCAATATGTTACCGATGAACTCGGCAACGCATCCTGGTATTGGGAGCATGAGGACAAGCGCACCTTCTCCGTAGGCCTCAATGCTGTGGTTGGCCGCCCGAAAGAAGAATATGGGATGGAGCCGATGAATATCGACCAGATGCGCAAAGGTGTCTGGGATCGAGATGCGCATATTGATGATATGAACGCGATGGGTCAGTTGACCGCGCTGATGTTTCCCACCTTTGCCGGATTTGACGGCGCTTGGTTCTGGGACGCCAAGGACAAGGAAAACTGCAAACGCGTGATGAGCGCCTATAATGACTGGCACATCGACGAATGGTGTGGGCCCTATAAAGGCCGCTACTTCCGCGGTGCCCTCCTGCCATTATGGGATATGCAGGCGACAATTGAGGAAGCAAAGCGCGTTGTCAAAAAGGGTGTCGAGACGTTCTTCTTCCCGGCCAATCCCGCTGCGCGTGACCGCCTGCCATCTGTCCATAGTGATTATTGGGAACCACTGTGGAAGCTGTGTGACGAGGAAGGCGTTCCACTCAGCTGTCATATCGGCACCGGCACGGCGCCAGAGGCAAACTCCGACCAGTCACCAATTTCGGCCTGGATCACCTCGATGCCGATCGCCATCGCTACCGATGCAGCTGATCTGCTGCATCTGGAGGCACTTCGCCGTTATCCCAATCTGAAGATCGCGCTTTCCGAAGGTGGTATCGGATGGGTTCCTTATCTACTTGAGCGGGCTGACTTCACCTATAATCATCACGGCCCCTGGGTTCGTGTCGATTTTGGTGGGAAACTTCCATCTGAAGTCTTTCGTGAGCACTTCCTGACCTGCTTCATTGATGACAAGTTTGGTTGCCAGAACTACAAAGATGTGGGTGAGGATATTATTTCATACGAATGTGATTATCCGCATTCGGATTGCACTTGGCCTTTCGTTGCCGAAGATCTTTGGGACAATGTAAAAGATATGCCGCAAAACGTGATCGACAAAGTCACGCATCAGAACGCCTATCGCTTTTACAACATGGATCCGGTGGCTGAACTGGGCCGTGAGAATTGCACCGTCGGTGCACTGCGGGCCAAGGCCAAACATGTCGATACCGGCGCGAAATCACTAGGTGGCAAGGATGCTCGCGAGCATGGTGACAGTGGCAAAGCAATCACCTCTGGCCAGGTGGCCAAAACCTTTGTTCCGGTAACTGCCGGCACAGTTTGGGAAAGCCGCAAGAAGCGCAAAGGATTAAGCTGAACCTTCCCTCCGGAAACAGGATAGATCGTGATTGAAGAGGATCTGCTCAACAAGCATATCGGGCGTGAACAGACCGCGAAAGATGTCGTCGATCCGGAACGGCTGACGCGACTTGCGGCGCTCCTTGATCGCCAATGGTCGCCGGTAGAAGATGTCCCATCCCTGGCCCATTTCCTGCTTTTCCGGCCAGACGAACGGCAATCCGCCATCGGCAAAGATGGCCATCCCGTGCGCGATCCAGCCGGGATGCTTCCCGCACTGCCGCTGCCGCGCCGGATGTGGGCTGGTAGCCAGATCCGCTTCGATCAGCCGCTTCGCCCCGGTGCACAGCTGCTACGCCGATCAAAACTCGTGTCAGCAGTCGCGAAAAGCGGCAAGTCGGGAGATCTTGTTTTCTGTACAGTCGAACACGAAATCCGGGATTCGGACAGCGCAGATCTGCTAATTTCTGAGCGACAAGACATTGTGTATCGCGGTGCTCACAAGGGGCCAGGTTTGGCCAAGCGCCCTACAGTCGAGCCTGATTTCAAACCGGATACGACCCGCGAAATTTGCGTCGGGTCAGTCGAATTATTTCGCTACAGCGCCCTCACATTCAATGCCCACCGGATCCATTATGACCGCGATTACGCACGTCTAGAAGAGGGCTATCAGGGCCTTGTCGTGCACGGACCATATCTGGCGACACTCCTGTTCGAGTTTCTCTCGCAAATTGCAGAAGGGCGCCGCATCGCCGAGTTTGGCTTCAGAGCGGTCTGCCCCAGCTTCGATGAAGAGCAGCTGACCCTCGGGGCATCTCTCGCCGGTAATTCAGCCAGGCTTTCGGTCACCAATCCTGCCGGTCTGGCGATGACCGCAGAGGCGCGGCTTGCTGCCGGATGACAGGATCTACGCAGCGGATCAATCCGGGAAGCGTCGCGTTTCTGACCGGAGCCAGCCAAGGTTTGGGTGAGGCAATTGGTCGGCGGCTGGCAAAGGATGGCTGGCACGTAATTCTGTCCGCGAGAAACAAAGACAAACTCGACACTGTGATGCGCAGCATAGTGGACGATGGCGGTTCTGCCGAGACTGTTGTGCTCGACGTCAGCAGTCCGGATGCGATTGCGGAAACGATAGCAGAAGTGGGCAAGCGGCATGGCCGGATTGATGGACTGGTGAACAATGCCGGGCGCTTTTCGGGAAGCAATATTCTTGATACTTCGCTTGAGGATTTCAGGCGCAATTTTATCATGAATGTCGAAGCGCCGTTTCTAACGATGAAAGCGGCGTTGCCATTCATGATCGAGTGCGGCAGCGGAGCGATTGTCAATATCGGTTCAGTCTCCGGTCTTCGCGCAACAGAGAATACCAGCGGTTATGGCGCGTCCAAGGCGGCGCTGTTCCATTTGGGAGCGATTGCTTCCATGGAAGTCGGACAGCACAATATCCGCGTGAACACGGTTACCCCAGGCAGTACCTGGTCTCCAACCTTCGCCCGCTCTGTCTCCGGAAAGACCGCTGAGGAAATAACCGCAATGGAAGTAACCGGCACGGCACTTGGCCGCTTCGGGCAGCCTTCAGACATTGGCGATGCGGTTGCGTTTTTACTGTCCGACGAGGGGCGCTTCATCACTGGAACCAACATCCCTGTCGACGGCGGTGCCTATTGGTCCCGCGGTGGGAAGCGCTTGATCGGCAAACGAAACACAAGGTGACAGTCATGCCAAACGATTGCACAGACGAGATGGCCATCCGTGCCCTTGCCCACGCTTATGCGGATGCGGTCAACAGGCGCGATGCCGAAGGCATGGCGGCGGTCCTGGCGCCCGACGGCGTGATCGAGAAACCCGGATATGGCGAACCTGTGTGTGGGCATGAAAAAATTCTCAAACGCTATCGTCGCCTTCAGCGCGATCGGGAATTTTTGTGCCAGATGATACATAGTGGTGTCGTCCATGTTGACGGCGACCAAGCAACAGCGCGCTGGTGGTTTTCCGAAATAAAGAAACCCACTGGCAGTGAAGACTTTCAAACGATGATCGGCGTCTATCAGGACGAAGCCCGGCGCCTCGCCAAAGGTTGGCGGTTCACGCGCCGGGTGCAGACCACGCTGCTCGATCGCAAGCTACCCGCCGGAAGTGAAGTCACGACGCACCCCTTGCCCGGGTTTTTCGATATTTCCGACCTCCCTCAGCTATGAGAAATGGGTCAAATACCGGCGATCCGCCTGATTGGTATCAAAATGCGATACACCAAGAACCTGAGATTGGCGCGCTTGACGTTGATGGCGCAAGCATTGACTGGGCAGCATGGGGTGAACGCGGCCGGCCCGGTTTGATGTTGCTGATAGGAAATGGCGCGCACATTGGCTGGTGGCGACCGATCGCTCCGATCCTGGCCCGCGACTACCGTGTCGCGACATTCAATTGGTCCGGCATGGGATCATCAGATTGGCGCGAAGAATATTCGATTTCCACATGCATCCAAGAAGCGCTTGCCGTGGCACAAGCATCGGGGCTTTTTGAAGCGCAAGAACGGCCATGCATTGCGGCGCATTCGCTGGGCGGTTTTTTTGGTTTGCACTTGCTGGTTGAGCAAGGCGAAAAATTCGGCGGCGGTATCTTGGTTGACAGTCGCCTGCGATTGAAATCTCCTTGGGGAAAACATGCACCGCCGACGGCACCGTTTCATCTGCATGAGACGCAGGAAGAAGCCATAGCGCGGTTTCGACTTCTGCCTGAACAGCCCGCCCGCAACGCGTTTATCCTCGACATGCTGGCCCGGGAATCTGTCGGCAAAGTCGAAGGCGGCTGGCGATTTCGTCAGGACCCCGACTTTCGCCGAAAAATGCATCTCGACGGCAATCTTATACCGCTTATCCCCCATTCAAAATGTCCGCTAGCCTTTGTTCGCGGAACCTTGACCAAAAGTGTCTCCACGGAGATTTGGCGTGCCAAACAGGAAGCCGCTCCAACCGGCACGCCGTTCATCGAAATAGCTGATGCCCATCACCACGTAATGCTGGATCAGCCCTTGGAGCTGGTCGCCATCATCCAGGCTTTGCTCCGGGGATTCGGCGATCGCTCTGCGACGGAGGCCCGGTGAAGGATCGCGATCTAGGGCTGAGAAACCCCGATCACGGAACTTCGCAATTGGACACCCAATAATGCTTGTTTCAGGATAAGCGGCATGACCATCATGCATCCCGAAACGCTGGCCCAAAGGCTCGATACCGTATTGAAACTGGATCCGGCATCAACTGCTGTCGAGTTTCACGGCACGAGCATAACATGGGCAGATCTGCGCGCAGCGGCGGACCAAATCGAACGGCTTTTGCAAGACGCCGGAATTGAACGCGACGCGCCCGTTGGCTGGGCCGCGCGGAATCGCCCGTCGGCAATAGCATCCTTTATCGCTCTGGTCCGTGCCGGTCGTATGGTCGTCCCGCTCCGACCCGCATATTCGGTAGCCAATTTTCGTGATGATATCGAAGCTCAAATGCTCACGGCCGTGATCGGCGACCCCGAAGATTGGGCCGGAGACGGCGTGGTTGAAGCCGCGCGCGAAGCAGGCAGTCTCGGCATTGAGGTGAGCCAACACCCTTTTTCCGTGCGCGTTATCCCTGGGCTCGAAAAGCCAGGCGCCGGTCCGCACCGCGCACACATGCCCGGCTATGTACTCGAACGACTGACCAGTGGAACCACCGGCGCGCCCAAGCGCATCCCAGTCATGCAGGAAATCCTGATGCCCTCCCTCGGCGCTGGGGATCAAAAGAAGCAGACCGACAATCCCAACGAGCTGACACTCAAGAATTCGCCAGCACTGCTGTTCAAACCGTTCAGCCATGCGGGCGGCTTGTTCGGCTTGCTGTTCACGCTCTACCAAGCACGCCCGATTGTGCTGTTCGAGAAGTTCAACGTTCCCGAATGGGTTGAAGCGGTTGCAAAGTATAAACCCAAGGCTGCGAGCCTCGTCCCCGCGATGATCCGCATGGTGCTGGATGCGGATGTCGAACCGCAGAAACTGGGCAGTTTGATCGCCATCCGTTCGGGCACCGCGCCGCTTGAACCCGATGTTCAGGATGAATTTGAACAGCGATTCAATTGCGCAATTCTCGTGGATTATGGGGCAGCCGAGTTCATCGGCGGACTAGCAGGTTGGACGCTCAAAGATCACCAACAGTTTTCCAAAGCCAAACGCGGCAGCGTCGGACGTGCAAAGCGAGATGTGGATATCCGCGTTGTCGATGAAGAGAGATTTGCGCCGCTCGCAGTTGGAGAAAGCGGGATCGTGGAGGTGAAGTCAGACCGCTATGGTCCGGACTGGATCCGCACCAATGACTTGGCCCGTATTGATAGCGATGGCTTCATCTTCCTCGAAGGCCGGGCCGACGACGCGATTAATCGCGGCGGCTTCAAAGTGTTGCCCGAGGAAGTGATGCAACTGCTACGCAAGCATCCCAGCGTGGCCGATGCCGCAGTTGTGGGCATGAAGGACGAACGCCTGGGCGAGGTTCCAATCGCTGCGATCGAGCTCGCCGCAGGGAAGAGCCTGCCAGGAAAAGAGCAATTGGATGCGTTTCTCAAGACTGAGCTTCCTGCCTATATGGTGCCGGTTGAATACCGTGTAATCGATGAACTTCCTCGCACAATCTCGATGAAAGTCAGCCGCCCTGAGCTGAAAAAGTTACTCGGACTCTGAACAGAAATGCCGGGAGAGACGGGCACATCGAAGTCGCCTGCCCAACGCGGCGGCTTGTTTGATCGCAACCGCTTAGTACCAATCGTCCTCGCCATCGCTCTTTTTATGGAGCTGATGGACTCCTCGGCTTTGGCGCTCGCAATCCCCACGGTGGCGCGCGACCTTGGCGTATCGCCCACGGATATGCGTTTGACGTTGACAGCCTATGTGGTGACCGTTGCTACGCTGGTGCCCATTTCAAGCTGGATGGCGGCACGTCTTGGAGCGCGGCGCGTATTTCTGTCCGCGATCATGGTCTTCGTCATCGGCTCGGTATGCTGCGGCATAGCAGGCAACCTTCCAGCGCTTGTCTGCGCCCGGGTTCTGCAAGGTGTCGGCGGCGCGATGATGATCCCGGTCGGGCGCGCGATAATGGTTGGAGCGGTAGAACGTGAGTCGTTGGTAAAAGCGATGGCCTGGTTCACCATCCCGGCGATCCTTGGTCCGTTGCTTGGCCCGCCCCTGGCAGGTTTCCTAATTGAATTTGCCAATTGGCGGTGGATCTTCTTCATCAACGTACCAGTCGGCATATTGGCCATTCTCGCTATCCTGCGATTCATCCCGGTAGTTGATAGTGAGCCGCCCCGCGCTTTCGATAGTATCGGTTTTCTTCTTTGTGCGGCTGCTATCCTGTGCACCATGGGACTGGTTGAAACTGGCGCGCTGGCGGATAGACCATGGCAAATCCGCATCGGTGCCGTTGTCGCTACACTCAGCCTCGGCGGCCTGTACATTTGCCATGCACTTGGTTCTGCTTCGCCCATTGTCGACATTAAAGTTCTGCGCCACGCCACTTTGCGCCTGAGCCTTGCCGCGACCTGGCTTCAGCGTGTCTCGATGGGTGCGCTCGTCTTTGTCTTGCCACTACAATTGCAAATCGGGCTTGGGTTCTCGCCGCTTGTTGCGGCGCAAATTCCGGCGGCAGGTGCGATCGGCTCGATTATCTCGCGCTTCAGCACACCGCCTCTACTGCGTCGCTTTGGCTTTCGGCCTGTGATGGCAGTGGTTGCGCTGCTCATTGCCTGTTGCGCCATGCTGCCCGTGTTGTTCGAGTCGACCACGCCGATTTGGCTGATGGCCGCCTTCATGGCCGGATATTCTCTCATGCGCGCGACATTCTTCATGTCGGGCAATGCGCTGTCTTATGCCGATGTCACGAAAGGTGCAGAGATCGGCCATGCCTCTGTCTTGTTTTCGGTCGCCCAACAACTCAGCCTCGGGTTTGGCTATTCGGTCGGTGGCGGGCTTCTGGCCGCGGCAGGGGGAGCGGCAGACCCTTCATCATACTGGATCGTCTATCCCGTGATTGTGGCAATCGCGCTGATGGGCGGCATCGTCATTGCGTTCTTGCCATCCGGCGCCGGAGAGTTGCTGCGCCGACAAGCCTCAACCTAAGCATTCCCCGAAGGAGAAAATCATGTCCAACGTATTAAAAATTGACCGCGAAGGACCAGTTGCTGTCCTAACACTTAATCGTCCCGACGCGATGAATGCACTGGGCGAAGCTGGAGACGGTGAGGAAGTCGCTGCAGCCTGTACCGAGATCAATGCCGACAAGACAATCCGCGCAGCTATATTGACGGGTGAAGGCAAAGCCTTTTCCGCTGGCGGAAATCTCAAAGCAATGTTGAAAGGCGAAGGCAATTTCGCAGGCAACCCGGCCATGGTGCGCGAGGGCTATCGCGGGAATATCCATCTGGCCCTGCGGGCCTTATATGCTCTGGATGTACCATTGATCGCTGCCGTCAATGGCCCAGCCATCGGCCTTGGCTGCGATCTAGCTTGTCTCGCCGATATCCGCATTGCCTCAAAAAAAGCGGTATTCGGTGTAACATTCCTTAAGGTCGGAATTATTCCAGGAGATGGCGGGACGTGGATACTGCCGCGGGTGATCGGGATGAGCCGTGCTGCCGAGCTGTTTTATACTGGAAATGTGATCAAGGCTGATCAGGCAGCTGACTGGGGTCTGGTTTCGCGTGTTGTGGAACCCGAAAAGCTGATGGCTGAAGCGCAAGAACTTGCTGCGCAGATTGCCGCCCAGCCGCCTTATCAGCTGCGCGCGACAAAAATGCTGCTGCGGCAAGGCCAGTCAACCAGCTATGATACAGCGTTAGAGATGGCAGCATCGACGCAGGGTCTGATGCATCATACCGCCGATCATAAGGAAGGCGCGCGCGCAGTGCTCGAAAAGCGGCCGGCCAATTTCATCGGAGAATAGATCGCTCAATATGCGGTCACGATCAGATCGGGGGCACCATCTTGTAACCGCCGCTCGCCTCGATCCACTGGCCGGTAACCCACCCGGCCTCTTCCGAGGCCAGGAAACAGACCAGCGCCGCAACATCCTCCGGTTGGCCAAGGCGTTTCATCGCAGTCAGGCTCGCGACTTTTTCAGCGAATTCTGGGACCGAAAGCATATGTGATGTGTTGTCAGTGCGAGTGTATCCCGGTGATACGATATTGGCTGTGATGCCATGTTGCCCTAGCTCGACGGCAAGGGACCGCGTCATTGCCAGAAGTGCTGCCTTTGACATGCCATAAGCACCGTTTAGCGCTCCGGGCTGATTGGCAGCACCGGAGCCAATGGTGATGATCCGGCCATGGCCGGTCATGCGTTTTGCCCCTTCGGCGGTCACGAATAGCGGTCCTTTTGCATTGATCGCCATGATCCGGTCATAGGCATGCTCGAAAATCTCGGTCAGCGGCGCTGCAGAAGTGATCCCCGCATTGTTCACCAGAACATCAAGCCGGTTGTCACCGACCAGCTTTTCACTGGCTTCGTCCCAAGCTGCCCATAGCGCTTCGATTTCGGAAGTTTTTTCAAAGTCAGCCTGGATGATCAGGGCCTGCCCGCCATTGTCGACAATGTCCGTTGCAACCTCCTGAGCTTCATGGCTGCGCGTACGATAAGTGATCGCTACCAGCGCCCCCTCCGCACCCAGTCGTTTGGCAATAGCGGCGCCAATTCCGCGACTTCCGCCGGTAACCAGCGCACGCTTGTTTTTGAAGCGATCTTGCCAGACAGTTCGTTGCATAGCGCTCATTTTGGTTACTCCCAGACATACCGATTGCCCTATTTCACGTTTGGGATGTGCACCAATACGCTCCTGCGGCGATCATCTGGTGTCCGACCACAATCGGCATCTTCCTGCGATCACAGTCTCCCTCCATCGACGCGTATATTGGCGCCAGTAGTGTAGCCCGAAAAGTCGCTGGCGAAGTAAAGCGCGGCTGTCACGATCTCGCGCGGATCAGCCACCCGCTCCATCGCCGCCCGCATCCGCACCTTTTCGGGATCTGACCAGTGTTTGGCGATATCGGTGGCGAAGGCACCTGGCGAAATGACATTCACTCGAACGCCGCGAGCACCATATTCCATGGCAATGCCTTTGCTCGCCGCGTTGAGCGCTGCTTTCGCTCCCGCATAAACGCTCACACTCGGTTGCGGTCGGGCCGCAGAGAGGCTGGAGACGTTGATAATCGAACCGCCACCATCTTTAGCCATCCGCGCGGCGACCAGCGCGGTGAGTCGGAAGGGTCCTTTAAAATTAACGTCGACGATCTTGTCGAATAAAGATTCGCTTACGGTAGCGGAGGTGGGGGACGCCGGTGACATGCCTGCATTGTTAACGAGCACATCAATCTTTTCGAATTCGCCATAAGCGATCTCAACCAAATGTTCGATATCCGCCCATTTGCCGACATGGCAAGCAATTGCCAACGCGCAGCGGCCCTCGGCGCGAACCATTTCGGCCACTTCCTCACATGATTCAAGGTTACGACTCGCCACGATCACATCCGCACCTGCCCTGGCAAAGGCGAGGCTCATCGCTCGACCCATGCCGCGGCTACCGCCTGTAATCAGGACGACCTTACCGCTCATGTCGAACAGTTCGGCGGGAGTGGGCAATGCGTCAGGATGCAGATCGTCATAGCCATTGTTGCCCATGTTGGTCGGGGCGCTCACAATTGATCTTCTTCCTGCGTCTGCAAATGAGGCGAAAGCTTATCTAACGCTGCTTTCTTACGGGTAGGGATATGCTCAGTCGGGAATATGCCAGGCGCAGGTTTTACGCCCTTCAACAGCCTCTTCGCTAACGAGATTTCGTGGATTTCGGTAGGCCCATCGACCAGTCCTTGCGCTGCGGCCTTGATCCAATAGGGTCCGAGCGGCAATTCGTTGGAGACACCGAGCGAACCGTGCAACTGGATCGCGCGGCCGATAATGTCGCGCAGAATTTTCGGACTCATGATCTTGGCCGCGGCGATGCCGATCTTACCGCTTTCGCTATTGCCTTGGTCAATGGTCCAGGCAGCATGCAGAACGAGCAGACGAAATTGCAACAGTTCGACATAGGAATTGGCGATATATTGCAACGTGCTCTGCTTGCGTGACAGTTCGCTGCCTTGCGTATAGCGGCTGACCGCACGCTCCTTCATCATCTCATATGCCTTAGTCGCAGCGCCCAAAGTGCGCATGGCATGGTGAATACGTCCGCCACCCAATCGCACTTGTGCAACCTCAAAGGCCTTGCCTTCATCGCCCAGCATCGCATCTGCTGGCACCCGAACATTGTCATAATGGATATAGGCGTGCGCGCCCTCCTCCTCATCCTCGCCCATCAGCCCTGAATTCCGGATAATAGTGAAGCCCGGCGTGCCCTGCGGGATCAGGAACATTGAGAAACGATCACAGGCAGCTGCGTCCGGATCGGTCACGACCATCACAATGACGAAAGAGGCCCAGCGCGCCTGCGAGCTATACCATTTGAAACCGTTGATGACCCACTCATCCCCATCCTTCACGGCATGCGTTTCAAACACGCGCGGGTCGGAGCCGCCTTGCGGTTCTGTCATCGAATAGCAGGAGACGATTTCGCCGGCGAGCAACGGCTCGAGATATTGCTGCTTCTGCTCATGCGTACCGAACTTGGCGAGGATTTCCGCATTGCCGCTATCGGGCGCCTGGCAACCGAACACGCGCGGCCCCCACTTTGTTGCTCCAAGAATTTCATTCATCAGCGCCAGCTTGACCTGTCCAAACCCCTGGCCACCGAGTTCAGGGGCTAGGTGACATGCCCATAACCCCTCGCGCCGGACCTCCTTTTGCAGCGGCTTGATCGCGGCCATCGCGCGCTTGTCGGTTACGTCGAAATTATGGCCCGGCCGGTTGAAAACGAGATCGAGCGGCTCAACCTCCTCAGCCACAAACCGTTTCATCCAGTCCAACTTCTTTTGGAATTCTGGTTCGGTTGAGAAGTCCCACATCGTTCAATTCCTCATGTTACGCTCGGTCGATCAGACGTACTGCCTGATCGAGAATGTCGGGCACCCGATGCTCGAAAGCGGCATGCCGCGGATTGTCCGATTTCCCAAGCACATAACGCGCGTAGCTGCCCTCTAGGATTACCCCGAGCCGAAAAAGCGCCAGCACCATGTAGAAGGGCAGCTCATCCACCGGGAGACCGCTCAATTCGGAATAACGATCGGCAGCTTCGACGCGGCTGCGAAAACCATTTCGCCAATCGATATAGTAGGCCCATGTCGGGCCGCTTTCGGCATCCTCCCAGCTTGAAAGCAAATGCCCCAGATCGACCAGCGGATCGCCTATAGTGGCCAGTTCCCAGTCGATCACCGCAGCAACGCGAGGGGGCTGGTCCGAGGCGATCAACACATTGGCGAAGCTGTAATCGCCATGCATCAACCTTGCATGAGACTCTCGAGGTTTGTTGGCCCGCAGCCATGGTCCGATCGCATCAAGTTGCGGCAGGGAACGGGTATGGTTGCGGGCAAATTGGGTCATCCAACGATCAACCTGCCGATCCAGAAATCCGGCGGGCTTCCCGAATCCTTCCAGACCGACCGCCTGCCAATCCACCCGCGCGACACTGGCCAGTGCATCGATCACTGCATCGCCCAGCATACGGCGATTGTCTGGGTTACTGGCGAATAGTCCGGGCATGGGGTCGCGCGGCGTGAAGCCATCAATCCATTCCATGACCATAAACGGCCCACCAATCCAGACCGAATCTATGGTGCCTTCCAACAGCCGGGCATGCGGTAGATCAGTCTGTTTAAGCGCGTGTGCCAGTTGCAGTTCCCGCTCAATATTATGGGCGGTTTTATCATTGGCATTCTCTGGCGGACGGCGCAGCGCAAATTGCTGGTCACCTCGAGTCACACGCAGCAGGCTATTGCTCGCCCCGCCAAAAATTCGCTCAATCGAGATCGGCTTCGATGCGCCGCCAAGCTGTTCATCGAACCACCCACGTAGCGGACCGGGATCGGCGACGAGCGCGTCGTCCTCAATCCTCACTGTTGCGCTAACCGCGGGAACTGCGCTCATGCCGCATGGAACGAAATGGCGTTTGCGTTGGTGAATTCGAGTAGACCTTCGACCCCATTTTCTCGGCCAAAACCCGAGCGCAAGTTTCCGCCAAATGGTTCATCTGACAATTGCGTGCCTGCCCCGCCGTTAATCGCGCACCGCCCGGTATTGATCTGCTGCGCAATCTCATAGGCAGCGCCGACGTCCGCCGACATGATATAGCAAGCAAGCGCAAACTCGCTGTCATTGGCGATGCGTATGGCTTCCTCGTCAGTATCATAGCCGATCACACATGCGATTGGCCCGAATATCTCCTCCTGTGCGATCGCAGATGCATTATCGACATTATCGAAGAATGTCGGTTCAAAATAATAGCCCTTGTCGAGATGGCTGGGCCTGTTGCCGCCAGCCATCAACTGAGCGCCTGAATCGATGCCAAGCTGCGTGTATTTCTCGGCTCGCTCGACAGCGACCTCGCGGATCAAGGGGCCCATCTGCGTAGACGGTTCGGCGGGAGAACCGATCACGACCTTACTTACCGCCTCTTTCAGCCGCGCCACATATTCGCCGCGGACAGAATTGTGCACAAGATGACGTGTGTTTAGCGCACATCCCTGCCCGGCATGCGAGGTGAAACCGCGCAGTCCGGCATTGACCGCAAAGTCCATATCGGCGTCTGGGCGCACGATCATCGCAGACTTGCCCCCCAGTTCCATCACAAGACGTTTCAGAGTGGGTGCAGCCTGCGCCATGATGGCGGACCCGACCGTGTCGGAGCCCGTAAACGTTACCATACGGATACGTTTGTCACTGGTCAGGAACTGGCTGACATCATGACCACCGGTCATGACATTCAAAACCCCTTTTGGAAGCCCGGCAGCATGCGCGATATCGCCGAACAATGTTGCGGCAAAAGGTGTATATGGCGAAGGTTTCAGGATCACCGTATTGCCCATCAGCAATGCTGGAACCAACTTTACGAGATTGAGCATGAAGGGGTAATTATAGGGCGTGATCACGCTGACGACACCGACGGGATCATAGCGCACGACGCTGGTACCGAGTGTTTTTCCGGTCACTTCGGGTCGGCTCATTTTGGTAAAGTCTTCCCCAGCGCGTTCCAGACAGTACCGAAAATGCTTCATGCCAGTTGCCCATTGCGCAGCATTCGCCATTGCAACCGTGGCGCCCGCTTCGGCAATCAGAAGTGCGACTATCTGCTCCTTCCGGTCTTCCAAGGCTGCATAGAATTTTTGCATCAGACCGACGCGCTCCTGCCGGCTCAAGCGCGGCCAAGGCCCCTTATGGAATGCTTCATGGGCCGCACTCACCGCCGCTTCGGCATCATCCATCGATCCAACCGGTGCCTCGCCGAGCACGTCCTCGGTCGCGGGATTGACAACGCTTTCAGTGCCCGCGCTGCCGTCTGCGAACTCACCGCCTATGAAAAGTCTGGTTTGCAAGAATAGTGTCATGAGAATTCCTCGATCATATAATTTTCAGGCGGGTGCCCCGCGCAGCTCGACCAAGTCGATTTGCGCATCGGGCGAGAGGGTAACGATATCAAGAATGCTCGCGGCCGGAATCTCCGGCTCGATCTGCGTCCCTGACTTGGCATAAAATCCAGCCTCATGCGCTGCTGCGCGGGCACGGGCACGGGCTTCGTCGGACCAGCTTCGGCTAAACGTACCGCGCACGTTACCTGAACGGTAGACCGTCACGCGAATTCGGTCTTTGGCGAGTTCTGCCCGCAGCCCGACCGATAGCGTCTCAAGAGCCGCTTTCGTCGCGGCATAAAGGCCGAGATGCGGGTAAGGATTATGAATCGATTCAGAGCTAATATTGACGATGTCACCCCTGCCGCGAGCGCGCATAAGCGGGATCGCCTCGCGGCAACAATAAAGCGGGCCAAGAATGTTCACGGCAACCTCTTTTTGAGCATCGCTATCCCGCGTTTCAGCGATCGGGTTAGGCGTTGCGAGCGCGGCGTTGTTAATCAGGATATCCAACCCGCCATGGCGTTCATATATTGCTCCGAAAACGGCGTGCAGCGCGGCCGGATCGGCAATGTCGCAAACATAAGCCGAGGCGCGCTCACCGATTGATTTGGCAGCCCGTTCCAGGTCTTCTTGCCCACGTGCGAGCATCGCCACCTGTGCGCCTTCCGCCGCAAAGCGCTCGGCAATCGCAAACCCCAGCCCCCGGGAAGCGCCAGTGACAAGGGCAATCTTTCCCTCAAGCCGCACCCGATATCTCCGCTTGCCGACCCGGTTGTAGATCCAACTGCATGTTCAATTTCCCATCCATTGCGGCTCTCGTTTCTCCGCGAAAGCACGCGGCCCCTCCCTGAAGTCCCCCGAAGCGCGAAGAACATCCCGTCCCGGAAACGAGGTGTCGATCGCCTGGTCGAGCGGTAAATCGAGGCCGCACAGGGCTGTTTCCTTGGTGGCGCGCACCGCAAGTGGGGAGTTCGCGGCAATCTCTTCCGCCCAACTCAATGCCGTATCCATCAATCGCGCGCCTGGCACGATTTGGTTGACGAGACCCCAATCGGCGGCGGTTGCCGCATCAATGTTCCGCCCGGTCAACAACATAGCCATCGCCCGCTGCCACGTCAGCCCACGAGGAAGGCGTTGCGCTCCTCCTGCTCCTGCCAGCTGTCCATGTTTTACTTCGCTCGCGCCAAATTGCGCATGGTCTGCAGCGATCACAATATCGCAGGCCAGCGCGATCTCGAACCCGCCGCCAATCGCACTGCCGTTGACGGCGCAAATAACCGGCTTGAACAGATCATGCCGCGACGTAAGACCACCGAAACCGCCCGACCATTTGTCTTTATTGAGCTGCTCGCCTCGCGCTCGCGCTTTCATGTCGTTACCGGCGCAGAAAGCCTTGTCACCTTTGCCTGTAATGATCGCGACCCAAGCATCGTCATCCGCTGCGAATCGATCAAACGCACGGCCAAGCTCAATATTGGCTTGGTCGTCGAGCGCGTTTCTAGCTTCCTCGCGGCAGATCGTCACAATCGCGAGCCGGCCGCTTTTTTCGTAACTGATGCGTTCAAAATCGCTCACTCGCGCCCACCCTTTCCTCACGGTCAAACTAGACGGAACTGACGAAGCGTCAATCCAACTGCTAGTGTCGAAGGCATGCCAATAAATCGAGGAATTCTGGCGTTTTCTGGCAAAGTTCATCCAAGTTAGGCGAGGCGTCCTAAGTGCGCCGAAATTCAAATGGACGTGCCAGTCCCGAGACAGTGATCACGCGCCTGACGGGTCAATCCCGGCGCAGCAGGATCGAACCGGCCAGCGGCCCGCCCCCTGCGGCAGCTACACCAACGTCGACATCGCCCGGAACCTGACGCTCGCCTCCCTCTCCCCACATCTGGATGCATGTCTCCCAGAGAAGACCGAATCCGTGCATCCGCCCGCCAGAAAGTTGTCCCCCACCTGTATTCAGCGGCAGATCGCCACCCAGTGCGATACGGTGCCCGCCCTCGACAAAGGGACCGCTCTCGCCATGCTGACAGAAGCCCAATGCTTCCAGCCAGATCATCGCCTGGATGCTGAATCCGTCATAGAGGTTGGCGACCTTTACATCATCGGGCTTGAAATCCGTACGCTCCCAAAGTTGAGGGCCGTTTTCCAGCGCCATCATGCCCCATTTCGGCTCGAACTGATCCCAGCTGTAACGTCCGCCCATCCGGCCCGAAAAGGCCTCGATCACGAGAGGGGCCTGGCGTAGGTCGCGCGCCGCATCGAGCCGCGAGATAATGATAACGGTGGACGCATCAAGCAGCGCATCGCAATCGTAAAGACCAAGCGGATCGCAAATTATCCGCGCGCCCATGTAATCGTCCATCGTCATCGGCGCGCGGTATACGGCGCGCGGATTCTTCACCGCATTTGCCCTGGTATTGACCACCAGCGCTCCCAGCTGTTCTTTGGTGGTGCCAA
>CAJQMX010000123.1 GCA_905479515.1 uncultured Parasphingopyxis sp.
CATTTGAACCATTTCCACTATCTCCGTTTGTCCTGAGCCTGTCGAAGCCCTGCCCTTTTCTATTCCCAGGCCGAAAAGAAGGACAGCCCTTCGACAGGCTCAGGACAAACGGATTTGGGGAATCAGTTAGCCCCCGTCGAACAATTGCTCGACGATATATTCCGCCGCCTCTTCTGCGCTCATTTCCACCGTGTTGACGGTGATCTCAGCAGCTTCAGGCTGTTCATAGGGACTGTCGATACCTGTGAAGTTTTTGAGCTCACCAGCGCGTGCCTTTTTATAGAGACCCTTCACATCGCGCTGTTCAGCGACTGCGAGCGGCGTATCGACGAACACTTCGACAAACTCACTTTCGGGCAGCATCTGGCGGACCATCTGCCGTTCGGCGCGGAATGGCGAAATAAACGCCGTGAGCACGATCAGCCCGGCATCAGTCATCAGCTTGGCGACCTCACCCACGCGGCGGATATTTTCCACCCGGTCGGCATCAGTAAAACCAAGATCCCGGTTGAGACCATGGCGGACATTATCGCCGTCCAGCAGGAAGCTATGCTTGCCCATCACGTGCAGCTTTTTCTCGACCAGATTAGCGATGGTCGATTTGCCCGACCCCGAAAGGCCGGTGAACCAGAGCAGTTTCGCCTTCTGGTTCTTCTGTTCGGCATGGGCTTCGCGGGTGATATCCACGGCCTGCCAATGGATGTTCTGCGAGCGGCGCAGCGCGAAGTGAATCATACCCGCTGCAACAGTGGCGTTGGTGATCCGGTCGATCAGGATGAAGCCGCCAAGATCGGGATTATCGTCATAGGATGTGAATGGTACCGGCTTGTCGGTCGAAATGTTACAGACCGCAATACCGTTTAATCCCAGCTCTTTACCGGGCGTCTTTTCCATCGTGTTGACATTCACCTGATATTTCTCGTCGGTGATCGTCGCGCGTAAATTGTTGGTGCCGATCTTCATCGCATAGGGCCGACCCGGCAGCATCGGTTCGTCCGCCATCCAGACAATCGTCGCCTCGAACTGGTCGGCGACTTCAGGCGGCGCATCAGCCGTCGCAATCACATCACCGCGCGAACAATCAATCTCGTCGGCCAGGGTGATCGTGACCGACTGGCCAGCAATCGCATGATCAAGATCGCCATTGAGCGTCACAATGCGGTCGACGACAGAGGTCTTGCCCGAGGGCAGGACGCGGATCGCATCACCGGGTGCGATCCGCCCGCTGGCGATCAGACCGGAAAAGCCGCGAAAATCGAGATTGGGACGATTGACCCATTGGACGGCCATGCGAAATGGCTGATTGCGGCGGCGGTCATAGTCGAGTCCAACCGCTTCGAGGTGCCCGAGCAAGGTCGGGCCTTCGTACCACGGCGTGTCCTCGCTCTTGGTGATGATATTATCGCCCTTGAGACCCGAAACCGGGATGGCGACGAAATCCTCAATGCCGATCTCGGATGCAAAATCGCGATAATCGGAAAGGATGTCGTCAAATGCGGCCTGATCGTAATCGACCAGATCCATCTTGTTCACCGCCAGTACGATATTGCGGATACCCAGCAAATGGCACAGATAACTGTGGCGGCGGGTCTGGGTGAGGATGCCCTTGCGCGCATCGATCAGGATCACGGCCAGATCAGCGGTCGACGCGCCTGTCACCATGTTGCGCGTATATTGTTCATGGCCCGGCGTATCAGCGACGATAAACTTGCGCTTCTCAGTCGCGAAAAAGCGATAGGCGACATCGATGGTGATGCCCTGCTCGCGTTCAGCGGCAAGCCCATCCACCAACAGCGCAAAATCGATATCCTGCCCCTGGGTGCCGACCTGTTTGCTATCGGCTTCCAGCGAGGCGAGCTGATCTTCGAAGATCATCTTGGAATCGTAGAGCAACCGCCCGATCAGCGTCGACTTGCCGTCATCGACAGAGCCACAGGTGATGAAGCGCAGCAGGGATTTGTGCTGATGCTGCTCCAGATAGGCGTCGATATCCTCTGCGATCAGGGCATCGGTTTCGTAAATGACTTCGCTATCGGCCATTAGAAGTACCCCTCCCGCTTCTTCTTTTCCATCGAGGCAGCCTGATCGTGATCGATCGCCCGCCCCTCTCGCTCTGATGTGGTAGTGAGCAACATTTCCTGAATGATCTCAGGCAGCGTCGCCGCCTCGCTCTCCACCGCACCGGTCAACGGATAGCAGCCCAAGGTGCGGAAACGGATCGAGCGTTCGACCGGCTCTTCACCCTCTTCGAAGCGGAAGCGCTCATCATCGACCATCAGGATCATGCCGTCACGCTTAACCGTGGGGCGCGGGGCCGAGAAATAGAGCGGCACGATCTCGATATCGTTGAGGTGAATATATTGCCAGATATCCAGCTCGGTCCAGTTGGAAATCGGAAACACACGAATGCTTTCGCCGCCATTTTTGCGTGCATTATAGAGCGACCAAAGTTCGGGTCGCTGGTTCTTCGGGTCCCAGCCATGATTGGCCGTGCGGAACGAAAAGACGCGCTCCTTGGCCCGGGCCTTTTCCTCATCCCGCCGCGCGCCGCCAAAGGCAGCGTCAAAGCCATGCGCCGTCAGCGCCTGTTTGAGGCCCTCGGTCTTCCATAAATCGGTGTGGAGGGAACCATGGTCAAAGGGGTTGATGCCGCGCTCGATGGCTTCGGGATTCTGATAAACGATCAGCTCCATCCCGGCCTCTTTGGCCGCGCGCTCGCGCAATTCGTACATCGCCTTGAACTTCCAGGTCGTATCGACATGCAGCAGCGGGAACGGCGGCGGGCTCGGATAGAAAGCCATCTTCGCCAGATGCAGCATGACCGCCGAATCCTTGCCTACCGAATACATCATCACAGGATTCTCGGCTTCAGCAACCACTTCACGCATGATATGAATGGCCTCGGCCTCGAGACGTTGAAGGTGGGTTAATCTTTCCGGGACCAGGCCCGTATTGCGAGTCATCTAAAATCACATCCTAAAAATCAGGTAAGTTGGCTTCGTTTAGGCAAATCAGGTTGGAAATGCGAGCATCGCTTGGTTGGGGCCGGAGAAGTATCACTTTCTGATGGCACTCTCGAAACAAAAGGGGCTGATTGAGTTATTGGGCCGATCTCATTGAGCGTATTAAGTCATTAGATCAATTATGATATATGGCCTAGTATCCTCGCGTTCCGGCAAATTCCGCTGACCATCCTGACCCTGAGGAGAGTGAATATGACCGACAAGAAAGCCCCCCCTACGACGACCGATGCCGGGATACCGGTGGCAAGCGATGAGCATTCGCTCACCGTCGGGCGTGATGGCCCGATCGTGCTGCACGATCACTATCTGATCGAGCAGATGGCGAACTTCAATCGCGAGCGCATTCCCGAGCGCCAGCCCCATGCCAAGGGCGGCGGTGCATTCGGCTATTTCGAGGTTACCGAGGATGTCAGCCAATATACCCAGGCGGCCGTATTCCAGCCCGGCACCAAAACCGACACCCTGATCCGTTTCTCAACCGTCGCCGGTGAACGCGGCAGCCCCGACACCTGGCGCGATCCGCGCGGTTTCTCGCTGAAATTCTACACTAGCGAAGGCAATTACGACATGGTCGGCAATAACACGCCGGTCTTTTTCCTGCGCGATCCGATCAAGTTCCAGCAGTTTATCCGCTCGCAGAAACGCCGTGCTGACAACGATATGCGTGATCATGACATGCAGTGGGATTTTTGGACGCTATCGCCCGAATCCGCGCATCAGGTCACGTGGCTGATGGGGGATCGCGGCATTCCCAAAAACTGGCGCCACATGGATGGCTTTTCCAGCCACACCTATATGTGGGTCAATGCCGAGGGCGAGAAGTTCTGGGTCAAATATCATTTCGAAACAGATCAGGGCAACGACTTCCTGACCCAGGAAGAGGCCGACCGGATCGCCGGTACGGACGGCGACTATCATCGCCGCGACCTTTACACTGCGATCAAGGACGGCAATTTCCCGAGTTGGTCCCTCTCCATGCAGATCATGCCATTCGAGGAAGCGAAGACCTATCGCCTGAACCCGTTCGACCTGACCAAGGTATGGCCGCATGCGGACTATCCCCTGATCCCGGTCGGCAAGCTAACCCTCAACCGCAATCCCACCGATTTTCACACCGAAATCGAACAAGCGGCGTTTGAGCCCAACAATCTGGTGCGCGGCATCGGCCTCAGCCCGGATAAAATGCTGTTGGGGCGGGTTTTCTCCTATTCGGATGCGCACCGCGCCCGTCTCGGCGTCAATTACCGGCAGATCCCGGTGAACAAGCCGAAAGTGCCGGTCCACAGCTATAGCAAGGACGGCGCTATGCGGACTGAGAATGTTTCCGATCCGGTCTATGCGCCCAATTCCAAAGGCGGACCCGCCGCCGACCCCTCACTGACCGACGAAGCGGGTATGTGGTATGCCGATGGCGATATGGTGCGCCAGGCCTATACGCTGCGCGAAGATGATGATGACTGGTCTCAGGCCCGCATATTGGTGAACGATGTGATGGACGATCCACAGCGCGAGCGGCTCGTCAGCAATATCGCCGGGCATTTGAAGGCTGGCGTGTCGGAGCCGGTACTCGAACGCGCCTTCGAATATTGGCGCAATGTCGACCAGAGCCTTGGCGACCGGATTGCAGCTGCCGTAAAAGGCTGACCCGCGATCAATGGTGGAATGAATGACGGCCTCGGAGCGATCCGGGGCCGTTCTTCGTTGCGCGGCCAACCCTTATGCGCGCAAAGCCGCCCAGGCGAGCCAGAGCCAGCCGCCGATGAGCAGCGCCCCGC
>CAJQMX010000124.1 GCA_905479515.1 uncultured Parasphingopyxis sp.
CAACACATTTTCTCGCCCTCCTTGCCATAGGTGTTGGTGACAAGGGTCCAGTCTCCGCCTTCTTTCAGGTCCGCGGCGCCGCGATGGAACCACAATGCGAGCTGGTCGGCCTCTGTCAGGAATTTCCACACATGTTCACGCGGGGCTTTCAGAAAAAGTGTTTTGACGATCTTCATTGTCATTGTGATGTCTCCACGAGAGTTTTGAGGGCTGCCAGCCGGTCATCCCAGAAACGGTCAAATGTGTTGAGCCAATCGGCGGCGGTTTTGAGGGCTTGCGGGTTCAGGCGATTGATACGTTCTCGGCCGTGAGGCTCGACGGAGATCACGCCGCCTTCCTTCAGGATTGCGAGATGCTTCGCCACGGCGGGCCGGGTCATATCGAATTCAGCGGCAATGTCGGCGATCGGCCGGGGGCCCTCGGACAGCATGGCGATAATCGCTCGGCGCGTCGGGTCGGCAAGCGCACGGAATACGGGCTGGTCCTGAGGAGTGGCGAGCATTTTATAGGCCTCAACATAAAACCTTATGGTTTCGCTTTATATGAAACCTTTTGGTATTATGTCAAGCGTCAATGTGACCTGCAAAACTCTTGCGCTACAGCCCTTCCCCTACCCGCCATCATCCCCTAAGACACCGCTTTAACCGACAATTGATTCCATTTCCCGTGCGCGAGCGGCCGCTCCGGTTCTGCTCGCCTCGCGCGGGGTTGCGCGCGAGTAACGTATGCCGAAACGGACCGACATTTCCTCCATCCTCATTATCGGCGCCGGGCCCATCGTTATCGGCCAGGCTTGTGAGTTCGACTATTCAGGGGTGCAGGCGGTAAAGGCGCTCAAAGAGGAAGGCTTCCGGGTCATTCTCGTCAATTCGAACCCGGCGACGATCATGACCGATCCGGAACTCGCCGACGCAACCTATATCGAACCGATCACGCCGGAATTTGTGGAAAAGGTCATCGCCAAGGAGCGCCCTGACGCGCTCCTCCCGACCATGGGCGGCCAGACCGCGCTGAACTGCGCGCTGGACCTCGAAGAAGCGGGCGTTCTCGAAAAATACAATGTGGAAATGATCGGCGCGCGCGCGGACGTCATCCAGAAAGCCGAAGACCGCGAAAAATTCCGTGTCGCCATGGAAAAGATCGGGCTTGAAAATCCGCGCTCCGTCATCGCCGCCTGCCCTGCGATCAAAAACGATGCAGGCAAGATCATCGGCTATGACCGCGTGTCAGGCGTCGCCAACGCCATGCAATATCTGGATGATATTGGCCTTCCGGCGATCATTCGCCCGGCCTTCACGCTTGGCGGCACAGGCGGCGGCGTCGCCTATAATCGCGAGGAGTTCGAACATTACGTCCGCACCGGCATCGAAGCCTCGCCGGTGGGACAGGTCCTGATCGATGAAAGCCTCTTGGGCTGGAAAGAGTTTGAGATGGAGGTTGTTCGCGACAAGGCGGACAACTGCATCATCGTCTGCTCCATCGAAAACGTCGATCCCATGGGCGTTCATACGGGCGATTCCATTACGGTGGCGCCGGCGCTGACGCTCACCGACAAAGAATTCCAGATCATGCGCAACGCCTCCATCGCGGTGATGCGCGAGATCGGCGTCGAGACCGGCGGCTCTAATGTTCAGTTCGCGGTGAACCCCGACAATGGCCGCCTCGTTGTGATCGAGATGAACCCGCGCGTGTCGCGCTCCTCCGCGCTGGCATCCAAGGCGACCGGTTTTCCGATTGCGCGCGTCGCTGCTAAGCTTGCTGTCGGCTATACGCTTGATGATCTGGATAATGACATCACCGGCGCGACGCCCGCAGCGTTTGAGCCAACCATCGATTACGTCGTCACCAAAATTCCGCGCTTTGCCTTCGAGAAATTTCCGGGCGCTGAGGCGACGCTCTCGACGGCGATGAAATCGGTTGGCGAAGCCATGGCCATCGGCCGGTCATTCGCAGAGTCTATGCAGAAGGCGCTGCGTTCCCTCGAAACAGGTCTGTGCGGACTCGACCCGATCGAGATTGCCGGTCTTGGCGAAGGCGATGACGCCAATGCGTTCAGGGCGGCGCTCGCGGCGCCGACGCCGGATCGGCTGCGCGTGACGGCGCAGGCTTTCCGCCATGAATTGCCATTGGAACAAATCCGCTCCATCACGCAATATGATCCGTGGTTCCTCGAACAGATCGCGGAAATCATTGCAACGGAAAAACAGATCGCGCGCGACGGCCTGCCCGACGACGCCGAAGCCTTGCGCCGCATTAAGGCCATGGGATTTTCCGACAAGCGCCTCGCAGAACTTGCCGAAGGAACGGAAAAGGAAGTTCGCGAACACCGGCGCGCACGCAAGGTCCATCCCGTTTTCAAGCGCATCGACACCTGCGCCGCGGAGTTCGCCGCCAAGACGCCTTACATGTATTCCGCCTACGAACCGTCTTTCGCCGGTGCGCCCGCCTGTGAATCGAACCCGTCGGACCGGAAAAAAGTCATCATTCTCGGCGGCGGACCGAACCGCATCGGCCAGGGCATCGAGTTTGATTATTGCTGTTGTCACGCGGCGTTCGCGCTCGCTGATATCGGCGTCGAGTCAATCATGGTGAATTGTAACCCTGAAACAGTGTCGAC
>CAJQMX010000125.1 GCA_905479515.1 uncultured Parasphingopyxis sp.
TACGCGGCTGATCGGCAGGTATGACAGCAGTATCGCTTTTGGACAGAATCGGGCCCTCATTGTCTGGCAGCGGATTATCCGGCCCGATGGTAGCTCCATCGTGATTGATAATCTGCCAGGCACGGATATGGCCGGTTATGCCGGCGTTACCGATGAGGTCGACTTTCATACCTGGGAGCTACTCCAGGGTATCGGACTTTCCACCTTGCTGGGTGTCGGCACGGAATTGAGTTTCGGTGCCGAAGAGAGTGATCTCGTGAGAGCCATTCGGGAAAGCACTCAACAAAATACCAATAATGCCGGTCAGAATATTGTCGAACGCATGCTCGATATTGAGCCAACCATCACCGTCCGACCCGGCTGGCCGATCCGGGTCATTGTCCATAAGGATATTGTCCTACCACCCATGATTAAGGAGGAGCAGTGACCATGGCACCGCTTAAACTTGGCAAATTGCCGGATCGGGAAACAACAAAGATCACTTTCAATGCCAGTGCTGAGTTGAGGGCATTGCTTGCGGATTATGCTGCCGCATATGAGGAAGAATATGGGCGGAGGGAAGCTCTTGCCGATCTAATCCCGCATATGCTGGAGACGTTTATTAAGGGAGATCGAGGGTTCAAGAAGGACCGCAGCGCTGGTGAAAATTTGAGGTCTGGTTTAGGGTCGGAAGCAGACGGTTTTCCAGAAGCCAAATAGAGGCCGCTTGTGGCGGTGATCTCAACAGGTCGACGCAACACTTTAATCTTTAATGAAAAGATGGAGTGTTGTTGTGAGTTACAGACGTCGGATCTATTTTACGAGTGAACAAAGGTCGGAGATATGGGATCGCTGGCAGCGCGGTGAATCAATGAGTTCTATCGGTCGTGGTTTTGACCGGGATTCATCTTCGATTTATCCGTTGCTTTCTCGCACGGGTGGCATTCGCCCACCAGAGCGAAAGCGGTTACGGTTGGCGCTGACACTTGGTGAACGCGAATTGATTTCACGAGGCATTGCGGCCTTGCATTCTATACGCTCAATTGCACAAGAGCTTTGTCGACCAGCCTCGACCGTCAGTCGTGAGATCAGTCGGAATGGCGGTTATGATAACTATCGTACTGTTGATGCTGAGAACCAGGCTTGGGTTCGGGCACTGAGACCAAAGCGTTGTAAGCTGTCGACGAACAAACTGTTGCAACGTGTTATATCAAACAAGCTTACAATCCATTGGTCACCGGAGCAGATTGCCGGTTGGTTGAAACGAAGGTATCCAAACGAAGAGCACAATCAGGTGTCACATGAGACAATCTATCGAAGCCTGTTTGTTCAGGCACGCGGCGTGCTGAAGAAGGAACTGATGCAGTATCTTCGCTCGAAACGCACGATACGCCGTTCCAAGCATGCCAGCCTGAAGCGTGACGGTCTTGGCCGGATCAAAGATGCTGTATCGATCAGGGAAAGACCGGCCAGCGTGGAAGATCGGGCTGTTCCCGGCCATTGGGAAGGGGATCTTATTGGCGGATCAAGAAACAGTTATATAGCTACTCTTGTTGAACGTCATTCCCGCTATGTCATGCTGGTCAAGGTAGCAAACAAGGACACACAAAGCGTCGTGTCGGCCTTGATAAAACAATCCCATAAACTGCCGCGTGAACTCTACAAGTCCCTGACCTGGGATCGAGGCAAGGAATTGGCTGACCACAAGCGGCTTACAATGGCGACTGATATTGATGTGTACTTTTGCGATCCGCAAAGTCCGTGGCAGCGCGGTTCTAACGAAAACACCAACCGGTTGCTCAGGCAATATCTTCCAAAAGGAACTGATTTATCAGTGCACTCACAGACCCATCTCAACAGCATTGCTCGCCAGCTAAATGAACGCCCAAGAAAGACATTGCAATTTGAAACACCAGCTGACAAATTTAACTAATGTGTTGCAATGATCGGTTGAGATCACAGCACAAAGCGGACACAACGTTGCGTGACATTTCTATCGAATAGCCTTTGCCAAGAAGCAAGCTTCGCCGATACTAAATGTAGCTCCGCAATATTCTTTTGTTTCAGAGCAACTGTCGATATCCATGTTCCGTCATCCACTTTGCGCGTTGTAAGTGCGCAAAATACTGGCAGCGAGCGGTTTCTGGAATTTTTCCTATGTCTCGGCCAAACGCCCACTCGTAGACCTCATCCCACGCCGCTCCAAATGCATCCGCTTCCAGCAACATGACATAAAGCTTGAAACATTGCCTGTCGTAGGACGTCACAGTTTCAGAGTCTGGTGGGTATTCCCTGAATTCCTGCATCATCGCCTCTTTGAAGGTTGCTCAATAATTTCCATCTTTTCCAATATGTAGAGAATACTCCGTGGTCGAATACTCTGCAAATGCGTTTTCTGTCCTCTATGCAGATACGGGAAACTTTTGCGGCCAATCTAAAGAAATACCGGAAGGCCAAGGGCCTTTCACAGGAGGAGCTTGCGCATCAGGCCGAATTGGATCGAACCTATATCAGTTCGCTTGAACGATGCGTCTATGCGGCAAGCATCGATGTCGTCGGGCGGATCGCGGACGTGTTGGAAATTAAACCATCAGACCTGCTGAGAGAACGTGAAGAATGACGTGCCGTTTTGTAGGGAATTGCAGCTTGGCTGCTCAAGCGCCTTGTTTGATTACTGCGGAAAATTCGGCTTGGAATTAGGTGGCCGTATGTTCAGGCCTTAGCAGGCCTGAACAACATATGTCCTACCATCAATCTCAAGTTCGGTAATATCACCGCCCAGAACCAGATCTCGGGCGAATGCTTTAGTATCGAAATAATATCGGAGATTTTCCGGGATTTGATCGAGTAAGCCGGTATCTTCCAGGTAGGTCTCGGTATATTCTTCTGCAGTGCCTTCGAACAGGATAACATCCTCTAGCCTGTCTAGAATATTGTCCATATCGCAGCTTAGATCTTCGGCGAGATAAATCGCTTTGATCTGATCCTCACTCTCAAGCTGCTCAAAATCATCAAACCATTGTTTCAAGTTTGCCTGATGAATGCTCAGGGCTTCGAAGAGTTTGTAATTATCTCCCTCAATGAACTGGATTTCATATTCCTCAACAGGATCGCCATAACGGTTGCGGTGCAAAGCTGCTCTTCTTGCGTATTCCTCATAGGTTTCGAAATAAAAACCGGTGGCGGAAATATCGTAGGGGGCTGCATGATATGTATTCGTCATTTTCTGTCTCCTTGTTTTGATGCAAGGAAGGACTTGGCTGACAGCACGCAGGAGCAATTGCCTTCACGGATATGGAGCGGAAGGTCGGTTGCGACGGCGGGTGCAGCCGATAAAGCCGCACAGCTTCAAAACGAGGAGATGAGGAAATTATACGAATATGTTGCTAGTCCCCGTATTTTCTTCGATGGCTAAAGGAGCATAGAAGCCAACGAAATGGCACGACCGCCTAGACCCACCAATAAATACATCACTTGAGAAATGTGTAGCACACGGGCAAAGTGGAGAATTGAGCGGAAACTTCGGTCAGTATCTGCAGACAATGCCAATATCGCCATTGCAAGATATTATTTCGCTCATCACGGTAGAAATATCTCCGTCACTGACGGATTCGATGCCTTCGCACCTGGCACAGTTGATTTTCGAAGCTACCCGTCTGCTATCCGATTTTCCGATTATGGCCCCAGATAGCTCCAAAGTCATGAGAGTTTGGAAGCGGCTAGACAAATAGGGGCGAGCCGTTCCCAGATTTCTTCAACCACACCTTCTAGTGAAACGCCCTCAAGTTCGGTGGATTCAGCATAGGCAGTCCATTGAGTAACCTTCGTAGGTTCGGTGGCGAACTCTTCCGATAAACCAGGTGGTCTGTCGGTTGGAATTGCTGTTTGTCTCCTATCAAATGTAGATTTGAGCGTGCGCGCGAGCTCGTCGTCCGGGATTTCTTTGACTTTCGGCACGGCCCAGAGGTCGTAAAAATCCTTCATTCGTCCGTTCACCACGC
Source organism: uncultured Parasphingopyxis sp. (assembly GCA_905479515.1). The sequence continues at coordinate 3,981 of CAJQMX010000125.1, forward strand.
CAAGATCGACAACGGCTTGGAATTTCTCAGCAATCACTGTGGCTGGCGAGTATGCCCGGATTTTCGCCAACTCGAAGTCGAGCAGTGAAGTATATTCGATTTCGAATTTTGGATCGCCTAGTGCATCACCGAAACCAAGATCTATCGTGATCGGAATGCGTGTTTTCCCCAGATAGGCAGTCGTCTTCAAACGCTTGCCGCCATAGACTTGATCTTCTCTAATATCAGATGCCGAGATATCAGCGACGTCGAATGTGAGTCCATCATTGACGTCCATAGCGAGGATTTTCGCGAACGCTGCTTTTAATTGCCCCTCGTCATCATCACCAAAACCGAGAAAATCTACGTCGCGTGTAAATCGTCCTGGATCCTTGGTCCAAAGCGTAACGAGCATTCCTCCTTTTAGAACAAACCGGTCCCGGTAGTCAGAAATGGAGAGGCGATAGATCAATCTCTCCAAACCGAAAGCGACGAGAACGACATTAAAGACGCGCTGCTCTTCGCGCGCCAGGTTCAGCAAGCGCTGCCGAACGGATGCGGCTATATTTTTCGGTTGCTTAGCCATTGGATGTCAGCGCCTCCAGATAGGGGCGCATCAGTTTGCCGGTCCCATAATTTTCTGCGGCATTTGCTAGACTAGCTGGCGACGCTTTGCGCGTTTCTAGAGCGGTCTTAAGGCACTCAATCGCTACCGAGCGATCGACCAGTTTTGGGTTTCGAAAGGCGTCCGCAATCGATTTGGCGACGGAGTATATTTTTACGTCAACATTGCCGATTTCGAACCTCTCTACACCTTTCGAGAAATAAGGCTCTCGAAATCGTACCGTTCGCGTTCGCGGATAGGAGATTTTCGGTTCCCAATCTTTGGCGCCAATGGCGATCCACACCTTGCGCGGCAGTTGATCCGTGAGCCCGTGAAATGCTAGCGCCGACATGAGACAGATAATGGCCTTCGGCGCCTGCTTGCTGACTTCCGCGAGACTGGCGTTAAACTCGATATCGGTCTCTGAGAGCTGGTAGAGTCCTCGACCGATCCTGATGATATCGCCGTCGTCCATAACGCGTTTTATTACAGTGCCGGTGACTCCAACCTTGCGCAGGTCACGGGGTCGCGCGAGCGGGTGGCGGGCCATATAGGCTAGCAGCTTCTCTCGTTGCGTCTGTGTTGGCGCCTTGGGCATTGTTACAAAACCTCGGACAAAATTTATTTCTGTCCGAGGTTTTGTAACATAATGAGAACCAATTTCCAATGAAAAAGCTTCAGATACACTCGCTGAATTAGGTGTCAGACATTGAGAATCCGGTTCCACATCGTCACCCCTGTTCTTTCGTTTCCATTTTCGAAGAAGGCCGTTCGGATCAACGGCGAGCTCCGCCCCGCCTGCGTAGACACGGTACCCGTCTTCCCGATCTGGCGCGCGAAGCTCTCGGTCTTTTGGTTGAGCAACTCACTACAGTCCGGGCCCAGGTCAAGGCATTGGAAGCAAGGCTTCTCGCCTGGCACCGATCGAACGGGGCGAGCCGCCGACTGGAGACTATCCCCGGGGTTGGAGTGATCACGGCAAGGGCCCTGGTGGCGACGATCGGTGACGGCAGCCAGTTCCACTCAGGACGGCAACTCTCGGCCTGGCTCGGTCTTGTTCCCCGACAACAGTCGAGCGGGGGCAAGACCAAGCTGGGACGAATATCGAAGCGGGGAGATGGGTATATCCGGCGTCTGCTTGTGCACGGCGCCCGAACTGTGCTGCGTTGGCACCGCGCGAGACCAGAAACAGATACCGGTTGGGCCGATCAACTTCTCGCCCGTCGGCCAACCAATGTCGTCCTCGTCGCTATGGCCAACAAGACAGCGCGGGTCGCCTGGGCGCTGCTCAGGCATCAGCGCGATTATCAGACGGTGTCGACATAACGGGCAGAACCAGATTGCGAGGGTAATCACGATGTGATGGCGAAACAGGGTCAACCGGGAGCGATCAAACCCGAGGTGCTGTCCGGGCCCAAAGCCCGATAATGTGACAGGGCGTCGATCCATCGGACTCCATCAGATGGGGTGGTTGCCGCCCTCCCTCGACGGCATCACAATGTGCTAGAATTGTGGCATTACAGCCACTGGGATGAAAGGACGGCACCCATGAAAAAAGATACGATGATTGGTGTGGATTTGGCAAAGAGTGTTTTCCAGGTTCACGGAGCGTCGATGAGCGGCGCAGTGAAGTTCCGGAAAAAGCTGTCACGGCCGTAGTTTCTCAAGTTCATAGCCGGACAGGCCCCGGCGGTCATCGCCATGGAAGCTTGCGGTAGCGCCAACTTCTGGGCGCGGGAGATGATCCGGCTGGGGCACGAGGTGAAACTGATTCCGCCACGCTATGTCAAACCGTTCGTGAAGCGGCAGAAGAACGATGCGGCCGACGCCGAGGCAATCGTGATTGCGGCGCAGAGACCCGAGATGCGCTTCACCGAGCCTAAATCGGAGGAGCAACAGGCGCGAGCCGTACTGTTCCGGAGTCGGGAGAGGTTGGTTCACCAGCGAACTGAACTGGTGAATGCGTTGCGATCGCATCTCTACGAGTTTGGATACACGATCCCGCAGGGAATTGGACACCTCAACCGTGTGAATGCGATCCTTGATGATCCGGGTTGCGACTTGCTGGATCTGGTTCGTGAGGAATGCCACGACCTTCTCGACCAGATCTCCGAGATGACGGTACGGATCGGCGCAAAGACGAAACGGGTCAAGCTATTGGCGGCAGAGACGGATGTGGCGCGGCGGTTGCAGACGATGCCTGGGGTCGGCCCGATCATCGCGCTGGCAGTCGAAGCTTTCGCGCCTGACATGGCGTGCTTCAAACGTGGCAGGGACTTCTCGGCCTGGCTGGGCCTTGTTCCCCGACAACATTCCTCAGGGGGCAAGGAGCGGTTGGGCCGGGTCTCCAAGGCCGGGCAAGCCGATATCCGCAGATTGTTGATTATAGGGGCGATGTCCCGGTTGAACTGGCTGGGTCGCAAATCGATCCCGGAAGGCTCGTGGCTGGCGCTGCTTCGGATACGAAAACCGAAGATGCTCGTCGCAATCGCCTTGGCCAACAAGATGGCGCGGACGATCTGGGCCATGCTGACAAAGGATGAGGACTACCGAGATCCGGCACCGGCTGTCGTTGCCTGACAATTGATGCAACGCACGATAGGCCAAAGTCGGTGAAAGGGAGGGTGAGAAGTCGACGACCCGCATGGGCGAAATGATTGAATAGATCTGGAGCAGGAAAACCAGTGCTGGCCCACGAGCCAATCCGAGCTCGTTCATCAGATTTGGACCTGATCCGCGGATCACCATACCGGCCCGCGGCTTCTGAAATGGCCGCAATTCAAGGCCTCACAGAAGACTGCACTCAATCACTCTTCATATGCCTCAAAAAACTTCTTGCATAATCTGCGGCAACCACAGAAGGGCCAGCGGTCATCGTACCGTAACAAAAGGCCGGATACATGACTGCAAACCCGTCCCGCCACCAAATCAGAAATCTCTTGCATTTCAGGAGGCGTCCATACATGACAGTGCCGCCCAGAGTATTATCGACTGCAGTTGAAGGCTTGCCGCCATACTTGCCAGGGCGGCGTTTGTAGCCGATCTGAGCCTTGATCCCTGCCATTCTGGCCAGCCGTGCCACACGGTTTGGACAGCATGTCTCGCCTTGATCTCTGAGGTCATCGTGCAGTTTGCGGTATCCATAGACCTTGCCGCTGTCCTGCCACGCATCCTTAAGCAGGTCTGTCTGACGTTTGTCTGAAAAGCCTGCTTGCTGAATGGTCGCTTCAGCCAGGCATAGAAGCCACTCGGATGAACACGAAGCATCCGGCACATCGCACGGACAGTGAATACCGGACGATGCATTTTGATGAACGCGTATCTCATTTTGCATCCCTGGCGAAATACGCGGTGGCTTTTTTTTAATATATCGCGCTCCTCGGTGACACGCGCCAGTTCCTGCTTTAGTCGCCGTATCTCGGCGGATTGATCTTCTTTCGCAGCATCGCCAGAAGGTGTGGAATAACGCTTCATCCAGCCATAAAGCGAATGTGTGCTGACACCCAAACGCTTCGATACATCTGCAACAGCATACCCCCGCTCGGTGATCTGCTTGATTGCATCCAGCTTGAATTCTTCCGTGAAATTGCTCTTGCCCATAATCATCTCCTTGCCTCATTTTTAACGGACAAGGTGTCTACAAATCTAGGGGCTATTCA
>CAJQMX010000126.1 GCA_905479515.1 uncultured Parasphingopyxis sp.
GCAAAGGCTTTCGCATCTCCAGCCGCGCCCGCTTTGCCATAGTATGAGATAGCATTCATCGCTGCCTTGGCTTCTTGGAGACGGATTTTCTGATCCTCGGCAAATTGCGGTATTGCAGCGAGACAGTCCAATCGCTCCTCCCAACGCTCCAAGTGAGCAAACGCTTTCGCATCTCCAGCCGCGCCCGCTTTGCCATAGTATGAGATAGCATTCATCGCTGCCTTGGCTTCTTCACGGCGGATTTCTCTGTCAACAGGACGCGCAGATAATATTAAATCAATCTGGCTATCCATGATGTCAAATGAAGCTATTTCGGATGTATGATGTGTTGATCTATCAACGATTGCAATCATCTGGTTTCGCATTTCATCCGCTCTATCAGGCCATTTTCTATCAAACCAACGCTGGATGCTTTCTATCAGTGACAGCGTGGTAGGCCATAGTCTGTGATCAGTCCAAAGCTGTCCGAGACTTTGCTCCAATTCGTCCGGATGATGTTTGATCAGCCATTCGCAAGTCTGTTTGCACTTTGCCGGCGGCATATTGCTCAATAGCTTTAGTGCCAAAGATAGTCCCATTTCCGACGGTTTAATCTTTGGAAGTTCTTGTTCTAAATCGACAGCGGCATGTTGATCAAAGAAACGGGTCAACGTGCCAGCGTTTATGTCCAGTTCAGAAGTACCCAGCGTGTCAGTTTTGATCGGTCCGGCCATAGCGGCTGCGATCAGGGCGGTCGCTGTTGGCGAAGCAATCATCTTTTCCGGATCGCGCAAATCAGGAATTAAGCGATAGCACCATTGGTCGAGCGCATCACCCAAACTCTCTGCATCTGGGCTGGCCACCATGATTAGGGCAGCTCTTGGTTTACCCCCGCTGCGGTCTAAAACCCCCTGTAGCTGTGCGGCATTTTTGATCGTTAACCCGTCGCCAAAAGCCGATAATCCTTCGCCTGTTAAAGGTTGCAACACAAATGCAGGCTCGTGCTGCATTGGCCGAACACGTTCCGGTTCTGAACCGAAAACGTAGGGTGCAATTTGGGATACCATCAAAAGGCAGATAGGGCGCTTCTTGCTCGCAGCAGTCATCAAGTTTTCAAGCACTGTTTCCAGGTCATCTCGCCAAGCAGATCGCGCTTCATCCAAAACAAAGGCGGTCGGTCTGCGGGCTTTCCAATCACGGAGGTCCGACAGTTCATATTGATCAAGTAATCCAACGTCCCAATTGCGCTCTTTAGCATGCGCCAACCACTCGATTGCTAAACGCGTTTTACCCGTGCCACTGAACCCGTTAAGATATTTCCACCGGAAAGTTTCGTCCGCTTCGACAGAAAAGTCTAGTATGGCAGTCAATTGGGCAAGTTCGGCGTCGCGTCCAGCAAATGGCAATACGTCACTTTCCAACAAAGACATGGTTCTTCTTCGTTCACTCTCCAAATCTGTGAATACAAAGGAAGGAGGATCGGGGAATAGGGCGTCAGTTAGTTGTCTGGCTGGCTTGGTTGCATTGATGGAACGCAAAAGTATCAAGGGCACGACAATGGCCGCGAAAGGTTCAACCGCCTGCCTCCAGGCAGGGTTGGCCGCCAACCAAGCATTCGCATCGCCTGCTAATGTTGTAAAAGTTTCGGTTAATGAAAAAAGTGTCTCGACTGGTGAATAGCCTCTTATGAAATACACACCAATTCCGAAAATTGCCCCCAATATTGGTAGCACCCAATTTTTTGCAACTGCTCGACGCTTGATCTGGCGACGGATCGTTTCTTTTCGATCAATTGGTTTGTCATGATCGATCACGCACGCTCCATATTACATCCGATGTATGCGTTAACGTGTTATAGTCACAAAGGCACTCTGCCAAGACGAAGTTGATGAACGGGTACATGAATGCAGGAGGATTAGTTTAACTGATAACATTCCACGACATTGTGTCGATCCCACAATAGCTTCCCCTAGTTGGACAAAAACTTCGCTCCATAAGGTTCGCACAGAAGTTATTTCTGTATATTTGGATGCGATCTCGCTGAACCTTAGAGCCGAGTTAGATTGCACCAGCATTAGTATAAAACTTCTCCTACATCCGCAACTTGCGTGAACTGAACCTTGAATGCATTTTTGTAGTTTTGCGAATGCGGTTTAGTAATTAAAAAGGACAAAAATCACTCCTAGTCTGAGATACAAACTCAGCGTCTCTTCTTTCGACTTTTGCGGTTTTTCGTGACTGCTGCCTTCAACGCGGTTGCGAAGGCTGCGGAATGTGGTGTCAACGACGCACCGGGAGGATAGACTAGTTCCGATTTGTTCGCCGCACAGCGATATTCTGTTATTTTCCGCTTTTTGAGATCGGCAAGGCAAGCATCGTACATGGTGTTGCGCTTTTGTGAGCCCCAAAGATGAGGTTTCGCAATGAACCGCTTTCCTTTTTCAGCATGTTTCTCAACAAATAGGCCGCGCCTAGCAGAAGACTTGGTTTGGGGATCGGGGGCATTCCACCTTGTGTCCCAACACAATACAACATCCGAACGAATTTTGTGGTCGTTAAGATAGTGATAGTGCCAGCCGATCACATCATGTCTTTCTCTTTTTAGGTATTCTTCACCGTCCGTTATGGTGATCAGATACATTGCTACGTGATCGGGCACGTTGGCCAGGATAGAAACGCGAGTTAGCGGTTGGAGAAAGCCGCGATGGATGGGGCGGGGTGATGTTCGGACGGTCATAGCCGTGCCGAATTTCCAATGGCCTTGCTCGGAGTTTAGTGTGCTTGGCGCCTCAGGTTCCCAGTCAGCACCAGTAAGAGCCGCCTGCAATTCAGCGAGCATTTCCTTCGCAGGCTCGCAATACCGTTGATGGATGTCGAATTCTTGAATGTGAAGCTGGCATTCGATTTCGAGAACGGAAGGCTGATTAACCTCAATTTCCGTAAGCTCTGCTTCTGCTCGTGCGGCGAGGTCGATCAGGCGACCGGCAATATCGTGAGGGTCCATCAAAACCAACTTTCAATAATATAAGAACGTATGGGATGCGGTAATGCTGGTCAATTGCGCGATCCGCGACGTCCGAGCATTGGTTTGATTTCGTCCGCAAGCCAATGCTCGACCGCCAGCACGATATTACGCGCGGATACGTCTCCTTCCGGTC
>CAJQMX010000127.1 GCA_905479515.1 uncultured Parasphingopyxis sp.
TCGTTCGGTTCCGAGCTGTTCCGCCGCGTAGTCGCGGCTGGGGACGGACGGCCTTCGGAGTCGGTTCTTGCCGAGCGCGATCGTTTGCGTGCGCCGGAAGCGAAGCTCGAGCAGGACGAAAGGCTCTCGCCGATCGTCGACCGAATCAATCAGGAGCTAAGCGGCTTTTTCCGAACGAACCCAACATTGCATCTGCGGGTGACGCCCACCGATTCCGACGGGTTGCTCGAATCCGTCGTATCGCACTACGCCCATAACGGGGCGGACCTTCCGCTCCCGGCGAAGCGGCATGGCAGCGGACTATTGTCGCTGCAGCATCTGTTGTTGCTGCTGCAGTTCGGACGACTGCGGGTCGAGGCCGACGAGAATTTCTGGATGGCACTGGAAGAGCCAGAACTGCATGTTCCACCGGCGTTGCAGCGGCGGCTGGTGCATCGCATACAGTCACTGTCACGCCAGACCCTGGTCTCGACCCACTCTCCGATGGTCGCTGCGCTGGCTGACCCGAGCGGCGTGGCGGTCCTGCGCAACGAAGGCGGCGTCCTGACTTCGGTGCCGCTGCTACAATCGACCTTGCCGGCGGACACGCCCAACAGCATCCGCAAGCTGTTCCAAGTCAATCGCGTTGAGACGATCGCGGGGATCATGCATGACTTCCTACTGATTCCCGAGGGCCGGACGGACTATGAATGGCTGGGTCTGCTCGTCCGTGCCGTCGATCTCCACCAAAGCTGGGCCGCGGCCGATGAATGCCGGTTCGACGCCTTTGTCGGCGTCATCCCGACCCATGACGGGTCTGTGGTGCGAACGGTGGCGGCGATGTCACCGCTTCACCCACGCGTGGTCGCACTGGTCGATGGCGATCCGGAGGGGGTGGCCTATGCCGATGCGCTCGCAGCCGCCGGCGCGCCCAATTCGGGGATTATCTTGCGTTGGGCCGACGGCCAGATGCTCGAGGATGTGATCGGTTGGATCATCGATGCCGACGCGGCCGCTTGCCTGTCGATTATCCCCATCGACAACGTTCCCGCGAATGTCGCCGATCTTGTCGCGCGCCTCAAGGACGATGTTCGGGCAACAGGCGGACTCAAAAAAGATAGCTCCAGCTACGAAGCGATCGCGGGGGCGGTCGGCGCAAATGAGGCATGTTGCGCGCGAGCGCGATCGCTCCTCAACGCTATCACCGAAGTCGCCCAGGGTACCAAGAATCCATTGTTCGTGGCGGACCCGAACCATCCGACGATCAAGGTCTTCACGCCGTGACTATCCAAGCTGTCGAAGGCGGTGCCGGATGCGGGAAAACATATCGGCTCATGGAGATGCTCACTGAACGGCTTGAGACCCATCCGCTGAACGACGGTCAGCGTGTTCTCGCGCTCACCTTCATGCACGGGTCGCGGCGGCGCCTGTCCGAGCGGCTGCGCGCGGTCGCCAACCTGCGTGGACGCGTGGAATGCTGCACGATCGATGCCTTTGCGTGGCGCATCTATCGCCGATGGCGGGGTTTGGCAGGCGCGCTCGCCATCGCTCCTGCGACCGAGGGCGAGTTCGATCGCGTCTGCGAGGCAGCCGGATTGCTGCTGGAGCAGCCTCAAGTTTGCGCTTGGGTCGCGATGAGCTTCCCGATTGTGCTCGTCGATGAAGGTCAGGATCTCAGGCCCGAGCGCCTCCGCATGCTCAAGGCGCTCGCGGGCGCCGTCCATGCACTGATTGCCGCCGACGAGTTCCAGTGTCTGGATCAGGCGCTTCGCCCCAATCCACTGGTTGCATGGCTGCAGCAGGATGCAGAACCGGAGACATTGGTGCAGGTACGTCGCACGAATGCGCAGGGTCTGCTGGCAGCAGCGACCGCCATTCGCGCGGGCAATGCGCCGGTCAACGGCGCCGGATTCAAACTGCTGCCGCCAGGAGCTAGCGTGCCGCTCGCAACGACGTTGCTCGCCAATGCCATCGCCTGGCGGCAGGGCGGCGATGTCGCGGTGATCACACCGGCCCTGCAAGGCGGGTTTGCCACGTCGGTTGTCGCCCGACTTGCTATGGGCCCGTGCGGCAAACATAAAAACGGGCCTTACACCGTGCACTGGGAAGGCAATGACCGCGACGAGGCGCAGGCAATCATCGCAGGTCTCGACCTTGCGGCCGATGCGCCGGCTGCTGCTGCCTGCGCAGCGCTGCGAGCGATACCGCGCAACGGACCCGTGCGTGGGACGCTGTCGTGGGTCGAAAACCAGATTCACGCCTGTGGACGGGTGAATTTCACCCGAGCGGAGATCGAGGCCGTGATTGCGCGACAGGTCTCGCTGCGACGGCAGCATGGTAGCGGCGCGTCGCATCAACTGGCGGCGATGACGGTGCAGCAGGCCAAGAACAGGGAGTTCGAGGGCGTCGTGGTCGTCTGGCCCTATCAGGTGGGAGGCGATGCAGAACACAAGCGTCGCCTGCTCTACAACGCGATCACTCGGGCGAAGCGATGGTGCAATGTCATCGTTCAGAGCCAAAATATTCTCGGTGCTACGCCGTTCGCCTGAATGCCCGCCCCCGTGTGGTCGCCATGGGACCGGCAGCAAAGGCCCAAACAGCGTCAGTATGACTGATATGAGCGGACGGCCCCCTTCAGGGACGCCGGTTCAGTAGCCTGAAGGTCTGAAAGGTCGCGACTGCGGCTCCAACAATTGAACCTCCGAGTGTCGGCTTTCCCCATTTCTCCGCCTTAGACCGGACAGGCAGAAGACGGCCCACTTCCGGTCATAGCCTTTTGCACTGGACTTGCTTCGCAAAGGAAGCGTTGGTCAATGTGCTGCAGCCGGACGAATTCGCGCGGTAGCCGCCTCGCCTGAGAGCGAGGCTTCGGGTCGTGGGACGGACACATTGTGTGCCCGCCGCATGGAGATCCACTATGACCGATATCGATTCCTCAACCACGCCGCACGAAACGCTACGACGGAGTTCGTCCCAAGCCAAACCCGAAACCAAGACCGATGCCGTCATCCGTCTGCTGCGCCGAGCCAAGGGCGCGACCATCACCGACATCATGTCCGCTACAAGTTGGCAGCCACACAGCGTCCGGGCGTTCCTGTCAGGCTTGCGCAAGAAGGGGACGGAGATCCTGCGCGAGCAGCGCAAGTCCGGCGAGGCCGCATATCGCATCACGAAGACAGATGGTGCGGGCTGATGGCTTCGCTCGGCGACAACATCGATGCGCTCGGCTCAATGACCCCGGCTCAGCTGCGCGCAGAATGGCGGCGCATATTCCGGCGCGAGACACCGCCGCACAGTCCCGACCTTCTGGCTCGCGCAATATCCTGGCGCTGGCAGGCCCAGCAGCACGGGGATCTAACGCTGGCAACACGGCGGGAACTCGATAGCCTTGCGCATCAATTGATCCAGAATGGATCTATTGATGCGGCGGGTCCTTCTAAGCCGTCAGTGGGGACCCAGCTTATTCGAGAGTGGAATGGCCGGACGATCAAGGTGCTGATCACTGAAAATGGCTATTTGTTTGAGGATCGCAGCTATCGCTCGCTGAGCCAAATCGCGCGACATGTAACCGGGGCGCGATGGTCGGGCCCTCGGTTCTTCGGGCTCGTTAAGCGCAGTACCGAACAGGCGGCCTCTCATGGCTAGAGGTTCAGATGAGAGAGCGGCAAAGCCAAAAGCCATCCGCTGTGCGATCTACACACGTAAATCGACCGAGGAGGGCCTGGAGCAGGACTTCAACAGTCTTGATGCCCAGCGTGAGGCCTGTGAAGCCTATATAGTCAGCCAGCGCCATGAAGGCTGGGTGCAGCATCCTGAACTCTATGACGATGGTGGCTTCTCAGGCGGGAATATGGATCGCCCCGGACTGGCGCAGCTCATGGCAGATGTTCAGTCCGGCAAGGTTGACGTCATCGTCGTCTACAAGGTGGACCGGCTAACCCGCAGCCTCGCCGACTTCGCCAAGATCGTCGAGATACTGGACGAGGCCGAAGCTTCGTTCGTCAGTGTCACGCAATCGTTCAATACGACGACCAGCATGGGACGGCTCACTCTCAATGTCCTTCTGTCCTTCGCCCAGTTCGAGCGCGAGGTCACGGGCGAGCGGATCCGCGACAAGATTGCCGCATCCAAAGCCAAGGGCATGTGGATGGGAGGAACGGTGTCCTTTGGTTATGAGGTGCAGGACCGCAAGCTTCATATTGTGCCGGATGAAGCTGCAACGGTCCGACACATCTTCAACCGCTATCTTGAACTGGCCTCTGTGCCAGCTCTAGCTGACGAACTGGAAGATGCAGGCGTTCGCTCGCGCAAACGCATCTCGCGAACCGGGAGACCCTATGGCGGCGCGATACTGAGCCGCGGTGCCGTCTATGCCATGCTCCAGAACCGGATCTATGTTGGAGAGACTGTTCACAAAGGCAAAGTCTTTCCGGGTGAGCATAAGGCCATCATCGACCGGGATGTGTTCGAGCGGGTCGAACGGCAGCTTGAAAGCAACCGAGTGGTGCGGAAAAGCGGCGCATATGCAGCATCGCCAAGCTTGCTGACCGGCCTTGTCTATGATGCGCTGGGCCGCCGCATGTCTCCCGATCACTCCCACAAGACCAAACGAAAATATCGATACTATGCATCGCGTCAGGACAGTCGAGAGGATCGCGTACATCCAAAATGGCGGGTCCCCGCAATCGACTTGGAAGAGATCGTTGTCGGCCGGTTGAAAGTTTTGCTGATCGATCGGGAGGCACTGACAGACGTCGCCGGCGATGCAGCAGACGTGCCGGAACTGGAACGAGTCTTCGAGGATGCTGGAACATTGGCGGAGCAGCTATTGTCGGATGTTCACACCGATAGGCGCGCTATGATCACCCATCTGATTAAACGGGTAACAGTGCACCGGGATCGGATTGAGCTGCACGTTGCGATCGACCGGTTGGTTGAGCCTGGATCAGATGGCGAGGAAGCAGTGGATATCTCTCTCAGCATCAAAGCACGCATTATCAACGGCGGAAAGCAAAGCCGCATCATTATCCCGCCCACCGAAGCGGTCCAAAATGTTCGGCGTGATGAATCGCTGATCAAGCTGATAGCCAAGGCATATGCGGCGAGAAAGGCGGTCGAAGCTTCGAAAACATCGGTGAATGATGTTGCCAAGGCCGAGGGTCACGACAAAGACTATTTTGCGCGGCTTGTCCGTCTCGGATATCTGGCGCCTGATATCACCACGGCCATTCTCGAAGGTCGGCAGCCAGCTACACTGACCAGAATACGGTTGGCAAGAACCTCGAACTTGCCGATCGACTGGTCCGAACAGCGCCGGTTGCTCGGGTTCGAATAACCCTCAAACCTGCCCCAATCACCATCAGTTGCAATGTGCATCGCAGGACCGGCTAAATGGTCTCTGCGGAGACAAGGCGCGTTTGCCCATGATCGGCCATGTCAAATGGTCTACACGACCGGAATGCGATGGACAGGCCTGCGTTAAGTTACTGAGATACCGTTATTATTTCGGCCGTACACCAAAGTGTTGATCCGTCTCTCGGTTTGCGGAAATCTGTGGTGCCCAATGCAAATGATCGAACTACCAGCACTGCCATTTGATGCATGCATCAATGGTGATTTTCGCTGCCGTTGGGATCGAATGTGCAACTAATGCAGAATGCATCGCAGGACCACTCAAATGGTCTCTGTTTGGAATAGGCTAGAAAGGGCCAATGGGACCGCGTCAAATGGTCTCCAGAACCGCGATGCGATGCGCGATAGTACCACAAGAGACGGAAATGTGGTGACAATTTCGCCACCCCAAAACAGTCTAAGTTATTGATATTAAAGGGAAATATCTGTGGTGCCCGGGGACAGATTCGAACTGCCGACACTGCGATTTTCAGTCGCATGCTCTACCAACTGAGCTACCCGGGCACTTCCCTGGATCATGCGGCGCAGATCGTGCGGGAACAGCGCCTATAGGCCGGGTCAACTATCGCTGTCCAGCCCGTTTGTGTGCCCCATCAGTTGCTCAGGATCGGCAGGCGGGCCGGGGACGCGATAGCCATCGCCCAACCATTTCAACAGATCGCGATTGCGGCAGCCTTCGCTGCAAAACGGCTTCTGATCGGCGCTGGGTTCGCTGCCGCAAACCGGGCAGCCTTTGGATCGGGAAGAGCGGGACATGATGGGTATCATATGGGGTGGAGGGATGGGCTGGCAAGCTTGGGTTTTGACCAAGAGGTGTGTGGGGAGGGGGAGCGGGCTGGTGCGGCGATTTCCGACTACGGAAATTCTGACAATCAAATCAATGCAAGACTATCCAGATCCAGTATCTGCTGGGCGGGGCGTTCGGCCATGACGGCGAACATCTCGTCACCGCGTTCCGTGCGCTCGACATTCATCGAGGCAAAGATTGCCATCACGAACCCGGAAAAGGCGCCGCGCCGATAGTCGGTCCAGCATTGTCCCGGATCGGCGTTTACGCCCTGCGCCTGAAGCTGCGCGACATAGCTGGCGAACAGCCGTTCCTCCTCGGCCGCGCGCATTGCCGGATCGGAGATGCTGGTGCCGATGAGATAGGCAATATCTGTCGGCCCAGTGCCAATGCCGACTGTCTGCCAGTCGACGACCG
>CAJQMX010000128.1 GCA_905479515.1 uncultured Parasphingopyxis sp.
GCGCGACCGGATCATGCCGCAAATCCGCGATCTCGTCGCAACCTACAAGCGCGATGATCTGATCGCCCTGCTCGACGGCACCGGTCTACCATTTGCGCCGATTGCAAGGCCCGAAGACATGTTCGAGGATCCGCATCTCAATGCAAGCGGCGGACTGGAGGAAGTGACTCTGGCGGATGGTACGACGACCAAACTACCCGCTTTGCCGATCGAAATGAACGGAGCGCGCCCGTCGGCGCCGGCTATGTTGAAAGTAGAGGGTGCCGATTCTGAGGCTATCTTGCTCGAAATCGGCTTTACCGACGACCAGATAGCCGCTCTGCGTTTAGACGGAACTGCATGCTAGCTCAGCCCTTGCTTTCATAGTTGTTCCAGTGCCAATGACGTTCAGAAGTATATCGCTCCCGATATTAGATCTCATCGGCTTTATGTCCTATTTCATCATCACCATCATTCATCGGCTGTCTCCAATATTGCCGAGGAAGATATTTGATTCATTGAATCAGACTTGGGTCGCTGAGGTCGATAATATTCTCCCGTCCAGAGATTGCGGGCGGGCTTGCCGGTCCATGCCCAATAGCGAAAAAGCGATATATCGACATATTGCGGATCGAATTCGATGGACCTTGCAACGCGCCCGGTTCGTTCTGCTGCAAGAATGGTTGTGCCGGAACCGGCGAAAGGATCCAAGACAACGTCTTTCCTGTTTGACCAATCCAATATGGCATCGGCGATCAGCGCCGTTGGCTTGACAGTCGGATGCATCGCAAGTTTATCATTCCGTCCTGACTGGAAGCTGTTTATGCCATTATACTGCCAAACATTGCTGCGGTAGCGTCCGTGTCTTCCGAGTTGGACATTATTTCGATGAGTGGCGGTACCAGATTTGAAAACAGCAACCAGTTCATGCTGTGATCGATATAGCGAACCCGTTCCGCCATTGTTTTTCACCCAGACGCAAATATTCTTGTGTTCAGAATATGCTGTGTTGCCAGCTTCAACCAGTTCGGCGATGTGCCGCCAGTCCATACATATGAAATGGATTGAATCGTCCTCGCTTGCTTTTGCTATGTGGCTTCAAGTCGACCGTGTCCTGCAAGAACGGTCCCTGAAGCATCCACCAGAACGGGGTTGTTAAATCAAAAATTCTGGATTGATCGAGCGATTTTCTGGATCTGTTTGACACTATGCGTGCTCGAGTTTTTTGCATTTGGATATACGGTACTAGAATCGACATATTTTATCGTCAGAGCGCTCATAGAAAATCTCCTCGAACACTCAAAATTTACTCAAAAAATAGAATCCGCAATGCTGAAACCTGAGAGTTGTCAAAGGATACGCGTAGCGCGACCGTTCCTTTCGCGTCACGCATAAACAGCACGAGAAAATTCAAATTTATTGTAATTTTGGTGGACCAATGAAGATCGCCTTCAAGTGCAAGATAGACTCTTTGAGTGACCAGATAGCAATTTTCTAATGCTGTGATTCTTTCCCTGCAAAGCCCAATCCGGTTCCCTGATACCGTTATTTAATTCCCTGCTCCGGTAAGTAGGGAACTTTGCTCTCAAGTGGCGGAAATGCGGCACCTTAGATAACGACCAAATTGGCATAAAAGTCCAATGTTCCTTGCAAAATCCCTGTTATCAAGGAAAATCAACACTGAGACCGGTTCGCTCCAGACTGCGTCGCGCACCATCACTCTCACCTTAGGAAATTTGCGCTTGCTGTTGAGTGTACCCAAACACGGGAATGCTCGTGGGCATGGACCGCCAAAAGGGTGCCCGGTGTGCGCGCACGATACGTCGATGAAGCGCGCGTGATTGTCTCTCTGGTCGATCGGTTGTCGGGCTAAAAAAAAATTTCAATGCATGGCTATCTATTTAATATCATTCAGAGCGTTGAACGCATGGTTTACAATAGAGTGACGGAAAACTGCGAAAACCACTGGAATCATAATCCATGTGTCGGGGGTTCGAGTCCCTCCTCCGCTACCAAATCTTATCTTTATATTAGAGTAGGTTGGTGCGCCGATAGACAAGGTGATTGCCTGATTCCAAATGGCATCCGCTTTTCGTGATGTTTCGCTGATTATCGCCATTTTCGTTCGCGTTCCGGCACGTCCGTGCAATATTGATGGAGCGTGGCCTGTTGGAAGGACAAAGAACCGTGCTTCAATTCCTGCCTGTCTTTAGGTTTAGGATGGCGGCTAGCAGTTCGTGGTCGCCATAACGTGATTTTTTCATGCAAGACTGCAAGTCAGAAACTCTCCGCGAAAAAGGGTTTCCCATTCGCTCTGCTATCCTTTTCAGCTTGTGATGGGTCGAGCCCCAAGCTCTGCATCGCTGACAATATCGAACCTGAAAGCATAAAGGGTGCCAAGGGATCAATCGGTTCCATCCGGGATTTTCGGGAGGCGAAGGCCGCTGTTACTTTGAATGAGACTTCACCGCGATCAGGTCTATCAGTGCGGACATGCCGCTATGGCCTTTGCCTTCCTCGATATGCGCGTCATAGGCGGAAAGTGTTTTAATTTCGAAATCCGAAAATGCCTCGCGCAGCATCGCCTCGTCATACATATTTTCTGCCGCTTTCGGGCCGCCGGTGCCATAGCCAATCTGTTCGGGGCGATAGCCCTCCAGCAGGAGTATGCCGCCGGGTTTCAGCGCGCGTTTCATGCCCTCAAATATCGCCGTCCGCTCATCCGGGGCAGCAAATTGGATGAAGATCGCGACCACCATATCGTAGGCCGCTTCGGGCCAGTCCCAATT
>CAJQMX010000129.1 GCA_905479515.1 uncultured Parasphingopyxis sp.
TCACACCCCGGCGCCTAAAGGCGCATACCGGCCTTTGGCCGGGGGGGAATCAAGCCCAACAATCTCAGGGCGTTGGATTTCCTCCGCTCCGTGTACAAACCCGCGAATTCGCTGTGTACGTTGTGCAGGGCGGCCGATGAAAATGCGCGCATCAACAATGCGTTGCCAGCCGGTTACGCTGTACACGCATCAAAATGCTACTCCCGTTCGAGGTTCTTTTCCTTCTGACGCAGGTTAAATCGTAGTCCCGACATACGAGAAGGGCCATCCAGGGTAGCCGCCAGACGCTGCAAGAGACGGGTGATTTTCGGCGACGTGATGGTCTTTTCGGACCGCGTTTCTGCGTGCTTTTCCGGCTGATTCTGGCCCGGATTTGAGGGTGAATCCGAGCGCATTTTCAGCGAATTTTCACGCCCGCGCGCCTTCATAACCTCCGGTTTTGGTGTCAAGTTTTGCTGTTTTGCGAGATCGAATCCGAGCGTTTTCGCTTCCTCCCGCCACATGTTCAGCAGCGCTTCGCGGTTCATTTCCTGCTTGGGTTTTCGGGTGCGAAGCGCCGCCATCTCCATGCCTTTCGCGGTCGAATAGCCGTAGGTTTCGGCCGCATTTTCGATAGCTTCGCGGCGCTTGGAGAACGCGCGCTCGACATCTCTCGGGATAGCTGTCACGCAGAAACTGTCCGCCTCTCTTGTGATATTTATTCCTGATCTTTCGAGCCCGTTTGCGAATTCCGCCCGGTAAATCCAGCCCGCTTCCTTCTGCGCAAGGTATAGCTCGCGGCCGACGATTGCGCCCCAGCTCCCGTCATGGCGGGGCGCCAGATTGAAGATGAATGCATGAGTATGGAGCTGGGGGTCGAGGTCGCGGCTCGTATGATGATCGAAGGCCGCGACCAGTAGCCCGGCGGTTCTTTCTTTTATGCTTCCACGCCGTCCGCGCCGGGCCCAGGCATGATTGTTTTCGAGGTGGTGGAGCGCTTTGTTCACTGCCTTTTGGTGCGCGGCTTCGATGGTTTGGCGCTGGTTTTCGTTCGAAAGAGCCCACAACACCGAGGCAGATTTCGGGGCGCTGAAGGTCATGTCCCAGCCCGCCGTATGGGCGATTCCGTTCGCGAGAATAAGCCGTTCTCCCGTCTTCGGATCGAGGCCTTCAAGCGCCGCTTCGAAGTCGGATTTCGAGACGGAGCCCTCAAGGGAAAGGCGCTCGGCGGCGCGCCCCTCCCAGCGACCGGGGGCCTCGCCCTCGCGGGCGTAATAGTCGTCCTTGCCCATATGCTGATAGTAGGCCGCCGCCGCCGCGACGCTTTTCCGGACCGAGATCGAGGCGACCATCAGTCGTCCTTGTCGCCCCGGATGAAAGCGGCGTCGGCTTTCGAGATCGCGCTTTCGGGCTCGGAATTTGTGGTGCGCTTGCCGTATTTAGCGCGTTCCGTCGCCCGATAAGTCCACTGCGCCGGCTGGGAAGCGGGCCGCAATTGCTGCTGGCGAACATAGGGAAGATCGAGTTCATAGGCGTCCTTTCCGGGGCCGAGCAGCGCGATCCGGATGCTTTTTTTGCGGGGCCCGAGGCGGTTTGAAAGGTCTGCGGCGGTGACGACGCGGCGGGTTTCGCGATGAATGCTTTCCGTGACCGTCGTGTGGGCGCCGCTGGTTCCGGTGCTGCGCACATTATATTCAACGTCCTGATCGCCGATCATCAGGCTCGCTTCCTCCGAGCCGCGTCCGAAATTGAGCCGCGTAATGACCTGCGTTCCGATCATCCCGATCCAGGAATCGGCGCGCTCGCGGCCGTAAACGGCGCGGATCTGGGCGATGTCCTGCGCCCCCAGAACCACGATCACGCCCTTCGAGCGGCCCATATCAAGGAAGGTCGAGAAGTCGCTCATGCGCGGCAATTGCGGGAATTCGTCGAGGAAGAGCCAGACCCGCCGCGTACGGGATTCCGGGAGCGACGGGCTGCCGACGGCGGATGAAAGAAGCCCCAGTAGACCGCTGATCCATGCGTTCGACAGCTCCGGATATTTGGCGTCGCGCTGCAGGATCACCGGCTTCGCATGGTCCATATGCAGCCACTCATTGATCGAAAATCGCGGCGGATTCTCGTGGCCGCCCCAGCTTTCAGCGAGCGCGCTCACCACATTCAGATGCGCCTGAAACGTCGTCAGCACGCTTTGCGCGGTCTTGCTGGCGGGGTCTTTCAGCACGCGCATGGCTTCGGGATGATAGGATTGTGCGGTCTTGAAGAGCGCCGCCGCATCCTGAAGAACGATGTTTCTGAGATCGGCCCAGCTCCATTGTTCGGGCATTTCGGCCTGCAATTGCGCGATGCAGGCGACGAAGATTTCCCGCGCGGCGTCCGACCAGATCGGATCATTGCTCGCCGGGATAAACCGCGCCGCCAGCTCCCGCGCATCCTGTTTGGTACGGCAGTCGGCGGCGACGTCCCAGACGAAAGAGCGCTCGTCCTGGGGCGCGACCAGCGCCGGTTCCGTCGGCATGGTCGCGGTCATGTCTCCCTTCGTGTCGAGCACCAGCACCTTGTCGCCGCGCTGGATGGCGGCGTGCATCAGATGCAGCATGGTCTGGGTTTTGCCCGCGCCGACGCTGCCCCAGATCAGCCAGTGACGGGTCTCGCGCTCGGCGCTGATGTAAATGCCCGGCGGAAATTCGAGGCCCTTTCCGAAGCGCCGGCATTCGGCGGCGCAGGCGCTTCGAAGTTGCGCCCGCGCCTCGCCACCCGTGAGATAGCGCCGCCCACGGACGACCTTTGCCTTTGGCCGCTCCATGCGGGCGGCAAGCGCGAAAGCAAACAGGGCAAGGACGCCGGTTCCGGACAGCGAAATCAGCGCCCAATAACGAACGTTGAAGCCAGCAAGTGAGCCCGTGTCGAAGAAACTGGCGCGGCAAACGCGCCAGACATGAGCCGCGTAATCATCCAAAAAGAACGCGCGCGCCCGGTATTGCGCGCATTGAGATACAAAATTCGGGTCGTATCTGGCGAGGCCGCCTTCCGGCGCCTGGCCAACGGGCGTCCATCGCTTGAAGCCGGTTTCGAAGACGGACATAGCCGCGGCGAAGCTGGCGAGCGAGGCGAGAAACAGGAGTTTCTTTGTGTTACTCATGATGGGAATTTTCCTTTGAATGCTCGCCGGTCAGCACCTGCAGCAGGGCCTCGAACATGGCGAGAAGCCTCTCCACAGAGACCGATAGTTCTTCGGTTTTCCGGGAAACCGCCTGCACCTGCTGATCGATGGCGGCGAGACGCCGCTCGATGGTCAGCATGCGTTCGGCCTGTTCGCGAGAATGCCCGTTAATGAGACCCGCAAGGATCAGTTCGCGCGCAATGGCGGTTGGACGGCCTTTGACAGTGTTTGCGTGTTCATGAAGTCGCTCGACAGCGCGAGCGGGCAGGCGGATGGTCAGCGGCCGGGTTTTCGCGCCGGTCACTGCGTCCCCGCATCGCCTGTATGGCGGCGCTCCCTCGCCGCCATCCATTCATAGAGCGCTCGCCGGCGATAGCGCACGACGCGGCCGAGCTTGAGAAACTTGGGCCCGCCGCCGCGCGAGCGCCAGGTCGCAAGCGTCGCCGGTGGTACGCCTGTCACTTTCGCCGCGTCGGCGGCGGTCACCGCCTCATCGAACCAGCCGGGATTGGCGCGCGCAATCTCTTCAAGCGGTGGCGGGGAAATAGATCGGGTTTTGGGACCTTCGGCCATGGTCGGGCCTCCTCGTTAATGAAACGAGGACGAGCCCAGCACAGGCGAAATCGGCGAAATAGTGAGGAAATTTCGTCAAATTCAGTAGGAATGGCACAAAGCGGTGCGAAGGCGACCCGGCAGTGGTCGCTTTCTTTGAGTGTCTGCTTCGCGCGCATCTGTGGACGGCGTGCCTTTGGCAAGAGGTTTTTGGTGATCATTGCAGTTTGGTCGTTAGCGGGCATCTGTTCGACCTGTTCGTGCGGCGTAATTAGATTCCGGTGGCCATTTTGCTTTCCACAAGATGAGGCCCGTACAAAAAAGCTCGCACTAAATGGTGTTCGCGCGCAGATGGGTTCTCCCCACTCGTCAGAAACTACGGTTCTGTATGATCTCCTTTTTGCTCTCACCAATCTCGTACTGCGCCAATCGTGGGGCGGTTTCTTTTACGCCGGCATTAACTTTCTCGGATTGAAGCGTTCTTTGGTCATCATCAAGGCACAGATCATGCGGGCGATTGTATTGACCATTGCGACGGCGGCGACTTTCGTTGGTTTGCGTTCCAACAATCTGACCAACCAGGGGTGACTGGTAAATCCGAGCTGCCTGGCGCGGATAATCATCGACATAGCGCCGGCGACAAGCAGCCGCCTAAGCGCTGGATTGCCGGTCTTGGTGATACGCCCAAGCCGGTCTCGGCCGCCGCTCGAATGTTGCTTCGGCACAAGGCCGACCCAGGCGGAGAATGCTCTGCCAGATTTAAAGCTCGCAGGGTCGGCGACTTCTGCGATCACGCGCGTCGCAGTGATCGGACCGACACCAGGGATGGTCTCCAGGCGTTTGCTGAGCGCATTGGTTTTGTGAACCTCCGCTATGCGCCGGTCTGTTTCGAGGATCTCGCGTTTTACCCGTTTGAGCTCATCGACAAGCGGAATCAGGCATTGTCGCGCCAGGTCAGGAATGCGACGGTCCCGATTATCTCTCAACATAACGATGACCGCATCAACGCCCAGACGCCCCTTGGCTCCGACAATGCCAAACTCAGCGAGATGTCCTCGAATGCTGTTGATGATTCGGGTCGACATTCGCACCCATTGCTCACGAACTCCGTGCAAAACAAGCAAAGCTTGCTGATTAGTAGATTTGATCGAGACGA
The DNA here is from genome assembly GCA_905479515.1 of uncultured Parasphingopyxis sp. The sequence goes on from CAJQMX010000129.1 coordinate 4,851, forward strand.
ACCGCATGGTCGGCCGGGTGACGGCTTCGCAGATCGCTTCGGCGTCAGCCATGTCGTTCTTCTGTGTCTTCACGTAAGGTTTTACATATTGAGGCGGCATCAGCTTCACCTCATGGCCCAGCGCGCTGATCTCTCGCGCCCAGTGATGGGCGGTGGCGCAGGCTTCCATGCCGACCAGACACGGCTCCAATTTGGTGAAATATGCCAGGACCCGTGACCGTGACAGCTTGCGGCGACAGACAATCTCGCCTTCTGCGTTTATGCCGTGAACCTGGAAAACAGACTTCGCTAAATCTAGCCCAATTACTGTGATAGGGTTCTTCATGTGCGTGCTCCCAATGTTGCGGTGTCGCTACCCGTTACACTACCAGCTCGCGAGAGCTGGGGGGGGGCACGCCGTCCACCACATCAAGAGCGGACGAAAGAAAATGCTTCGCGAAAGCTGCCTAAATGGATCTAGCAGCCCTGTCCGGATTGCCCGTTCTTCAGCCATTCAGTGCTTGCTGTCATTTGTCTGGGATTTGTACGTAATTTTGACATTCCGCCTGGCGGTTCCCTTGAGGAAGCCAGCTGTTTTCGTCCCGGGAGGCCTCGCCATTACCAACGGACGCGCGAATTACAGCCAGCTTTCGGTCAGCTTGATTGCACCGGTCTCGCCCTCGATGGTCTTACCGATCAGCGCTTTGACAACGGACGGGGCGCTGGGCCCCCTCTAAGTTCATTTAGTTAGCTGCGGCTATCGAGGAAAGCTTTCATTGATCGCATTGCATATTCTGATTCCGGCAGGTCCGGCGCGAGAATTGGAAAAGAATGAAACATTCCTTTGTAGACCTCCAGGGCCGATTCTGCGTTGGCCGTCTTTAGCTTTTCATGAAGACGCCGGCTATCGGACAACAGGATTTCGCATGACCCGCATAAAATAAGACACGGCGGGTAAGCATGATCATAGTCGGCAAAGAGGGGCGAGGCGTCGGGGCTGTCGAGCCGGTTGCCCGCATAAGCTTGTGCACAGACACGCAAGCCGGGTTCGTATTGCAGAATGGGATCGTGCTCAGCCATCGCCGTTCGGCTTTCGCCGCGATTAGCGAGATCAGTCCAGGGTGAAATCAGGATCAGCGAGCGCGGCTGGAAGTCTTGTCCGCCCAAGTCATTAACGGCGCTCAGGGCGAGACCGCCGCCGGCCGATTCCCCGATCAGGCTGGCGCCGGAAAATCGTTGCAACACGTCTTTCATCGCCGCCGCGGTTAAGCGGACCGTTAAGTGACACGCCGAAAAAGGCGCGAGCGGGTAGTCCAGAGAGACCAGCGGCCGTCCAATCGCAGCGGCAAGAGGAATGGAGGCGAACAGGCTGGAGCGGGCCGAATAGCAGGTATAGCCGCCGCCATGCAGATATATCGCGGGTGTGGCGGTCTGATTTACTGTTTCGGGCGCAATGACCAAAGCGCGCAAAGGGCCGGCGCCTATTTCGGTGATCCGGGCGTTATGATATTGCCGTGCTTTTTCGCACGCCGGGCGCATTCGTTCCTCGACCATGTCCTGCACGGCGCGCCATTCGTCTGCAGAACCGTTCAGCGGAAGCTGCGATCTGTCTTCGAAGGGCGGCAGGGCGTCAAGGAAAGCCTGCGCTTGTTTCGAGATCGAATTATCTTGTGGCCGGTCCATTTAAAAACACGCCAACTTCATAACGATCCGATCGTTCTCAGCGCGCCATAAGCCGATTTGTAACGCTCGAAATAAGGGTGGTAGGCTTCATGAGCGGATGGGTTTGGTTCGATGGTGGATTTAAAACGCACCATGTTTTCAGCAGCCTCATCCAGTCCGTCATAGTGGCCGGCGCCGATGGCCCCGAACATGGCGCTGCCGAGCGCAGGGGCGCACGCCGCCGCGGCGAGCTTGACCGGGCTTCCGATGATGTCGGCGTGAATTTGCGTCCATACCGGCGAGCGCGTGACCCCGCCGCAGGCTACGACGTTTTCAATGGGCACGCCGTTATCCGACATTGTTTCGATGATAAGGCGAGCGCCATAGGCGATGCTTTCGAGCAACGCCCTGAAGAGGTGTCCGCGCGTGTGCGTTAAGGAAAGACCTGTGAAAGCGCCCCGGGACGCGGCGTCTGTGTAGGGAGTGCGGTTTCCCTGAAAATGATCCTGCGCTGTCACGCCGTCACAGCCGGGCGGCGCAGAGAGCGCCTCTTCGTCCAGCTCGTGATAGGACGCGTCAGGCGCGAGGGTGCGGCGGAACCAGTTGATGACCGAGCCGGTGGAGGTCTGACCGCCTTCGACAACGCTCGAACCGCGGCGCAGGACGTCTGAATAAGCGCCCCACATGCCCTTTGCATATAGGGGCTTGTCGGTGACGCCGAGATGCAAGTGCGATGAGCCCGTCACCAGCGCCAGATCGCCCGGCCGGATGACGCCCATGCCGGCCATGGCGATGAAAGCGTCGGCGCCGCCCTGCACAACGGG
>CAJQMX010000130.1 GCA_905479515.1 uncultured Parasphingopyxis sp.
GAAGCGCGAGGGGCCATGCAATCCGAGAAATGGTGCGGCGCGCCACAAGGGCAATCGAAAACAGCCCGATGGCAAAGGGGATGAGCGGTGCGAGGGCAACGGCCCAGCGTTCGGCCCCGGAGCTTCCTATCAACGGCTCGAGCAGCAGGACAATGCCTGCAATTGGCAAGTCCGGCAGGTGCGACCAGTGAATATTCGCGCCACCAGGCGGAGCCAGACGATGCTGGATCAGATCATACCAATTCTGTCCGGCCAGCAGGTCGCGGACCTGGGCCAGCCGCAAATTGTCATCGGTATCACCCAGCGCCAGCGTTTCGATACCGGGCAGCCTGGCAAATATCATCAGGAGTGCGACCACGAGCCAGACGGCAAGTACGCCGCTCTTCCAGCGATCTTTCAGCCAGATATTGTTGGAAAGCTCAGTCATTCGTTCCCCGTCTTCTTCTCCGCCTATAGGCAAAAAAGATTAACCATCTTGTCTTATGGCCTATTCGCATGTTGATGAAAGCCATGTTCCGCTCAAAAGACCTTCGCCGACAGCTTATCCGCTATGCCATCAGCGGCGGCGGGCTGACGCTTTTCTATTCGGCAATCTATTGGGTTGCCGCTGTTCCGGCAGAGGTCAATCCGCTGATCGCCAATTGTATCGCCTTCGCGGTGACTGTTATTCTTGGTTTTGTCGTCCATTCGCGGTGGAGCTTTGCCGGTCATGGCCGGCGCGACAGGCCTGTCCGCTCCTCGATGCTTTTCCTGCTCGTCAATCTGGCAGGCTTTGCGCTGAACAGTTTCTGGGTCTGGCTGATCGCTGTATTTTGGGGCCTTTCTCCATCGCTGCCCTTGCTGCCGATCATCTTCATCACGCCATGGGTGAGTTTTTATCTCAATCGGCGTTGGACTTTCGGCGATTAGGCTATCCGCTTTGCGGCGCCAGTCTGCTCCAGGGTTTTACCGGGCGGGCGATTGCATCGGCCAGTTGTCCCGAAAAACGCCAAAAGGCCAGTGTCGCAATGGCGGATACAATACCGTCGAGCGCATAGTGCCAGCCAAGATAGACCGACCCGACCCAGATCAGCGCGGCATAACCGATCATAACATAACCGACCCATCGATTGATCCGGAACGCGGCGATGGCAAACAGCACCGACAGGCCGTTATGGACAGACGGCATGGCGGAAATCCCGCCGCCAATCACGATGCCGTCCGCGTTGCGAGCGCCCAGCAATGCCGACATATTGTTAAGTGCCTGAACATGGCCGCCTTGGTCTCGAAGTATCGCATCATGCTCTCGCAGGACGGTCATCATATCGGCATAGCTTTGATGGGATCCGACAAGGTCATTGAAGAAACAGGGTCCTGCAGAGGGAAGCAGAAACGCCATGATACTGCCTAGTCCAATCCAGACGAAAATATAGCTGAACAGATATTGAGTGCGCAGCCGGTAGCTGTTCGAACCGAGAAAGGCGCAGATGATCAGGCCGATGGACATTGGCAGGAACCAGGCATGATAATACATGTCGATAAAGCCCGTCGCCGCGGGGGAGCCGAAAAGATCATGGAAAAACAGCCAGCCATCTCGACCGAAGAACAGCCATTTGTCTGCTTCGGCGAGCCAGCCATCATGTATGAAAGGCTGGGTTGCCAAAATCTTCTGCTTGAAGGTGTTGAACGCGGTGAACAGCATCGCGAATAGCAGCGGCGGCCAAAAGGTCCGGGTCAGGCGGTTCTCGTCCCATTGATGATGGAACCAGCGTTGGATCAGAATAACTGGGGAGGGCGCGGTTTCACCTTTTTGCGGTCGGTTTCGCCAGAGAAGAACGGCAAGCCCGAACACACCGGCAGCGAACCAGAGGGCAAAGCCCGCGAATAGATAGTTGCGGAAAAGCGCAAAAAAACTTCGGGTTGGCACCTCTCCGTTGCCAAGAACCAGGACGAAGAAAAAGCCCGTTACGAGAAAGCCCCAAAGGGCAGCGCGTGCTTCCCGAAAGTCCGTCATTGGCCCGCCCATACAGTTTCTATGCGTCTGAGGGGTAATCGCAGGAAGGTTTAAATTTTTGGTTAAGAAAGGTTTATCAGCTGGGGAATGACGAGCGCGTCCGGTTAGCGAAAGCGACCAGTGACAGCATCACCGGAACCTCGACCAGGACGCCAACCACGGTCGCCAACGCAGCGCCGCTGCCAAGGCCGAACAGCCCGATGGCGACAGCAACCGCTAGCTCGAAGAAGTTCGACGTGCCGATCAGCGCGCAGGGGGCCGCGACGTTATATGGCAGGCGCCACAGAAAAGCAGCGCCATAAGCGATGAAGAAGATCGCATAGCTCTGCACAAGAATCGGCGCGGCTATCAGCGCGATCAGGATCGGCTGGCCGGTGATGACCTGGCTCTGAAAGCCGAACAGCAGCACCACGGTGAACAAGAGCCCGATAACCGAAAGCGGTTTTAGTTTTGCGGTGAATGCGGAAACGGCCGCCTCGTCACCATTGGCCCTGCCAAGCAGTGCCCGCCGTGTGATTGCGCCTGCGACAAGTGGCACCACGACATAGAGCGCGACGGAGAGCAGCAGGGTCTGCCACGGGATTGCAATATCGGTGACACCCAGCAGGAGCGCGACGATCGGCGCAAAAGCGAAGATCATCACGATATCGTTCACCGAGACCTGGACCAGCGTATAGGCCGGGTCTCCCCGCGTCATTTGTGACCAGACAAAGACCATCGCGGTGCAGGGCGCGGCACCAAGCAGGATTAGCCCGGCGATATACTGCTGCGCGTCATCCGGCGCGATCAGCCCGGCGTAAATCCAGTTAAAGAACAGCACGGCCAGGGCGGCCATGGTGAAGGGCTTGATCAGCCAGTTCACCACCAATGTGATGATCAGGCCTTTAGGTTTGTCACCAACATGGCGCAGGCTGGCGAAATCGACGCCGATCATCATCGGATAAATCATCGCCCAGATCAGCACCGCAACAACCAGATTGACCGAAGCATATTCAAGTGCGGCAAGCTTGCCGAACATGCCGGGGAACAGGTTGCCGAGTACAAGCCCGGCGACAATCGCAAGTCCGACCCAGAGGGACAGCAATTTCTCGAACAGCCCGAGCGCCGAGCCCGCTGCATCCTGCGTTGCGCTGGTCATGGGCTAACTCTTCTCGGTTGTGGGTTGCCGGGTTGCGCCTTCAGCTTGGCCGATTTCGCCCAGCCTGTGCTGGAGGCTCATCCTGTCGATCGAATCAAGCGGCAGCGCTGTGAACAGTGCGATACGGTTACGCAGATAATGGAGGGCGCGCTCGAACGCCTGGCGCTGGCCTTCGCCTTCGACAGCAGCGGGATCTTCGATCCCCCAATGAGCGCTCATCGGTTGCCCCGGCCATACAGGACAGGCTTCTCCCGCCGCATTGTCGCAGACGGTAAACACGAAATCGAGCTTGGGTGCATCGGGGGCGGCAAATTCATCCCAGCTTTTCGAACGGAAACCATCGGTTTTGAATCCGTTGCGGGCCAGCAGGTCAAGCGCCATCGGATGCACCTCACCCTTGGGCTGGCTACCGGCAGAATAGGCATGGAAGCGCCCGTTCCCCTCTCGATTCATAAGGGCTTCGGCGAGGATCGAGCGAGCGGAGTTGCCCGTACAGAGAAACAGAATGTTGTAAATCGTATCGGCCACCGTCTGTTACCCGCAACACGGCGCGTCGGGCGCTAATTCGCTTTTCGGGGCACAGCAAACACCCTGCGGCGTTTCCGGCGTGCAGCACTGCTTTGTTTCGTCGGTTTCTTCGTTCGAAAATTCAATAGGTGTGCCATATTCGTCGGTTCGCTCATGGGTGAGAAATGTCTCCCAGGAGATGCCGTCCGGATCAGTGATCCAGGTCTTGGTTGAGCGGGCGAAGCAACATGTGGTCTCGCCTTCGTCAAAGCGCGGTCCTTCGGCTGCGGCAACCCGCTCGAACTGCGCGTCAAGTTCCGGTTGGTCTTGAGCCTGGATGCCGAGATGCGTGATGCCGGGCTTGTCACCGCCCTGCTCGATGACGAAATTAACGTATGGATCGTCCAGCTTCCATTGCACATAGCCATCGCGTTCGAAGGTGGGCTGGGCGCCAAACATAGTGGAATAGAATGTGCGCGAACGGGCAAGGTCGGTGACGGCCATACTGACGTGGAGATGTTTCATGAGGCTATCCTTTCTAGCGAATCGGAAAGTTCGGTGGCGCAGCCTTCGCCGCCGCAACAATTTTCCATCAGATAGCCGACAAGCCGGTTCATCGCGGCATAGTCAGCTCGATAGATCAGTGAGCGGCCGTCGCGGGTGCGATTGATCAGGCCCGATCGTTCCAGATGGGCGAGATGGAAGGAGAGGGAGGAATTGGGCAGGCCAAGCCGCTCTGCAATGTCGCCCGCCGCCATGCCGTTCTCGCCGCACTGGACAAGCAAGCGGAACAGCGTGAGCCGGTTGGACTGGGCCAGCGCGCCGAGCGCATCGACAGCGGTTTTTTCCTGAAGGGCGTCATTGTTGAAATTCATGATTCGATATTTCCAGAAATATCGAAATGAGTCAAGCCAAGAAGAGCTTTAAGCCCCTCTGGGTGTAAACGAGACTGCTAACGAGTGCGGCGGCCGAGCAGCCGAAGCCGCAACGCGTTCAGCTTGATAAAGCCCTCGGCATCGCGCTGGTCATAGGCGCCGGCATCATCTTCAAACGTCACCACGTCCTGGCTGTAAAGATTATAGGCCACGTCCGCCTTGCGGCCGACAACATCAACCGAACCCTTATAGAGTTTGAGGCGTACCGTGCCCGTCACCCCTGCCTGGCTATGGTCGATAGCCGCCTGCAGCATCTCGCGTTCCGGGCTGTACCACAGGCCGTTATAGATGAGCTCCGCATAGCGCGGCATCAGCTCGTCTTTCAGGTGCATTGCGCCCCGGTCCAGCGTCAACTGCTCGATACCGCGATGGGCCATGAGCAGGATCGCGCCGCCCGGCGTTTCATACATGCCGCGCGATTTCATGCCGACGAAACGGTTCTCAACAAGATCGAGCCGTCCGATGCCATGTGTCTTGCCCAGTGCGTTGAGCTTGGTGAGCAGGCTGGCCGGTGACAGCGCTACACCGTTTACTGCCACGGCATCGCCCTGCTCGAAATCCATCTCGACATATTCGGGGGTATCGGGTGCATCCTCGGGATTGTCGGTGCGCGAATAGACATAGTCGGGCGTCTCGTCCCACGGATCTTCAAGCACCTTGCCCTCCGAAGAGGTGTGGAGAAGGTTCGCGTCGGTCGAGAAAGGGGCTTCGCCGCGCTTGTCTTTGGCGACA
>CAJQMX010000131.1 GCA_905479515.1 uncultured Parasphingopyxis sp.
GGCTGCAAATTTGCTGGCTTCGTAGGGATTGGCGAACCGGTCTGGCTTTGACGCATCGGCTTCGCTGATCGGGCCATCCCGCTCTCCGCAGACATAGGCCGTGCTGACCGAAACAAGGGCTGCAGGCCCAGCGGGACGCGCCCGCGCGAAATCGATCACATGGCCGGTGCCGTTGACGTTCACCGCTTCGTATACTTGCGGATCGGCATCGAACTGCACAATCGCCGCGCAATGGATGATACGGTCCACCTGCCCGGCCAACCGGGCATAGGCGTTTTCGTCCAGACCCAGATGCGGATCCCGAACATCTCCCTGCACGAGCAGTATCTCACCAGCCTCGGGCGGAGCGCCCTGCCAGTCACCCGTCGGCATCTGTTCGCCATTACCGCGCATCACAGCCCTGTTCTTGCGGACAAGACCGATCACGCCATGGCCTTTATCAGCCAGCGCAGCCGCTATCTCGCCCCCAAGCAGCCCTGCTGCTCCCGTCACCAGAAAACAGGTCAAATCAGCAACAGCCCGAAATATCGTCGCTCACCGGCGCGGCGTTGAATGGCATCAGCTCACCGCAGCCCGGGAAAATTCCGTAATGCGTTGAAAAATCTCCAAAAAACTCGAAATGCTCGGCAAAGCGCGTCTCGGCAAGCATCCGCCATGTATTGCCACACACGGCGAACATCCGGCCCTTCTCGATAAAGTGATGCCCGTCGAGCGTGAAAGCGCGTTCGTGCCCCGGGATCGTGCCCTTGTAGCGTACCGCCTGGCCATAATCCTCACAGCGCGGCTCCAGTGCGTCGAGCCGGAACAGGCGATAGGTGGCGGAGAAAAAACGAATACCGTCAGTCTTGGCCGCCACGGCAGGGTCACCAATCGCAAGCGGACGATCCGTCACAAGGCGGGGATCATGAAAGCCGGCTTGCTTCGCCAGCATATCGAAATCCCCCCAATATAATGCGCCTGACAGACACTCACCATGTAGCACCGGATCGGCCAGCAATTCATCGGGAACCCGGCGCTCGGCATAGACATCGGAGAAATAAAACTCGCCGCCGGGTTTCAACAGCGCATGCGCATCGCGAAACACCTTGGCCTTGTCCGCAACCAGATTGATCACGCAGTTGGAGACAATGAGATCAAAGCTGGCCGGTTCGAGGCCCAGCGTGTCCAACTGTTCGATATCGCCCTCGACGAATTCGACATTGCGATACCCGAACCGCTCGGCATGCCAATCGAGATGATCACGCGCGATCGCGAGCTGTTCTGGCGTCGTATCAACCCCGACGACACTGCCCTCTGCACCCACCAGCTGCGCCAGCAGATAAGAGTCCTGACCAGAGCCGCTGCCCAGATCGAGGATGCGCATGCCTTTCGCAGCTTCTGGCGCGATCAGGCCGCAGCCATAATAGCGCGCCTTCACATCGGGATGAACATGGGCCAGCGCCTCGCGAATTTCGGGCGTAGGGGCCTCCATCGTGCAGCAGGCATCTGTCTTGAGATCAACAGAGCCTTGCAAAACCTGGCCATAATAGTCGCGGCTATTTTCGATATTCACTTCGGTCTCCGGCGGGATGGATGTTGAGATGAGCTTCGTATTGTTGCACCATCCGGTTACACAAATGCACCGGCATTGTAACTTTCATCGGACTCGTCACGAAAATCCTGATCAAGGCATCGCGGCATCGGGCGGCGACAGGCCCAGACAATGGCAAGGAATGAACCGACGTGAAACGCACACATGACCTGATCGTAATTGGCGCGGGCTCCGCTGGGCTGACTGCTGCGGGGGGCTGCGCGCAATTCGGCCTGAAGGTTGCGCTTATCGAGAAAGGTCCGATGGGCGGCGATTGCCTGAATACGTGCTGCGTCCCTTCCAAGGCCTTGATCACAGCCGCGCGGCGCGCACAGGAAATGCGCGAAAATGCGAAATACGGAATCGCCGATGCCGATCCCGTGATCGATTTTCAGGCCGTGCATGATCATGTGCAGGCAGCCATCGCATCGATTGCCGTCGATGACTCCCAGGAACGCTTTGAAGAAGAATTCGGCGTGGAGGTCATTCGCGGCGCAGCGAAGATGATCGATGGATCGACTATCGAAGTGAACGGGCAGACGCTGAAAGCGCCCCGCATCTGCCTCGCCCTCGGCTCCAAGCCCTTCATCCCGCCCGTCAAAGGCATTGAAGATGTGCCCTATCTGACCAACGAGACGATCTTCGGCCTCACCGAACGCCCGGATCATCTGGCGATCATGGGCGGCGGCCCCATCGGCATGGAGATGGCGCAGAGCTTTCGCCGGCTGGGTAGCAAGGTGACGGTGATCGAGCGCAACACCGTTTTCGGCAAGGACGATCCCGAAGCCGTGGCGCTTGTCCGCCAGACACTGCTCGACGAGGGCGTGGTCATGCATGAGAAAACCGATGTCATGAAAGTTTCAGCTTCGGATCAGGGCATTGCCATCGAAACCGGAGGCGGCCCGACTATTATGGCCAGCCATTTGCTGGTCGCCACGGGGCGGACCTGTGATTTCACTGGCTTTGGCCTTGAAAATGCAGGCATCGCATGGAGCGCGCGCGGGATTGAAGTCGATGCCCGCCGCCGCACCGCAAACAAGAAGGTTTATGCCATCGGCGATTGCCGCGTCGGCCCGCGTTTCACACATGTTTCAGGCTATGAAGGGTCGCTCATCGTACTTCAGGTCGCACTCGGCCTGCCGAGCAAAGCCGATTACAAAGCGCTGCCCTGGGTCACCTATAGCGATCCCGAACTCGGCCATGTCGGCATGACGGAAACGGATGCGCGCGAGAAATATGGCGACCGGATAGAAATCACGAAACAGGAATTCGCCGAGAATGATCGCGCACGGGCCGAAAATGATACAGAGGGTTTCCTCAAGATCATTCGCAAGGGCAAGAAGGTGCTGGGCGTGACAATTGTCGGCCCGCATGCCGGGGAACTTCTCCTGCCATGGAGCCTGGCGATTGGCGGCAAGGCCAATGCCTTTGCCATTGGCGGCGCGATTGTCCCCTACCCGACCCGCTCGGACATCTCCAAGCAAGCCGGTTTTGCGATCTGGGAGCCGACGATTTTCGGCAACACCGCGAAACGCTGGGCCCGCTTTCGCGCGAAATATCTGCTGTGATCATCTGGAAGCCCGTTTTTTTCAAATCGAGAAACACCCTTCGACAAGCTCTGGGCTAACGGTTCATAGAGCAATCAAACGAATTCAAAGGACAGCCCCATCGCCACAAAGCCCCTTCCCGGCCCTTCGCCATTTGAAATCGCCGACGCCGTTCCTCTGGATACCACAAAGTTCCAGGATCCGGCGGTAACGGCGCAAGGTGAAGCACGGGCGCATGTTGCACTCGCCCAACTCGAAACGCTCTGGTTCAACACCGGAACGCTGTGCAACCTTGCCTGCAAGAGCTGCTATATCGAAAGCTCGCCGACCAATGATGCGCTCGTCTATCTGACCGCCGCAGAGGTCGATGCGTATCTCGACGAGATTGCGCAAGACGGGCTGGGCACGCGTGAGATCGGCTTTACCGGCGGCGAACCCTTCATGAACCGCGACATGATCCCGATGCTCGAAAGCTGCCTCGCGCGGGGTTTCGAGGCGCTCGTGCTGACCAATGCGATGCGCCCGATGCGGCGTTTCGAAGCGGCGCTGCTTGATCTCAACGCGCGATTTGGCGAGCGGATGACGTTTCGCGTCAGTCTCGACCATTATACGCAAACCGCCCATGAAGCCGAGCGCGGCGGAGATAGCTGGGACATAGCTATTGCCGGGCTGCAATGGCTATCCACCAACGGCCTGTCCATTGCCGTTGCCGGGCGCCACCTGGCGCACGAGGATGATGCGATGGCGCGCAAGGGCTATGCAGCGCTATTCGCCGCAACCGGCATCGATATCGACGCCAATGATGCGGCCCGCCTCGTGCTCTTTCCGGAGATGGATGCGACGCTCGATGTTGCCGAAATCACCACCGCCTGTTGGGGTATTCTGGACGTCGACCCGAACGCCATGATGTGTGCCTCGAGCCGGATGGTGGTCAAGCATAAGGGCGCAGACCGGCCAATGGTCACGGCCTGCACATTGCTACCCTATGGCGATGATTTTCAGATGGGCGAAACATTGGCGGAAGCGAGCCGCGATGTGTCGCTCAACCACCCGCATTGTTCGCGCTTCTGCGTGCTTGGCGGGGCGAGCTGTTCAGGCTAGTTTAGGTCAGAATTTCCTTTGCAGGAAATCGCCGCACCAGCCCACTCCCCCTCCCGACCTCCCAATCAGGGTACACTCATGGGAGGTCGGGAGGGGGAGCGGGCCGGTGCGGCGCTCAACCGATAGGTTGAGTCTGACAATCAACCTTTTCGCGCAGCAAACACCCGTTTTCCAACCGCATCCAGTTTCGCCATCAACCCGTGATCCGCAACCGCCAGATCCGTCAGCAGCGAATAATCGAGCACGGTATCAATTGGGTTGGCCGGCCGCTCATCAGGCAGAGCCTTGGCGAATTCGACAAGCGTCTGCGCCGCTGTCGCGGCATTGGCGCGCATCTGTTCGAGGACATTATGGACCTCGACATTGTCCGTGCCATCGCGCCAGCAATCATAATCCGTGACCATCGCGATCAGCGCATAGGGAAGCTCCGCCTCCCGCGCCAGTTTGGCCTCGGGCATTGCCGTCATGCCGATCACATCGCAGCCCCATTGGCGATAGAGCTCGCTTTCGGCGCGGGAGGAGAATTGCGGGCCTTCCATCGCCAGATAGGTCGCACCGCGATGCACATCCGCGCCAGCCGCTCTCGCCGCTGCCTCTGCCTGATCAGACAGGCCGGGACAGACGGGGTCAGCCATTGAAACATGGGCGACCAGCCCGGCCCCGAAAAAGCTCTTCTCGCGCGCAAAGGTGCGGTCGATAAACTGGTCAACGACAACGAATTTGCCGGGAGGGAGGTCCTCACGCAGCGAACCACAGGCGGAGATCGAGACAAGATCTGTGCAGCCAGCACGCTTCAGCGCATCAATATTGGCGCGGAAATTCAGGGCGCTTGGCGGGATGCGATGGCCTTTGCCGTGGCGCGGCAGGAAGACGAAGCGTTTGCCGGCAATCTCGCCCAGGACAAGCTCATCCGATGCCTCGCCCCAGGGGCTTTCGACCCGGATCGACTGGGCATTTTCCAGCGCATCAATCGAATAAAGCCCCGAACCGCCGACAACGCCGATTACCCATTCCTTATCGCTCATCCAGCCTTACTCCGTTCAGCGGCAATGCAGATATGCGGGTCTAGTGCAGCGAAGGGAATCACGCTAGGTGCGATTGCAAGTGGTTCAAATCATTGGAGAGGTTGATGCATTTCATTCGGCGGCTGGCGACAGCATGCATTGCGATACTGGCGATCCAGTCGGTCCCGGCCTCTGCCCAATCGAGCATCACCGGCAACTGGCTGTCCGAAGGCGGCAAGGCGATTGTCGCGATTTCGCGCTGTGGCAGCAATATTTGCGGACGGATTACGCGCGTCCTTGTGCGCACTCCCGATGCGGACCAGCGCGACGTCAATAATCCGGACGCCAGCCTGCGCAGCCGCCCAATCGAGGGTCTGCGCATATTGTCAGGCTTCCGGCTCGATGGCGACCAGTATCGCCACGGCCAGATCTACGACCCCGAAAGCGGACGCAGCTACAATGCGCGGCTAAGGCTGAACAGCAACGGCTCCCTGCGCGTCACGGGCTGCCTGTCGATAGGCTGGCCCTGTCAGTCACAGACATGGACCCGGCGGCGCTGATTTGTCAGAATTTCCTTGGCAGGAAATCGCCAGGTTGAGTCTGACAGACTAAGCCTTCACCACTTCCTGTTCGATAGTGCCAAACGTGGGATGGCCATGCTCGTCTTCCATCCAGATGCGCACCGTATCGCCATGGGAGAGGAAGGGTGTTTTCATCTCGCCTTCAAGGATCTTCTCAACCATCCGCACTTCGGCGAGGCAGCTATACCCCTTGCCGCCCTGATCGATCGGCTTGCCCGGTCCGCCATCCGCATCGCGGTTTGAAACCGTCCCCGAACCGATGATCGAACCGGCAACCAGAGCCCGCGTCTTGGCGAGATGGGCGACGAGCGTGCCGAAATCGAAGGTCATATCCTCGCCCGCATCTGCACGGCCAAAAGGCTTGCCATTCAGGTCGACATTGAGCGCACCGTGCAGCTTGCCGTCTTTCCAGTTCGGCAGCGTTTCAGGCGTCACGAACACCGGCGAAAAGGCGCTGGCCGGTTTGGACTGGACGAAGCCAAAGCCCTTGCCGAGTTCGGCCGGGATCAGGTTGCGCAAAGACACATCATTGACGAGGCCGATCAGCCGGATCGCGCCCAGCGCCTCGTCACGGCTCGCACCCTGCGGCACATCGCCGGTGACAACGACAATCTCTGCCTCGAGATCGCAGCCCCATGCTTCATCCGGTAGGGGGATGGCGTCGCGCGGACCGATAAAGCCGTCCGAACCGCCCTGATACATTAGCGGGTCTTCCCAGAAACTGTCAGGAATCTCCGCGCCGCGCGCTTTGCGCACCAGCTCGACATGATTCACATAGGCCGAGCCATCCGCCCATTGATAGGCGCGCGGCAGAGGCGATGCGGCATCATGTTCGTGAAACCGTTCCTTGGGGATCGCTTCATGCGCAAGGTCCGTCGCCAGAAGCTCAAGCTGCGGCGCGACCGTATCCCAGTCATCAAGCGCGGCCTGCAAGGTCGGGGCGATGTGCGATGCATCCGCACACCAGGCGAGATCATGGCTGACAACAACAAGTTTTCCATCACGGCCAGCCTTGAGCGATCCCAGTTTCATCTGTGTCTCCTGAATGAATAGACGCCCTTCATAGCCCGGCTGAGCCCGTGGGTCCAAAAGCGTTTTTATCTATTCGAAAATGTTGCGCACAGCGTCATCGGTAACGCCCTCCCGAGCAATCCGGAGATTGGTGTAGGTCGCCGTGAGGGCCGGATAGGTGATGACCAGGGTAAGCGCCCCGAGCAGGGATTGGAAAGCCGAGGCCAGAGATATGCCGGAAAAAGGGCTGCCGCCACCCGACATGTCGATCGCCATCATCGGCATTGTCACTGCGCTCAGCGCTCCGGAAACCATCATCAGGACGAAAAAGAAGATGAGCACCATGGCCAGCAATTTCCACCGGTGGCCGCTGGTCAGAGACCAGCTGCGCCCCAGAGCTTTGAGTGGCCCTAGCCCTTCCTGAATTGCCGCAGGCACGGCGGCAATCCAGACGACGATCAGAAACAGCATGATCGGAAATATCACAAAAATCATCAGGACAAAAATTGAAAGCCCCGCCCCAACCAGCTGATTGGGGTTGGAGAAACCATCCGCCATCGAAACCCCAACCAGCCCGAATATCGCCGCCGACGGCACTGCCACAAGGATGACGAGGGCAACAAAATAGATCAGCGTTATGCCAAGCACCGGGAAAAAATAGCGCAGACCTGCAGCCAATGCCCGTCCAAAAGAGGGGGGTGCGTCACGTGGCCCCTGCAAGGCAACCCAGGACACCGCTGTCTGCGCAAGCACGCCGCACAACATAGTCACCAGCCATCCCAGCACAAAAAACAGCCCGAAGCTGGTCAGGAGGCTCGTGAACTCGGGTGTGCCACCGGTGAACATGCTGCCTATGGTCTGAAATGTAACCACTGAATAAATGGCACTTGGCAAACCCGAGAGGAGAACCGCCAATGCCGCCATCAGCAGGAAATTTCGGCCAATAGTGGAAAACATGTCGCTGACGGTCTTGCCGAAACTGAACCGTGGATACGCTTGCGGTTGGGTTGCCATTATCTTTCTTCCCCACGCCAGAAAGTCCGATCAGTGTTTCCTGTTGGCCAAGAAATGTCCAGCCTTGCCTCGCCAAGGAACGAAAGGCGCGATATGCTGGCGATGGTCGCAAGGGGAACTGACAGCGTATGACGGCAGCGGCACCGCCGATCACGAAGGGTAACGAACAGGATTTCGATCAGGTCTATCGCGAGCTGATCGAGAGCGATCGTTTTCAGACGGAGATGGCGCAGTTCGAACCGCCTGTGCCCCGCGAGCCGCCAAACTGGCTTGCCGATTTATTGCGATGGCTCGAAGCGCTTGGTCCGGTTTGGCAGGCGCTGTTCTGGATTGTCGTGGGGGGTGTGGCCGCGATCATTCTCTACAGCATCGGACGCGCCCTGTATCGCCGCTTTTCGGATCCGCCAGTCAAAAGCGCAAAAGACGAGCAGGACCCCGAATATTGGCGTCCCGAAGCGAGAACCGCGCATGGGCTGCTTGGCGAAGCCGACGCGCTGGCCAAACAGGGGCGCTATGCAGAAGCCGCGCATCTGTTGTTGTTCCGCAGCATAGCAGACATCGAACAACGGCTGCCCGATTTCATGCGCCCGGCCCTGACCAGCCGTGATATCTCCGATGCCGCCGCCCTGCCCGTACCGGCACGCACGGCCTTTTCTTCCATCGCCCGGATCGTCGAGCGCGGCATTTTCGCGGTCCGCCCGGTCGATGAACAGGGCTGGACGGAAGCGCGTTCGGCCTATGAACAATTCGCTTTCGGCAAAAGCTGGGCATGACCGAGAACGCCTCCCCCTTCAGCGCGCGGACCGTTATCCTGCTTGTCATCGCGGGCATTGTCGGATTTGGGGCGTTTCTCCTCCTGTCTGCCTATGCCCCCGATATCCGCAGTGGCCGTGACGGGCGCGCGCATGGCCTTTCGACTTCGGCCGTTGGCTTCCGGGGCGTCTATATGCTGCTCGAGGAGACTGGCGCGGATGTCGGCTTTATCCGGGACGAGAATATACTCGACTATGAAGGCCTGATAATCCTGACACTGGAGCCGAACAGCGATCCCGACCGGGTGAATGCGCTGCTCACCGAGGGCAGGGGCCCGATGCTGATCGTGCTGCCCAAATGGGGAACCCTGCCGGTCGAAGGTGAGACGGACCGCGTGCAATGGTTCCAAACGGGCATCGGGGAAACTGTTACGCGCCTGCTTACCGATATCGGGGACATCTCGGTCCAGACCAGCAATATTGCCGCTGGATCACGGCTGCAGAGCGGCATGCTCAATACTGTGGAATTTCTGACTCCGGAACGCCTGCAAACCATTTCAGGCGATGATCTCACCCCGTTGATGGAAACGGCCAAGGGTGAATATGTGCTCGTCAATGTCTATGACACCGATACCTATATCCTGTCAGACCCTGACTTTCTCAACAATCAGGTGTTGTCCGATCCCGAGCGTGCCCGGGCAGCATTATTATTGCTTGAGGAACTGAACGAAGATCAACAGCCCATTCGCTTCGAACTGGTTGCCAATGGCTTTGGCGGCTCCCGCAACCTGTTGACGCTCGCCTTTGAGCCCCCGTTTCTCGCGCTGACATTGTGCCTGCTTGCCGCTGCGCTGCTGGCCGGTGTGCAGGCCATGTATCGTTTCGGCCCGGCGCTCAGGCCGCAGCGTGCGATCGCCTTTGGCAAGCGCGCGCTCGTTGACAACAGCGCAGAGCTGCTGCGCCTCGCCCGGCGTGAACATCTGTCGAGCGAGCGTTATGTCGTCATGACGCGCGAGGCGGCGGTTGCGGCGATCGGCAATCCGCGCAAGCTGGTCGGGGAAGCGCTGGACCGCTGGCTCGACGGGCTCGGACCATCCACCATGCCCCCATTCTCAACGCTCGCCCTCGCGGCCGAGCGCGCACATAACCGCCAAGACATACGCGACGCCGCAAGGGCGCTTTACGACTGGAGAAAGGCCGTAACCCATGAAGGTTGAAGACATCAAACCGCTCGGTGAGAGCATTCATAGCGAAATCGCCAAGGCGATTGTCGGGCAGGACGAGATTGTCGATCATCTGCTGATCGCGCTTTTATCCTCCGGCCACTGCCTGCTCGAAGGGCCGCCGGGAACCGCCAAAACCTTCCTGGCCCAATGCTTCTCACGATCGCTGGGGCTGGATTATGGCCGGATCCAGTTCACACCGGATCTCATGCCGAGCGATATCATCGGGGCAAATCTGTTCAACTTCCAGACCAGCGAGTTCAAGCTCACCCGGGGGCCGATCTTCTGTGAGCTGCTGCTGGCCGATGAAATCAACCGCACGCCGCCCAAAAGCCAGGCCGCCTTGCTGGAAGCGATGCAGGAACGCGCGGTTACGATTGATGGCGAAACGCATAGCCTTTCGGACCGCTTCATGGTGGTCGCGACCCAGAACCCGATCGAGCAACAGGGCGTCTATCCCTTGCCCGAAGCGCAGCTTGACCGTTTTCTCTTCAAGCTCGCCGTCGGCTATCCGAGCGAAGAGGAAGAACAGAAAATCGTCAGCATTCATGGCAGCCGGTTCGGCGCGCCCAAGGCGACGGATTTCGCGATTGAATGCAAGGCCGATGCCGCGACAATCGCCTCCGCCATCGAAGCGGTCACAACCGTGAAACTGGTCCCCGACATCACCAATTATATTGTTTCCCTGATCCGGGCGACGCGCGAGACCGCCGATCTGGATGCCGGGGCAAGCCCCCGCGCCGCCGCGATGCTGGCCAGTGCAGCGCGCTCCCGCGCCGCGCTTGATGGCCGGGACTATGTGATCCCCGATGATGTAAAGGCGCTCGCACCCGCCGTTTTGCGCCACCGTGTCATCCTCTCCGCTGCGGCCGAAATCGACGGGCGCGATCCCGACAGCATTGTCGCGAAACTGATCGAACAGGTCGAAGCGCCCCGGTGAGAAACGCATGATCTATCCGACCGCCCGTTCGATTATCCTCACGGCAATGGGAGCGCCGGTAGCGCTCGTTATTGGCGTGGTCGTGCCGCACTATTGGTATTTCGGGCTGATCTGGATCGCGATCATGGGCGCCCTGATCCTGCTCGATGCGCTGAGCGCAAAACGCGGACGCCAGCTTGATGTCGAAATGGACAAGCCGGGAACGTTCGGAGTTGGCGATCCCTTTACGGTGACAAGCCGGCTGAGCTTTCGCAAAACCAATGGCGAAATAGCGAGGCGCGGCACACCCCGGTATATCCAGATTGCCATGAG
Organism: uncultured Parasphingopyxis sp.; assembly: GCA_905479515.1. The sequence continues at coordinate 11,056 of CAJQMX010000131.1, forward strand.
TGTCGAT
>CAJQMX010000132.1 GCA_905479515.1 uncultured Parasphingopyxis sp.
GTGCAACGCTGGTTTACGGCTTCTAGCCGCCATTTCAGCGTGCGCAGCAGGCGAATTTCTGCAGAATTCCGGGGGCGTTCTGCGCCCTCAGAATTTCTCTAAACCCCTCTCTTCATTGCAAACATTTCAGGCTTAGCGGGAACCAATCTCTTTATGTCAGCGTTTTATCGCTATTCAGAAGGGAGATACTCATGACCACGAATACCGATACTGATGCCACGCATATCCTGGAGAAAGATCATCGTACGGTCGAAGATCTTTTCGAGAAATATGAAAACGCGTCTGGCGTTTCAAAAAAGGAATCTCTGGCGAAAGAGATCTGCACAGAGCTGAAAATCCATGCGCAGATTGAAGAGGAAATCTTCTACCCTGCCCTGAACGGGAAAATCGATGAAGGCCTGTTGCGCGAAGCCTATGTCGAGCATGACGGCGCGAAGATGCTGATCAATGATATCGAAGCCGCCGAGCCCGACGAGGAATTTTACGACGCGAAGATGACGGTGCTCAAGGAGCAGATCGAGCATCATGTGAAGGAAGAAGAAAAAGAGCGCGACAATATGTTCCAGCAATCCCGCGCGGCCGATGTCGACCTGGACGCGCTGGGCAAGCAATTGCTGGCCCGTCGGGAAGAGCTTCAGGCAGAAGCCAAGGCCGGTGGATTGCCGCCAGCGGAAACAACCACACTCACAGCCTGATTACCCCGCCAAACAGACTGGGCTTCCCGTTGCGGAAGCCCAGTCTTTTTTGGTCAGCCCGCTTTGATTTGGCGCCGGAATTTATGGAGCAGTGGTTCGGTATAGCCGCTTGGCTGCGTCACGCCTTCAAAGACCAGCGCGCGGGCCGCCTGAAAGGCGATGCTGTCCGCGTTGCCCGCCATCGCCGTGTAAAGCGGATCGCCGGCATTCTGCGCATCCACCTTGGCCGCCATGCGCTGAAGCGCCGCATCGACTTCTTCGGCGCTGCACACGCCATGAAGCAGCCAGTTTGCCATATGCTGTGAACTGATCCGCAGGGTCGCGCGGTCTTCCATCAGGCCGACATCGTGAATGTCCGGCACCTTGGAACAGCCAACGCCCTGATCGATCCAGCGCACGACATAACCGAGAATGCCCTGCGCATTATTGTCCAGTTCCTCGCGGATTTCATCGGGTGACCAGTTGGTGCCATCGGCGAGCGGGATCGTCAGCAGTTTTTCGAGCGCCGGGATCGGTTCTGCCATCAGCGCCTTTTGCCGTTCGAACACGTCAACGCGGTGATAGTGAAGCGCATGGAGCGTCGCGCCGGTCGGGCTGGGCACCCAGGCGGTGTTTGCTCCGCTCATCGGATGGCCGATCTTCGCCTTCATCATATCGGCCATCAGGTCTGGCGCGGGCCACATGCCCTTGCCGATCTGCGCCTTGCCGGAAAAGCCTGCGGCCAGCCCGATCTGGACGTTGCGCGCCTCATAGGCGGTAATCCAGTCCGCCTCTTTCATCGCGGCCTTGCGCATCATCGGGCCCGCTTGCATCGAGGTGTGGATCTCATCGCCGGTCCGATCAAGAAAGCCGGTATTGATGAAGACGATCCGGTCTTTCACCGCATGGATACAGGCGGCGAGATTGGCCGATGTCCGGCGTTCCTCATCCATCACACCGACTTTGAGTGTATGGCGATCCAGCCCCAGCATATCCTCCACCGCATCGAACAGGCGGTTGGTGAAAGCCGCCTCATCGGATCCGTGCATCTTGGGTTTGACGATATAGACCGAGCCCGCCCGGCTGTTGCTGTACCGACCAAGCCCCTTGAGATCGTGCATCGCGATCATGCTCGTCATGATGGCGTCGAGAATACCTTCCGGCGCTTCATTGCCATCGGGCAGCAGCACGGACGGGTTGGTCATCAGGTGGCCGACATTGCGCACGAAGAGCAGGCTGCGACCGGGGAGGACAAGCGTCTCGCCATCCACACCCGTATAGCTGCGGTCCGCATTGAGCGCCCGGCTCACCGACTTGCCGCCCTTGGCGAATGACGCTTCCAGATCGCCGCGCATCAGGCCGAGCCAGTGGCGATAGGCGAGAGTCTTGTCCTCGGCGTCCACGGCCGCAACCGAATCTTCGAGATCGACAATCGTCGTCAGCGCGGCCTCGACAATCACATCGGCAATGCCTGCCTTGTCCGTGCGGCCAATCGGGCTTTCGCGATCAATGACGATTTCGAGATGCAGGCCGTTGTGGCGGAACAGCATGGATTCGCCACTCGTTCCCACAAGCTGACCGGGATCGGCGAGCGCGGGTGTCCCGCCTGCAAAATCCGTCCAGCTTCCTTCGGCAAGCGGCAGGAATTCGTCGAGGATATCCCGCGCGGCGGCGATCACCTGCGCGCCGCGTTCCTCGTCATAGCCGCCGGGCCTGGCGCTACCGGGAAGCACATCCGTTCCGTATAGGGCGTCGTACAAGCTGCCCCAGCGGGCGTTGGCGGCGTTGAGCAGGAAGCGGTCGTTGAGCACCGGGACCACGAGCTGCGGCCCGGCCAATTGCGCGACCTCGGCATCGACATTTTGCGTGGCAACAGTGAAGGCTTCGGGTTCGGAAACCAGATAGCCAATCTCTGTCAGAAACGCCTGATATTCGGCCTGATCAATCGGCTGGCCCTTGCGCGCTTCATGCCAGGCATCGATTGCGGACTGGAGGCGTTCGCGCTCTTCGAGCAGCGCGCGATTCTCCGGCGCGAAATCACGATAGATCGCGGCCATGCCCTGCCAGAAATCCTGCGGCGAAACGGCAAGACCGCTCAGCGCCTCACCCTCAACAAATTCCGCGAGACCGGAAGCAACACGCAAATCTGCGCGATCAACATAATCAGACATGGGGACTCCTTGTTTGCAAGGCGCAAGCGCACCTTTCACCAATAACATGGGGAGGAGAAGTGCGCCTATGCCGCGTTGCAGCATTGCTGACAAGTCTGGTTTGTCATGCTGATCCTGTTTCCGCATCCCCTGTTCCATTGCTGATGCCGGTGCCGATGAACGCATAGCCCCTGACACATGTTCAGGGCGACGATGGCAGGGTGTGGCGCGGGGACGGGCAACCCGCTAAAGCCCGGTGCATGACATCACTATCCAAAGCAGACCAAGACACACTCGCACTGGCCGCTGCAGAGCCGATGCTGGAGCAGACGGAGCGTTGGGCGCTGATCAACAGCGGATCGGCCAATCTTGCGGGCCTGGAACAGGTTGCTGGGGAACTGGCCGATGCCTTTGCGCC
>CAJQMX010000133.1 GCA_905479515.1 uncultured Parasphingopyxis sp.
GATGCCAAGCGTTTCATCCCCGAGGAAAGCGGGCGGCTCGTAACATCCTTTCTGGAACGCTTTTTCGAACGCTATGTGAGCTATGATTTCACGGCGGGTCTTGAAGAAGAGCTGGATGATGTGTCCGGTGGCCGCGCGCAATGGCAGGAAATTCTGAAAGCCTTTTGGCAGGATTTCAAACCGAAAACCGATGAGGTCATGGAGCGCAAACCTTCCGAGGTTACCGCTGAGCTCGACATATTTCTTGAACCCTTGCTCTTCCCGGAAAAGGAAGACGGCACCGATCCGCGGCTCTGCCCGCGCTGCGAAGAAGGCCGGCTTGCGCTGCGCGGAGGCCGCTACGGCGCCTTTATCGCCTGCGCCAATTATCCGGAATGCAAATATACCCGCCAGTTCGGCCAGCGCAGTAGCGACCAGCCCGATCAGGGCGAAGACGAGATTCTGGGCAAGGATCCGACAACCGATCAGGATATCGAATTCAAGACCGGACGTTTCGGCCCCTATGTCGAAATGGGTCAGGGCGAAGGCGAAAAGCCCAAGCGCGCGTCGATACCCAAGGATGTGGCCCGCGCCGATGTTGACCTCGCAATGGCGATCAAACTGCTATCCCTGCCGCGTGTTGTTGGTGAACATCCGGAGACTGGCAAGGAAATCGAGGCTGCCATTGGCCGCTATGGCCCGTATCTGAGGCATGACGGCAAATATGCACGGCTCGATACGACCGATGAGGTTTTCGAGATCGGCATGAACGCAGCGGTCGTGAAGATTGCCGAAGCTGCCGCCAACAAGGGCGGCCGGGGGCGCGGCGCCCGCGAACCGCTCAAGATCTTGGGCAAACATCCGCGCACCGAAGAAGAAATCAAGATGATGGACGGCCGCTATGGCCCCTATGTCACTGACGGTACGACCAATGCGACGATCCCCAAAACAGTCGACAAGGACCAACTGACGCTTGAGGAAGCCGCGCAACTGATCGACGATCGTGCCGCCAAGGGCCCGGCAAAGAAGAAGCGCAAAGCACCAGCCAAGAAGAAAAAAGCACCGGCGAAGAAGAAGCCTGCAGCCAAGAAAAAGCCCGCGGCAAAAAAGAAACCGGCAGCGGCCAAGGAAGAACCGGAAGCCTGAGTTTATAGCGGAATTCCAGTTGGCTTAGCGCTAACCGTTTTGTGGTGCGGCTGGCTTCAGCCGAGATGGCTCTTGAGCAGCCACAGCGTCCAGCCGATCAACGCAGCAAGCACGATCCAGGTGAGGATGACGCCCAGTGCGCGGGTGAGCGGCGGGCTGCCTTCCTTGGGATTGTAGAGGCCGTGAATGTGGAGCAGCCGGGCGAGAATGAACACGCCCGAAACAATCATCAGCCCCATATGATTGGCCTGGCTCATCTCGAGCAGGGCAACCAATATGATGACCATCGGCGCATGTTCGGCAAGATTGCCATGTGAGCGGGAAGCGCTGGTGAGCCGCTGATCATCGCCAAAGCCGTGTGCGGTGCTGGTTCGAAAGCGCTGCCTTACCGTGTCGATTGCGAGCAGCAGCAAAAGTGCGCCCATGGCAGCGGCGAGCGCGGCGGTTACGGGTAATGTCATGGCATGTCTCCCCTAGAGCGTGACGAGCCTGTCATCGCCAAGGCGCGTCATCAATCCGACAAGCCCGCCCGCTTCCACATCCGGGCCAAGCGCGTCGATTGCCAATCCTGCCAGCGCCATACCGCCCTGACAAGCAATCAGCCGCACCCCGAGGTGGGTAGCTTCCTCGCGCATTTCGGCGAGTGTCGGCAATCCATTGGCATGGCGATCGCCATCACCGGGCGCTGGGGAGCGTTCGGCAAGCAGGGAAACCGCCCGGCCTTCAAGGAATATCTGCGTGTTTGCCCCCGTCGCTGCATGGGCTGCGGCGACCGAGAGAGCCGCGTAGAGCCGCTCCGGGTCGGTTCCGGTGAGGATGATGGTCAGGCCGCGCATGTCGGGCATCCAGGGTCCTTGGGGAGCTTCAGCGTCCGGCTGCGCAGGCTCAATGCATCGAACAGCAGGAGTTTACCGGCACTATCCTCGCCAAAACCGGTGATCTGCCGGATGGTTTCCATCGCGGCCATGCTGCCCATGATCCCGGCAAGCGCACCCAGCACACCCTGATCTGCGCAGCTCACATCGGGGCGATCTGGGTCGGTTCCGACAAAGCAGCGATAGCAGGGCTTATCCGGTTCCCACCCCCGGAAAACGCCAAGCTGCCCCTCGAACTGGCCGATAGCGGCAGAGACAAGCGGGATCTTCCGGGCATATGTTTCATCGGCAACGAGCAAGCGCGTTGCAAAATTGTCTGATCCATCGACGACCACATCACTGTCTGTCAGGAAATCCTCGATATTGGCAGCGCCGAGCCGCTCGATCCGGGTTTCGACAACCACATCCGGATTCAGCTGAGCGACTGCGTCTGCAGCGGTTTCGACTTTCGATTGTCCGATGTCTTCCGTCCCGAACAGTGTTTGACGCTGAAGATTGGAAAGGGCGACCACATCATCGTCGATGATCCGCAGCCGTCCAACGCCCGCAGCGGAAAGATACTGGATCAGCGGCGAGCCTATCCCGCCAGCGCCAACAATCGCCACCTTTGCGCCGAGCAGTTTTGTCTGCCCTTCGCCGCCAATTTCCTTGAGGATGATGTGGCGGGCGTAGCGCTCAAGTTGGCGGTCGGTAAGGCTCATGCGGTTGGCATCAGCGCCCGGTGGAGCCGAAACCACCTGTTCCGCGCTGGGTATCGTCCAGCTCTTCGACCTCGGCCATCACAGCCCGCTGGACGGGGGCGGGCACTAGCTGTGCGATGCGTTCACCGCGCAGGGCGGAGAAGGGCTCGTTGCCAAGATTGGCGAGAATGACTTTCACCTCGCCGCGATAATCGCTGTCGATGGTGCCGGGCGTGTTGAGGCAGGTGACGCCATGTTTGAAGGCCAGGCCAGAGCGCGGGCGCACCTGCACTTCATAGCCATCGGGAATCGCAATCGCGAAACCGCTGGGTACGGCCATCCGTTCGCCGGGTGTCAGCGTGAAATCTTCGGCCGTCACCACATCCATTCCAGCGGCCCCCGCGCTGGCATAAGCGGGCATCGGCAGACCATCACCATGGGGCAGGCGTTTCATCTGAATGGTGATCTCAGGCAATGGCATCGGCAATTCTTTCTGCGAGTTTTCGGGCGACTTCGTTTTTGGGCATCTGTTCCCAACTCTCCACACCGTCTGCGGTGATGAGGTGAACGCTGTTCTCCGTGCCGCCCATCACGTCTCCCGAAACATCGTTCGCGACGATCCAGTCACAGCCCTTGCGGTCCAGTTTGGCTTTGGCATGACCAACGACCTTGTCAGTCTCGGCTGCAAAACCGATCAACAGGGCAGGGCGCTGACCATGCGTTGCAAGTCCGGCAAGAATATCCGGGTTTTCGGTCAGGTTGAGTTCGGGCGGTCCGCCGGTTTCGCCCTTCTTGATCTTGCGCGGCGAGGCGTCCGCACGCCAGTCGGCAACCGCAGCAACGAGAATCGCAATATCGGCTGGTAGTGCAGCGTTGACCGCCGCCTCCATTTCGAGGGCCGTTTCGACATCGATCCGTTTGACGCCGCGCGGTGTTTCCAATGAAACGGGGCCGGAAATAAGCGAGACATTCGCGCCCAGCCGCGCCAATGCGCCCGCGATGGCATAGCCCTGCCGGCCCGATGAACGGATGGCGATATAGCGCACCGGATCGATGGGCTCATGGGTCGGCCCGGCCGTGATGACGACATGCTTTCCTGCCAATGGCTGGGCCCGAGACGGGTCGGCGCTGCTCAACCGATCCTCAATTTCCGCAAACACGGCATCGGGTTCGGGCAGGCGGCCTTCGCCAAATTCGCCGCACGCCATCGCGCCTTCGTCCGGATTGAGCACGATCACCCCATCCTTGCGCAGCTGCGCCACATTGCGTTTGGTTGCTTCATGCCCCCACATCCGAACATTCATGGCGGGGACGGCCATCACTTGCGTGTCTGTCGCGAGCAGCAGCGTCGTCGCCAGATCATCGGCGATGCCCGCCGCCATCTTGGCCATCAGGTCTGCCGTTGCCGGGCAAATGACGATCAGGTCGGCTTCGCGTGAAAGCTGGATATGGCCCATCTCGGTTTCATTCTTGAGGTCCCACAGGCTCGTATAGACTTCCGCTTCGGAGAGCGCTGCGAGGGTCATCGGTGTCACGAACTCAGCGCCGCTTTTGGTGAGCACACAGGTCACATCGCCGCCCGCCTTGCGGATCAGCCGGATCAGTTCGCACGACTTATAGGCCGCAATGCCGCCGCCGATTACAAGCAAGATGCGTTTGCCGTTCATGGACGGAAATGTGCGACCCGGAAGGCGTTTTGTCGAGTCATGGCTTGCCGAGCGTCAGCCAGGGCTGCTTGGGCACTTCGCTGAATGTCAGCGGCTCGTTAAGTTCAAACTTCATCGTCGCCCGTTTCCGTTCGACCGTCGCCCCATGCGCTTCTGCGAGATCAACAAGTGGCCAGAGAAAGTCTTCAACACCGGTCGGACCCGATGATTTGTTGAGCCCGACGAACAGCGTTGACGGATATTCAAGATGCGTCGCGGTCAAATATTCGAGGAAAGACGCCCATTCGCCTACCGTCCAGCGTTTGCCGCCACTTTTGGGAAAGACATCGAAAACCTGTCCGTTGATCATGATCAGGTCAAAACGGCCAATGGAATTGGGCAGGGGCTCTCCCAGCATAACGCCGCCTTCGATCCTCGGTATCCCGTACAGCTTTAGCAGGTCGCCATAAACGGCGGGATCGGGTTTATCGAAAGCGAGAACATCATGGCCATAGGCCTTGGCGATCGCGAGAAACTGTCCGCCGCCGGCGCCGATGTCCAGAATCGAACATTTGGGCCGCGTGTCGATATCGAGCATCCGGGCAAGGCGGGAATGGATCATGAACCAGGGTGCAAGATCGAGATATTTGGTAACGGCCAGTTCTTCGGCAGCCTCTATCTCGTCGCGATACTTGTCCTGCAATGCCGCATAGGCTGATCGATCAATCGCAGCTGCGATCGTGTCATACATGGCGCGTTGGCGATCATCTTCGATAACCACGCGCCATCCCTCGATCCGTTCGTCCAGAGGTCTGAGCGGACGATAAGTGACCCCGTCAGCATCCGGACGCTGCGGCCGTTTCGGACTCTTCCGAATATATTTCCGCAGTTTTGCGATCATAGCCAATACCAACTTCCTGCTACACCAAGACCGGCGCCCAATAGAGCGACCAGCCAATATTTCCAGCTATTTCCAAACGCCACCAGCTCGACCTGAGGCAAAGGCGGGGCAGGCGGTGCGGCACCGCGATTGGGAATTTCGGCTTCAAGCCGTCTGACCAGTTCGGGCAGGCGCAGCAAGGTGCGCACATCGTCCCTGAGCCGGTCTGCCATTGCGGCCTCCGGCCCCAATTCGCTGCGGAGCCATTCGCCAACGAACGGTTTGGATGTTTCCCACATGTTGATATCGGGGTCGAGGCTCGTTGCCACGCCTTCCACCATCACCATCGTCTTCTGGAGCAACAGCAAATGGGGCTGGGTCTGCATGTCGAAATCACGTGTGATCGCGAACAGTCCATCCAGCATCTGGCCGATGGAAATTTCCTTGACCGGCAGCCCGCGAATTGGTTCGCCGACCGCACGCAATGCCGTCGCGAATTCGGCGACATCATGGTGCGGCGGCACATAGCCGGCTTCGAAGTGAATCTCTGCGACGCGGCGATAATTGCCGGTGATCAGACCGTATAGAATTTCGGCCAGCCATAGCCGCGCCTGGCGGTTGACCCGGCCCATGATCCCGAAATCGATCGCGCCAATCTTGCCGTCGGGCAAGACGAACAGATTGCCCTGATGCAGATCGGCATGGAAAAACCCTTCCGAGATCGCCTGGCGCAGAAAGGCGCGGACCAGCGTTCCGGCAATGGCCTTGCGGTCATGACCGGCGGCATCCAGCGCGGCGCGATCGGATATCTTGATCCCGTCAAACCATTCCAGCGTCATCACGCGCCCGCCGGTGCGTTGCCAGTCGATCTGGGGAATGACGAAACCGGGTTCTGCCTGCATGGAGTCGGCCAGTTCTGAGGCGGACGCTGCCTCGCGCCTCAGATCAAGCTCGCGGGCCGTCCAGCGTTTGAATGTCTCGATGATCAGTCTTGGCCGCAGCCGCGCCAGTTCGCCGCCCATCGCCTCAACCTGCGCGGCCGCCCATTCATAGGTTTCGATATCGCGGGCAAATTCCTTTTCGATTCCCGGTCGCAAAACCTTGATGGCAACGGTTTGGCCTTCGCTCGTCACGGCCTTGTGAACCTGTGCAATGGACGCCGCGCCAACGGGTTCCGGATCGATGCTCGAAAACAGTTCGTCGAGCGGTCGATCAAAAGACCGCGCAATGGCGGCCTCGATCTGGGCGAACGGGATGGGGGGCAGCCGGTCCTGCAATCGCATCAGGTCATGCGTCGCCTCATCGCCGACAAGGTCTGGCCGCGTCGCCAGCGTCTGGCCGAGCTTGATCGCAGCCGGGCCGATCGCCTGAAACGCATCGGCATAGGCTGGCTGTTTGGGCACGCGCGCGCCGAACCGCGCAATGCGGATCAGTCGCCGGACCTGGGGCGGTGTCAGCGGATCGCGTTCGATCCCGCTCAGCGCGCCATGCCGCGCCAGCGTCCGGCCCCATTTCAAGAGCCGCCAGATATGCGTTCTGGGACGCGTCAAATCCGGTAGCCGCTATGGATTGCCACAAGGCCGCCCAGCATCGGTTCGACTTTGCACTGCACGAAACCGGCCTCTTCAATCATGCCCTTGAACGTCGGCATGTCCGGGAAGCGCCGAATCGATTCGATCAGATAGCGATAGCTGTCTTCATCCTTTGCCAAGACCTGGCCGATCTTCGGCACCAGCTTGTGCGAGTAAAGATCATAGGCTTCGGCAAAGCCCGGCCAGAGCGTAGTTGAGAATTCCAGGCAGAAGAACCGCCCGCCGCGTTTCAGAACGCGGTGTGCTTCTTCCAGCGCTTTCTGGATATGCGTTACGTTCCGGATCCCGAAGGCGATCGTATAGGCATCAAAGCTTTTGTCATCGAAGCTCAGCTCCTCGGCATTTTCCTGGGCCCAGACAAGGCCTTCAATCTTGCGCTTTTCCGCACGGTCCCGGCCGACCTGCAGCATTTCCGCATTGATGTCGGCCACGGTGATTGCCGCGCCGGATTTCACCAGACGAAAGGCGATGTCGCCGGTTCCGCCGGCCATATCCAATATCGCTTCGCCGGCACGCGGTTTCACCCGCCTGACGAATCGATCTTTCCACAGGCGGTGCATCCCGCCCGACATCGCATCGTTCATCAGGTCATAGCTGGATGCCACATTGGAAAAGACGCCGCCTACGCGTGCCGCCTTTTCCTCGGCTGCTATGTCTTCATAGCCAAAAGAGACGTTTTCTTGGTTCATGTCTGTCCGCCAGATGGGAAGGGTTGTTGCTCTAGCCAAGCCTTGCCGTGCCCGCAAACGCATCTTAGCAACAAAGCCATGCCGGAACTCCCCGAAGTTGAGACAACCATACGCGGACTCGCGCCGGCCTTGCTTGATGAGAGGCTTGTGTCCGTTGAACCCAGGCGCGCCGATCTGCGCCGTCCGATCCCGGCTGATCTGAGGCAGCGGATGACAGGCGCGGTAGTGACCGGGCTTCGGCGCCGCGCGAAATATGGCCTGATCGATACGGACCGGGGCGACACGATGATCTTCCATCTCGGCATGTCCGGCCGGTGGCGGCTCGATCCCGATGAAATTGGCAAGCATGATCATTTGATCCTGCAAACCGCCAGCCGGACCGTGGCCCTGAACGACCCGCGGCGATTCGGTTCTCTTGATCTTGTAGAGACGGCGGCACTGGATAGGTTTCCGTCTTTTGCGGCGCTTGGCCCCGAACCGCTCGGGCCAGAATTTACGGCACCCTATCTGGTTAAGGCATTTGCCGGGCGAAGGGGGCCTGTGAAGGCCCTGCTGCTCGATCAGCGAATCGTCGCCGGCCTTGGCAATATCTATGTCTGTGAAGCGCTCCATCAGGCGCGGATCGCCCCGGGAACGATAGGGCTGCGCATCGGCCGTGTCCGGCTCGAACGGCTGGTTGTCGCCATTCGTGAAATCCTTGCGGCCGCGATTGCGGCTGGAGGATCGAGCCTGCGCGATTATGCCCGGCCCGATGGGGAGCTTGGCTATTTCTTCAAAAGCTGGCGGGCCTATGGAAGGGAAGGGGATCCATGCGGCTGTGGCGGGGTGATCAAGCGTCGTGTAGATAGCGGCAGGTCGACCTTTTATTGTCCCCAATGCCAGCGGTGAAATCTGCGCTTCACCCTTGACCTGAGCCGCGGTGAAAGCTAGTTGGCATCCGCTTTCGGTGCGGCGGGTGCTGCGCCTTTTTTATTTAGACATGATCGAGGTTTATTATGGCCAACACACCGCAGGCCAAAAAACGTATTCGCCGTAACGATCGGCGCGCAGTTGTGAACACGAATCGGGTGAGCCGGATTCGCAGCTTCATCAAAAAGGTCGAGACAGCTGTTGAAGCTGGCGACAAGAAGGAGGCAACCGACGCACTTCAGGCCATGCAGCCTGAACTGGCGCGCGGTGTTTCCAAAGGAATTTTCCACAAGAATACAGCGTCGCGGAAGCTTTCGCGTCTGTCCAAGCGCGTTTCTGCGCTCAAATAAGCTGCCGGTTCGGGAACGAAGCAGCAGGCCGGCACTGTCGGCCAATTTGAATTTTTTTCGGCAGATTGGTTACACTGTGATTTCAACGAGTCGCGTATCGCACTCGTAAGTTGTTCACAGGGCTAGAGATTAAATTAGTCATTTAATTACAATGACTTAATGGTCTTTTTAGCGAGATTGGCCACTCTGCGTGTCAACCCCATTTATTTCAATTTTTTGACGGCGTGCCCTCTTGCTTTGGGCGCGTTAACAATTCATCAAACAGTCTCTCGGTCGGTAGCGATTTTTCTTGGCCGGTACAGTCGCCAGCGGAAAGTGCGATGTGAAAACACATGTTTTCGCACTGACCCTTTGTGTGTCTGGTTAAAACGAAGATTCGGGTGCGACAATGCACCGGATCGAGTCTGATGG
>CAJQMX010000134.1 GCA_905479515.1 uncultured Parasphingopyxis sp.
CTGATGCAGGGTCAGGTTGATCCGGTGATCCGTCACCCGCCCTTGCGGGAAATTATAGGTGCGGATGCGCTCGGACCGGTCGCCCGAGCCGACCATGGATTTGCGTGCGCCGGCATATTCGGCCTCGGCAATCGCGCGCTCATGCTCATAAAGCCGCGCGCGCAGCACTTTCATACCCTTTTGCTTGTTCTTATGCTGTGATTTTTCGTCCTGTTGTGACACCACGATTCCGGTGGGAATATGGGTGATGCGGATGGCGCTGTCGGTCGTATTCACCGATTGCCCGCCCGGACCCGAGGCCCGGAACACATCTATACGCAAATCCGCCTCGTCGATCTGGATATCGACCTCTGCCGGTTCCGGCAGCACGGCAACCGTCGCCGCCGATGTATGGATCCGCCCGCCACTTTCCGTAACCGGCACGCGCTGTACACGGTGCACGCCGCTTTCGAATTTCAGCTTGGCGAACACGCCCTTTCCGGTAACGTTGACGACAACTTCCTTGTATCCGCCCACATCCGCCGCGCTCGACGAAATCAGCTCGAAACCCCAGCCCTGATCCTCGGCATAGCGTTGATACATGCGCAGCAGATCGCCAGCAAAAAGCGCCGCTTCGTCGCCGCCGGTCCCGGCCCGCACTTCGAGCATGGCCGGGCGATCATCCGCCGAATCGCGGGGCAGTAACTGCACGGCCAGCGCGCGTTCGGCCTCGGGGATTTTTTCCTTCAGCTCCTCGGCCTCAAGCTCCGCCATTTCCTTCATCTCGGGATCGGCAAGCATCTCGTCGAGTGCGCCCAGTTCCTCGCGCAGCCTTTTCAGCTCACGCGCGGTTTCGGCCACGGGCTCAAGTTCGGAATATTCCTTGGAAAGCTCAACAAATTTATCCGGTGCCAAATCACCAGCCGCCATCAGACCCTGTAGATCTTCATGGCGCGACAGGATCGCATCGATACGGGCGTGGGAGATTGTTGTCATTTTGGAGACGATCTTGCTTCGAATATGTCATGGATTGTGGCGCCGTCGGCTGCGCCTTCATCGCGTGCGCTAAGGCCATGGGTAGGAACACCATCACGAATGTCGAAAGAAGCGATGTATCGCGGATTGGATTTTACGGCGCGATCATATCGCTTACGAGGGCTTCCGCTGACGAATGCTTCCGCCGAAAACCCCGCTCGTCGGTATTTTGTCGTCAACGCTATTGCTTCTTCTTCACGATCTTTGTTTTCCGCAACAACCGCTACATCCGGTCGAATCAGATCAGGCGCCTCTATCAACATCGCCAGCCGCTCGATGCCAGCCGCCCAGCCAACAGCAGGCGTTTCGGGGCCATCCAACGCTTCGATCAATCCATCATAACGCCCGCCACCAAGCACCGTGCCCTGCGCGCCGAGACGATCGGTCACAAACTCAAACGCCGTGTGGCGATAATAATCGAGGCCGCGCACAAGACTGGCATTGCGTTCCCAGGCCACACCTGCGGCATCAAGGCCCGCCGTTACCTGCGCGAAAAATGCAGTGGCTTCGTCGCTCATGAAATCGTCGATAGACGGCGCAGCATCGGCTATCGGCCGATCGCGCCTGTCCTTGCTGTCGAGGATGCGCAGCGGATTGCGGGTGAGGCGGTCCTGACTATCCTCAGAAAGCTCGCCGCGATGCGCCTCAAAATGCGTGACTAACGCCGCGCGCCAGGCATCCCGCGTCGCTGCATCGCCCAGTGTATTGAGCTGCAGCGTCACGCCATCCGCGATTCCCAGTTCTTTCAACAGCTGGTCCGCCATAACGAGCAATTCGACATCAGCGGCGGGTTCAGCGGCACCGATGATCTCGGAATCGAGCTGGTGGAATTGCCGGAAGCGGCCCTTTTGCGGGCGTTCATAGCGGAACAGCGGTCCGTGCGTTGCAACCTTGAGCGGCGCGTGTTGCTGCCAGCCATTGGTCAGATAGGCGCGCGCAATACCGGCGGTGAATTCCGGGCGCAGCGTCAGCGAATCGCCGCCTCGATCCTCGAACGAATACATTTCCTTCGACACAACATCGGTGGTCTCACCGAGCGAGCGCGCGAACACCGCAGTCGCTTCGAACACCGGCACTTCGACCCGGCCAAAGCCGTACAGCCGCCGGACCCGGTCAAACGTATCGACGACATGCTGGAACCGCTCGGCCTGTTCACCGAGCATATCCTGGGTGCCGCGAATGGCGTGAGGCGTATTTTTTCCCATGGGCGGCTCCCCTAGAGCATATTGAGCCGCTAGGGGAATAGGAGAGTGTATTTGTCAGAATTTGGCTGGAACGAAATCTCGGCTTCGACCCGCTCGACCGCCCAGTCGAGTCTGACGAAAAGAAAGGTTATGACCCATGAATATTGATCTTATCCCCGTTGGCGACAATCCCCCCGAGAGCGTCAACGTCATCATCGAAGTGCCGGTGGGCGGAGAGCCGGTAAAATATGAATTCGACAAGGCGAGCGGCGCCCTGTTCGTCGACCGGATCCTGCATACGCCGATGCGCTATCCGGCCAATTACGGTTTTGTTCCGCATACATTGTCGCCTGATGGCGACCCGCTTGATGCGCTGGTCGTTGCCCGCTCACCCTTCATGCCCGGCTGTGTCGTGCGCTGCCGCCCGATTGCCGTGCTGAACCTTGAAGACGAGCATGGCGGCGACGAGAAATTGCTCTGCGTTCCCATCGATGCCACCTTCCCCTATTATCGCAAGATCGATGAGGGGAATGACCTGCCGGAGATCGTGATGCAGCAGATCGAACATTTCTTCACCCATTACAAAGACCTTGAGCCTGAAAAATGGGTGCGGGTCGGCAATTGGGGCGGGGCCGACGAAGCGCGTCAAATTGTGGTAGAGGCCATTGAAAGGCTGGGAGCAAAAACATGACAGCAGGGGAACGAGGCTGGTGGTGGCGCTGTGCCGGCGCGGGCCTGGTGACCCTGGTAATATCCTATTATTTCGGTGAAATTCCGAATATCGAAGGCTGTGCGACGGACATTGGCGAAGCCGAGATCGGGTCCATAATCGCGTTTGAACTTGTTCGCGCGCCCGCGCATGTTTCCGCACTCTTCGGAACGGAACCGTGCACCGCGAGCTTCCTCGCCGCGATGCGCCACGCGACATGGGTGGATGCGCTGGGCTTTATCCCGGCCTATTCCGCGTTCCTGATCTGCGGCTTGATTGCCCTGCGCCGCTATGGCGGATCGCTCTCCGGGATCGGGGTCGCCGCTATTGTGGCTGCTGCGGTTTTCGATCAGATTGAGGGCTTCTGGCTGTTTTCGATCATGGCGGATCTACCCGGCTCGCAGGGCGAGATAAACTGGCTGATCCCGGCCGTGCGGGCGAAATTCCTGCTGCTCGGCGTCGGCGCAATCACGATTGGCGTCCTTCTGACCCGCCGCAAGGGCCTTGGCTTTCTGTTCGGGCCTATTGTTGCCCTTGGCGGATTGATGGGCACCGCGCTGATCGCCGATGATCGCTATATCGGGATAACCCTGCAAGGCACGGCCATCGCATGGCTGGCATTGTTCATCGCCGCGCTGATCTATGCGATTGCCGGAATGAAACTGCGGACACTTACCGCAGGAGATGACGCTGCGGATGAGACGCCCGGCGAAACGGAACAAGCCGCCACTGGACCTTAGCCCCCCGATCCGTCACCCATGACGCAACACCGCAATGCCCAAGGAATGATTGATATGAACCGTGCCGTTCTTGCCGCCCTGTTTCTGACCCTAGCCATTCCGGCGTCCGCGCAGATCGAGAATAGCCGGCCGGTAGCCAGCCCGATCGTCGATACAATCCCTGCTGCACGCGACATTGCCTATCCCGGAACGATGACACTGCATGTTGATGCCACCGATACCGAGCGGGGCATTTTCCGGGTCGAACAGACAATTCCGGTTGCCGAAGCCGGGCCGCTGACCTTGCTCTATCCCGAATGGCTGCCGGGCAATCACGCGCCGCGCGGACCGATTGCCAACCTTACCGGACTGACCATCGCCGGAAATGGGCAGCAGATCGAATGGACCCGCGATTCGCTGAATGTTTATGCCTTCCATATCGACGTGCCCGAGGGCGTATCGACACTCACCCTGCGCTATCAATTCCTTTCGCCCACGGCGCGCAATCAGGGCCGCATCGTGATGACGCCTGAGATGCTGAACCTGCAATGGGAGAAGATGTCGCTCTATCCGGCGGGCTATTATGTGCGCAACATCATGGTCACCCCATCAGTGACCTTGCCGCCGGGTTGGCACAGCGCAGTCGCCCTGCGCGGCCAACGGAGCAACGGCCAAGGCACACTCACTTATGACACGGTAAGCTATGAAACACTGGTCGACAGCCCGATGTTTGCCGGCGCGCATTATCGGCAGGAGCAGTTGAGCGACACTATCTGGCTCAACATTTTTGCGGACCGCGCATCGGAACTGGCGGCCACCGACGAACAGATCGCGGCGCACCGCGCCCTTGCCGAGCAAACCGAGCGGTTATTCGGAGCCGAGCATTTTGACCGGTATGACTTCCTCTTCGCGATAACCGATTCCATGTCGGGCATCGGTCTTGAGCATCACCGGTCTTCGGAAAACGCCGTGGCGACCGGCTATTTCCTTAACTGGGAGGATGGCCCGGGGCGCCGCTCGCTGCTGCCGCATGAGGTAATCCACAGCTGGAACGGCAAGCATCGCCGGCCCGAAGGCCTCTGGACGCCGGATTACCGGACGCCGATGCAGGACGATTATCTGTGGGTCTATGAGGGCCAGACGTCTTTCTGGGACCTGGTTCTTGCGACGCGCTCCGGCCTCTATACCCCCGAACAATATCGCGATGCACTGGCGATGCAGGCGGCGGCCTATGACCAGCTTCCGGGTCGGCAGTGGCGCGATCTTGCCGATACCACCCATGATCCGATCATCGCCGCGCGGCAGCCCAAGCCCTGGCGCAGCTGGCAGCGAAGCGAGGATTATTATCGCGAAGGCGCGCTGATCTGGCTGGAGGTCGATCAGATCCTGCGCTCCGAAACGCGCGGACGGCGTTCGCTCGATGATTTCGCCCGCGCCTTTTTCGGCCAGCGGGACGGCGACTGGGGCCAGATCACCTATAACCTGGACGAGATCGTTTCGACGTTGACCGCCATCCATCCCTATGACTGGGAAAGCCTGCTCCGCCAGCGGCTGAACGAGAATGCCAGCGGCGCTCCACTCCGCGGGCTGGAACTTGGCGGATACCGGCTGGTCTATCGCGCCGAACCCAGCGCGACACAGAGCCATACCCAGACGACTTATGAATATGTCGATCTGAGCTATTCCGGTGGACTATCTGTCGGCAATGACGGCATCATCAGCGCTGTGATCTGGGACAGCCCTGCCTTCAATGCGGGGCTCACCGTCGGCACGGAGATCGTTGCGATAAACAGCTTTGCCTATTCGGGCGGCTTGCTCACCAATACGATCGCGACCGCCGCTGATGGACAAAATGATATCGTACTGCTCGTGAAAAACGGCGATCGGTATCGCCGGATCGAACTCGATTGGCGCGGCGGCCTCAGATACCCTCATCTCGAACGGATCGGCAGCGGAACCGCCGGGATCGATCAATTGCTGGAGCCGCTTCGCTGATTTGTCAGAATTCACTCTGGCGAAATTCTTTCAAACTCTTATACCCCGCGCCATGCGCACCGCGACCATAACCCGCAAGACCGGCGAGACCGATATCGCCGTCGAGATCAATCTCGATGGAACGGGGGACTATGCTGTGGCAACCGGGATAGGTTTTCTCGATCATATGATCGAGCAACTGTCCCGCCATTCGTTGATTGATGTTTCTCTGAAGGTCGCAGGCGACCTCCATGTCGACCAGCATCACACGACCGAAGACAGCGCGATTGCGCTCGGCGAAGCGGTGGCCAAGGCGCTGGGTGATAAAGCGGGCATCCGGCGCTATGGCTCGGCCTATTCGCCGATGGATGAAACGCTGAGCCGGGTTGCGCTCGATATTTCGGGGCGGCCTTTTCTGGTCTGGAAATCGGCTTTCACGCAGGAACGGCTGGGCGAGATGGATACCGAGCTGATCCAGCACTGGTTCCACAGTTTCGCCGGATCGGCAGGCATCACCCTCCATATCGAAACGCTCTATGGTGAGAATAACCACCATATTTGCGAAAGCATCTTCAAGGGGCTGGCCCGCGCGCTTCGCGATGCGGTCGAGATCGACCCGCGCAAGCAGGGCGCGATCCCCTCGACCAAAGGAACGCTCGGCTGATGAGTGAGCGCATTGCGCTGATCGACTATGGCGCAGGCAATCTTCGTTCCGTGCACAATGCGCTGATGGCAGCGGGTGCCGAGGCCGTTGATGTCACCGCCAATGCCGGCGATGTGGCTGCTGCCGATCGGATCGTGCTGCCCGGCGTCGGAGCTTTCGGGGCCTGCATGAATGCATTGAGCGCGCTGCCCGATATGGTCGAGGCGCTGCACAGCGCCGCCATCGACAAGAATCGCCCGTTTCTCGGCATTTGCGTCGGCATGCAGTTGATGGTCGAGCGCGGCGAGGAACATGGCACGCATGACGGGCTTGGCTGGATTCCCGGAACGGTGAAGCCGATGAGCGCAGATGATCCCCGTCTCAAAATCCCGCATATGGGCTGGAACGATGTGCGCCCAGAGAACAGGCCGCCTCTGATCGAACCCGGCGAGGCCTATTTCCTCCATGGCTATCATGTTGCGCTGGCCGACCCATCGGATGCCTATGCGCTGACCGATCATGGCGGACCGATTACCGCAGCAATTGGCCGCGACACGATGATCGGCGTACAATTCCATCCCGAAAAATCGCAAGCCTATGGCCTCGATTTTCTGTCCCGCTTTCTGGAGTGGAAACCATGAGCATTATCGTTTTCCCCGCCATCGATCTGAAAGCCGGCCAGGTTGTCCGCCTTGCCGAGGGCGATATGGACCGGGCCACCGTTTATGGTGACGACCCGGCCCATCAGGCTGCGCTGTTCGCGGAGGCCGGAGCCGAGCATCTTCATGTCGTCGATCTCGACGGAGCCTTTGCGGGCGAATCAATAAACGCAGCCGCAGTCGAAGCCATTGTCGAGCGCTTTCCCGGTTATGTGCAGCTTGGCGGCGGCATCCGCAGCCGGGCCGATGTCGACCGCTGGTTCGATCTCGGCGTAGCGCGGATCGTGATCGGGACCGCGGCGCTTAAAGACCCGGAATTCGTCAAGGATGTCGCCCGCGAATATGAGGGCGGCATTGTTGTTGCGGTCGATGCCAAGGGCGGTTTTGTCACCACCGAAGGCTGGGCCGAAACATCCGAAGTCAACGTGCTCGATATGGCGCGCCGGTTTGAGGATGCGGGCGTCGCATCCTTGCTGTTCACCGATGTTGGCCGGGACGGTCTGCTCAAGGGCTGCAATGTCGAGGCAACGGTCGACCTGGCCCGTTCGACCGACATCCCGGTTATCGCTTCGGGCGGCGTGAAAGGCATTGCCGATATCCACGCTCTCAACATCCATGCCGAAACGGGCATCGAAGGCGTGATCACCGGTCGTGCGCTCTATGATGGCACGCTGGATCTCGCGACGGCGCTGGCATTGGCAAGCAAGTGACGATCATACCCTCCCCGCATACCCTGAGCGTTGCCGAAGGGTCAGGTCGAGCAAAGCCGCGAACCTCCGATGTTCTCGGCTTCGCTGGTACACCTCACTCGACTTGGCCCGGGACTATCGGACGGAAATGACTCTCCGCAAACGCATCATACCCTGTCTGGATGTCGCCAATGGCCGGGTCGTCAAAGGCGTCAACTTTGTCGACCTTGCCGATGCCGGTGATCCCGTCGAACAGGCGCGCGTTTATGATGAGGCGGAAGCGGATGAGCTGTGCTTTCTCGATATCACCGCCAGCCATGAGGAGCGCGACACGCTGCTCCATATTGTCGAGCGCACGGCAGCGGTATGCTTCATGCCCCTCACAGTAGGCGGCGGGGTTCGCGCGCCGGAAGATGCGCGCCGATTGCTGCTCGCCGGCGCTGACAAGGTGGCGGTAAACAGTGCAGCAGTCGCCCGGCCAGAACTGGTCGGCGAGATGGCTGAACGGTTTGGCAGCCAATGCGTGGTCGGATCGATCGACGCACGCGCCGATGGCAAGGGCGGCTGGGAGATTTTCACCCATGGCGGGCGGCGCGGAACGGGGATAGATGCTGTCGCCCATGCACAGCGGCTCGCGTCGCTCGGAGCCGGAGAATTGCTGGTCACCTCAATGGACCGGGACGGAACCAAGGATGGCTATGATCTCGCCCTCACCCGCACGATTGCGGACAGCGTCTCCGTGCCGGTGATCGCGTCGGGCGGTGTGGGCACCCTTGATCATCTGGTGGCCGGGATCAGCGAAGGCCATGCCGATGCCGTGCTCGCGGCGTCAATATTCCACTTTGGAACCTATAGTATCGCCCAAGCGCGCGCTGCACTGGCCGCCGCGCAAATCCCCGTTCGCCGCGGGAATTCCGTCGGGTAACTTTACACTTACCATGTTCGTCAGACGGACATTAACCATTGTGGGCTGTGCGAATGCTTGGCGTCCCGATTCTGGCCAGCTTCTTGCGTAGTAAGCAGGAGTTTCACATTTTTCGGAACGCGCATGTCTGTCGCTCGTCTCATTGCTGCATTTCTGGCCGCCATCGCGATCGGTGCAACGCCGGCCATGGCAGTGGCGGTCAGCGTAGATGCGCCAGGTGATGTCATGCTGTTCGGGCTTGGCGTTTTGGGGCTGCTTGTCGGGAGGCAGGTCAGCAAGCGTCGGAAAAACAACGGTTCCGACGAGCCCGGTTGACGCAGCGCGCCTGCCCGCGCAGATGACTCAAATGCCCAAAACACTCGCCCGCCTCGAAACGACCATCCATGCCCGAAAGGGCGGCGATGCAGGCTCCTCCTATGTCGCCAAGCTTATCGGCAAAGGGCGCAACAAGGTTGCCCAGAAATTCGGCGAAGAGGCAGTCGAGACCATCGTCGCGGCGCTAGCGGAAGACGATGACGCCCTGATCGGGGAAGCCGCCGACACGCTGTTCCACCTGCTTATCTTGCTGGCCGAACGCGATATCCGCTTTGCGGACGTGCTGGCCGAACTCGACCGGCGTGAAGGCGTGTCGGGACTCGACGAGAAAGCCGCTCGCAAGTCCTGACCCTAGTTACAGCGCATTTCGCCTGACCCGATAGAACTGGCCTGGCAGGTCGCGCCGCCGGTCACACGCACATCACCGGATCCGATGAGGCTGCCACTGACGGTTTCAGTCGCGAATATCTCGACGTTACCAGAGCCTGCAATATCCACATCGGCGCGCTGCGCCTGAAGATCCGCGGCTTGGATATCCCCAGACCCGGCGATATCGATTTCCAGATCGCCCACTGTTCCCGCTGCCGTGATCCCGCCTGATCCCGCAATGTCGAATTCGGCCTCCACCGCCTCAAGAGCTGCGATTGTCATGTTGCCAGATCCGGCAACGGAGATTTCAAAATCGTCGGACACCGCACGCTCGATCTGCATGTCTCCCGACCCGGCAATCGACGCGCCATTCAATACGGGCATCGTAATATAGATCGTGGCCGGATCGTCATTGAAGGAGAGGCTGTCATTGCCCTGCCGGCCAATGCGCAATTTGCCGCTGCGGATCTCAAATTCGATCGTCGCGACAACATCATCATCGCCCTCAACGCGGATATCAAACTCGTCGCCAAGCGTGATCACGACATTATCTGGCCCGCGCAGCGAAACCGAATCAAATTCTTCAAGGTCGAGTTCAGCAAGCGACTGGCCGTTGGACAGCCCGGAATCTCCGCCACTCATCTCCACCAAGGGCCCGCAGGCCACCAGTGCCAAGGCCGAAAGCGATACCAAAAGCGCACGCATATTCATTCTCCCAACTGTATTGTTCGCTTAATACAGCAAGGCGGTGAGCCTGACAAGCCCCGAGAATAGAGCCTAGCTGGTAGCGCCGCCTTTAGTCGGCATATCCTCCGAGACACTATAGACATCGCCGTCGGTAGAGATTTCACCGGCTTCCTCCGCCTCGATCTGGTCATGCGCCTTGTGCAGCGGTGCGAACCGCAGCACCAGAAAGCCCGTCAATCCTGAAATCGCCGAGCCGAGCAAAACGCCGATTTTCGCCTCCTCGATCAGCAGCGCGTTGCCCGGAAAAGCGAGACCGCCAATAAACAGGCTCATCGTGAAGCCGATGCCGCACAGCATGGCCGTTCCGTATATCTGCAGCCAGGTTGCCCCGCGCAACTTGCCGGCGATACCGAACTTCACCGCGAGCCAGACGCTTCCGAAAATACCAATCTG
>CAJQMX010000135.1 GCA_905479515.1 uncultured Parasphingopyxis sp.
TTTCCTCGATGATCCACAGGCCATAGCCAAGCAGCACCCAGAAGCCCGGAATACGCGCAAACTTCTCCCAGGCCGCCCCACGATCGGTGACTGGCCCGCCCATGCCCTGCGTCACGTCCGGATCAGAAATCATGCCATGGAAAGCATCGAAATCCCCACGCCGAAATTCGCGCAGGATCAACCGCTCCGTTTCGATGTGCGGTGCGACGACAACCCGGTCTGACATGTTCAACCTCCCCGATATATTTGTGTAACCGGCACAGCCCGTTCGTCCACAAAAAACCCGCACCGGCCAGGGGGGAGGCCGATGCGGGTGAGGTTAAAATCGCGAAGGTTCAGGGGTTCGCGATTCGGGGAGTATGGTTGGGCTACGCCGCGGCGCGGCCTTCGCTGCGATTTTCGCGCAGCCAGTTGAGGGCATTTTCCGGCGTCGATTCGACATAGGGATCTTCATCGGTGCCATCGTCGTTGATGCCGGGTTCTTCAAACCAGGCGACGATTTCGCCGTCTTCGACGATCATCGAGTACCGCCATGAGCGATCACCAAAGCCGAGATGATCCTTGTTGATCAGCATACCCATACGGCGGGTAAAATCGCCCGATCCGTCCGGCAGCATCTTGACCTTTTCAAGGCCGAGATTCTTCGCCCACTGGTACATCACGAAAGCATCATTGACCGAGATGCAGTAGACTTCGTCAACGCCTTCAGCCTTGAAGTCATCATAATAGCGTTCGAAAGCCGGGCACTGCTCGTTGGAGCAGGTTGGCGTAAAGGCGCCGGGCAGCGAAAACACGATGCTGCGCTTGCCAGCGAACAGATCGCCAGTCTTCACATCCTGCCAGCGGAAGGGATTGTCCCCGTCCAGGCTCTCATCGCGAACGCGGGTTTTCAGGGTTACGTCTGGAACATTGCGTCCAATCATTTCGGGGTCTCCATTAATTGTTTGAGTGAATCTCTACACAATCAATGGTCGAAACGGCCGAACGGTTCCAACGGATTTACCGATAGACAGTTAGTGACAAACTCAATCTATGGGATAATTTTGATCGAAATACCAAATTAAACAAAACCCAGTGCACAAATCAGGCCATCGGCCCTTCCGCCCTGCCCTGCACAAATTGATCGACATGCACATTGCCCGAATTTCGTAAATCCGCGACCGGCCCCGACCAGATAATCGCGCCCTCGTAAAGCAGCGCCACCCGGTCCGAGATTTTCTCGACCGAGCCCATATCATGGGTGATGGTCAACGCGGTGATGCCCAGATCATGGACAAGTTCGACAATCAGCTTGTTGATGACGTCGGTACGGATCGGATCGAGACCCGTGGTCGGCTCATCGAAAAAGATGATTTCGGGCCGGGGCGCAATGGCACGGGCCAGCGCCACGCGTTTTTGCATGCCGCCTGAAAGCTCGTTGGGCCTGAGATCCAGGACATCCTTGCCGAGCCCCACGCGTTCCAGATTTTCGAGCGCTACGGCACGCATTTCCGCCGTGTTCTTGTGCCGCCCCTGGGTCAGCGCAAAGGTGACATTGCGCCAGATCGGCAGGGAATCGAAAAGCGCCCCGCCCTGAAACAACATACCGAACTTGGCGCGCACCCGGTCTTCCTCGGCGGGCTTCATCGTGGTGATCTCTTCACCGTCGACAAAAATCTGCCCTGCATCGACCTCCATCAACCCCAATATGCATTTGAGCATCACGGATTTGCCGCTGCCCGACCCGCCGATGATCGTCATCGATTCCCCGGGCTCTAAGGAAAAGCAGACATCGCGCAGCACATGATTGCTGCCGAAGCTCTTCGACACGTTACGCAGCTCAATTTTCGGGTGATTGCTCATCGCCGCCTACCCGAATGCCGTTAGAGTGATGACAAGGTTGGACAGCAAGATCAGGACGAACGCCCCGACAACCGCATTGGTTGTCGCCCGGCCCACGCCCGCCGCGCCGCCCCGCGTCTGCAGCCCAGCATAACAGCCCGACAGCGCGATAAAGAATCCGAACACCGCCGCCTTGACCAGCGACATCATGATATCATCGGCTTCCAGGATCGAGTTGGTCATCTCCAGATAGCCGGACGGATTGAAGCCGAGCTTGTAGATCGACAGCAGATAGCCGCCAAAAATCCCAATCACATTGGCGATACAGACCAGAATCGGCAGGGCAATCACGCTCGCAAACAGGCGCGGCGCGATCAGATAACGATAGGGATCGGTCCGCAATGTCACCATCGCGTCAATCTGTTCAGTGACCCGCATCGTCCCGATTTCAGCCGCCATCGCGGAGGATACGCGGCCGGCGACCATCAGGCCGACAAGCACAGGCCCAAGTTCCCTCACCATCGCGATCACCACGATCGCGGGAACCGTCGATTGAGCATTGAAGCGGGAACCGCCTGTATAGATTTGCTGCGCCAAAGCCGCGCCGGTAAAAACAGCGGTCAGCGCTACGACAGGCAGCGAGTTCCAGCCGATCTGAAACAGCTGCTCCAGCAGCCGAAGCGGATACCAGGGCGGCGTCAAAGCGCGCTGGATCGTCTGCAGGGCAAACAGCGCCACGCGGCCAATCGACGCGAAGCCCCCGACAACCGGTCTCCCGATTGCCGCGAATATCGCCACTAGCGAGCCCAATATGCCGGTTTCACTCATTCCAGTTGCGCTGATAGCGGCGGCCAAGGGTTGTAAGCAACTCATATTGCGAGAGTCCGGACTGAGCGGAGGCTGTGGGAAGGTCATAATCGATGGAAAGCCAGTCGCCTTCCTTCACGTCCGGCGCAGCATCCACCGACACGGCAATCAGATCCATCGAAACGCGGCCAACCACCGGGCACGCGGCGTCACCAAAATATGTGCCACCGATTCCTGAGAAACCGCGTAAATAGCCGTCTGCATAGCCGACGTGGAGGATCGCCAGCTCGGTCTCACGCTCAGCTGTAAATGTCCCGCCATAGCCGACAACCGCACCGGGTTCGATGCGGCGGCGTTGGATCACCTGCGCCTCGGGAAAGGCGACCTGGCGGATATGCGGCACGAGTGCCTCAACCTGCGCCCCGCCATAAAGCGAGATGCCGGGCCGGGTCAGATCGAGATGATATTTCTTGCCGAGCACGATGCCCGCCGAATTGCACAGGCTCATCCGCATCGCGCTGATCTTGTCCATCAGCGACGTCAAAGCCGTATATTGCGCTTCATTCACCGGATTGCCCGACTCGTCGGCGCAGGCGAGATGGCTCATCAGCGTGTCGATCCTGAGCCCGTCTATCAGCCCATCCTTCACCTGCTCGACCGAAAGACCAAGCCGGTTCATGCCAGTATCGACCATTACGTCACACGGCCCGCCCGCCGCCTCTCGCCAGCGCTTCACCTGCTCCGCTGAATTGAGACAAGGCCGCGCAGGGCTTGCAGTT
>CAJQMX010000136.1 GCA_905479515.1 uncultured Parasphingopyxis sp.
CGCGGAGCGGCGCCGATCCAGCGGGCGATCATGGCGGGCGACAAGGTGACCGGCGTTCAGGTGATGCAGATGGAGGCGGGGCTCGACACCGGCCCGATCCTGCTCTCTGAAACCGTTCCCATCGCAGCCAATGACACTGCCGGCAGCCTCCATGACAAGCTTTCCGGCGTTGCGGCCCGGATTGCGCCGGTTGCGCTGGCGGCGCTTGAGCGCGGCGGGCTTGTGGCGACGCCGCAGGCGGAAGAGGGCGTCATCTACGCTCACAAGATCAGCGCGAAGGAAGCGCGCATCGACTGGTCGCGCCCGGCTGCTGAGATTGATTGCAATATTCGCGGCCTGTCGCCTTTCCCGGGCGCCTGGCTTGAGGCCGATGGCGAACGCGTGAAAGCGCTGATGTCAAACCAGGCAGCTGGAACCGGTACCCCCGGAGATATTCTCGATACGGATGGAAAGCTCGTGATCGCCTGCGGCGATGGCGCCGTTGAGCTGAGCAGTCTCCAGCGCGCCGGTAAAAAAGCGCAAAACGCGGAAGAGTTTCTGCGCGGATTTCCTTTGAAACAAGGCGCGCGCGTTTCGTAATCCCGAGGCGTTGTTACTGTAGGGGCGCCATGAAACTGCGTTGGCGGTTCAGTTTCTTCAGGCCTTCTTCCTCACGCTGTCTGTTGAGAGAAAACATCAACAGATCAGCGCGCCCGACAAGATTTTCGACAGGCAGGAACCCAACGCCCGGATAAGGAAAGCGGCTGTCGATGGAATTGTCGCGATTATCGCCCATAACAAAGAGATGGTTTGCGGGAATGACCGCCGGGCCGAAATCATCGCCGCGATAATTGTCACCACGCTCATAGATTTCATGTTCGCGCCCGCCGGGAAGAGTTTCGGAAAACGCCGCAACGCTGGCGACGCCGCCGCGATGTTCGCGATAGCGGAACAGGTCGTCGAGCACGCGCGGGGCTTCTGCGTCATTGAGGAAGAGGCGGCCTTCGCGCAGCTCGATAGTATCGCCTGGCAAGCCGATGACCCGCTTGATCAGCGTTTCGCTGGAGTCCGGATGTTTGAATACCACAAGGTCGCCGCGTGCGGGCAATCTGCCGAACAGGCGTCCGGTGGGCGTCGCGATTTCCGGCCCGATGGAAAAGGGTACGGAGTGGCGGGAATAGCCATAAGCGAATTTATTGACGAGAATGCGATCGCCCACCGCCAGGGTCGGCAACATGCTTTCGCTGGGGATGAAATACATGCCATAGGCGGTCGTCCGGAAGGTCAGCAAGACCGCGAGAATACAGGCGAAAAACAGGAATTCCGATCTGATCTTCTTCCAGGGCAGTTTTGAAAGCATTGCATCCTCCGTGAAGTTGGAAATATAGCTCCCGCCATGGTCCGCTACAAACTCATTATCGAATATGACGGCACCGATTTTGTCGGCTGGCAGCGCCAGGAGAACGGGCTGTCGATTCAGGAGTCCGTTGAGCGCGCCGTGGCGGCGTTTTGCGGTGAAACCGTCAGCGCTCATGCGGCTGGGCGCACCGATTCAGGCGTGCACGCCTTCGCCATGGCGGCGCATATTGAACTGGTAAAGGACTGGCCGGCCGATGTCGTGCGCGACGCGCTGAACCAGCATTTGCGCCCTGCCCCGATCGTGATTTTGGCGGCGGAGAAAGCGGCGGATGATTTTCACGCCCGGTTTTCCTGCGTGGGGCGCGCTTATGAGTATCGCATCGTCAACCGGCGCACGCCGCTGGCGCTTGATCGCGGGCGCGCATGGCGGGTTTCCTCCAGGCTCGACGCCGAAGTCATGGACAACGCCGCGCAGGTTCTGGTGGGCAAGCATGACTTCACGACCTTCCGGTCCACTAAATGCCAGTCAGACTCGCCAGTGAAAACGCTGAATGAAATCTCGGTCTCGCGTGTCGCGGAGGATATTTATATCCGCTGCGCTGCGCGGTCTTTCCTGCACAATCAGGTGCGTTCTTTTGTCGGCTCGCTTGTTGAAGTTGGTAAGGGGAAATGGCGCGCGCGCGATCTAAAGGCCGCGCTGGAGTCCGCCGACCGAACTTGCTGCGGGCCGGTGGCGCCGGCCGAAGGGCTTTATTTTTTGCGGGCTGATTATTGATCGCTATTTAGCGACAGTCTCGAAATAGCGCGCAATGATGGCTGCATAGATATCGGTGAGAAGCTCGATGTCGCCCACATCCACATGTTCATCCACCTGATGCATCGTCGCGCCAACGAGGCCGAACTCCGCCACGGGCGCATAGTCCTTGATGAAGCGGGCGTCGGATGTTCCGCCTGAGGTTGAATATTCCGGCTTGCGTCCGGTTTTCTCTTCTATGCAGGAAGAAAGCAGTCCGAGAAACTGTGTGTCCGTCGTCAGGAATGCTTCGCCGGAAACGACGCAATCGAGCTGGTAGGCGGCGTTGATCTCTTTCGCGATAGGATCGAGTTGCGCGCGCATCCAGTCCTGAATGCTGAGCCCCGTCCAGTTGGGATTGAAGCGGATGTTGAACCGCGCCGAGGCTTTGCCGGGAATGACATTATGCGCCGGATTGCCGATATGAATGTCCGTCACCTGAAGGCTCGACGGCTGGAACCGTTCATAGCCCTCATCAAGCGGTGTTTCACTCAAATGCAGCAGCTTGCGCATCAGCGCCGGGATCGGGTTCGAGGCCCTATGGGGGTAGGCCACATGGCCCTGTTTGCCGGTGATGGTGAGCCAGCAATTGATCGACCCGCGTCGCCCGACTTTGATCATGTCGCCCATGGCGTCGGGGTTTGAAGGCTCGCCCACAAGGCAATGATCAATCTTGATATTTTGATCGTTGAGCCACTGCAGAACTTTGACCGTGCCGTTGACGCCCTTGGCTTCTTCGTCGCCGGTGATGAGGAAGGACAGTTTGCCGTTCACCTTGCCGTCTTTGAGCGCGCGCGAG
>CAJQMX010000137.1 GCA_905479515.1 uncultured Parasphingopyxis sp.
TGCCCGACATCATCATCCCCCGCAAATGCATTGCCGAGCTGCGCAAGATGCTGGACGAGCTCGACGGAACCGTCGAGATCGCGCTGTCCGACAGCAAGATCCGCTTTGGGCTCGGCTCGGCGGTGATGACATCGAAACTGATCGACGGCACCTTCCCCGATTATAACCGCGTCATCCCGACCGGGAATGACAAGCTCCTCAAGATCGATCCGCGCTCCTTTGAGGAAGGCGTTGACCGCGTTGCGACCATTGCGACCGAAAAGACCCGAGCTGTGAAAATGGCGCTCGATACCGACAAGATCACCCTTTCGGTCAGTTCGCCTGAAAATGGCACGGCATCGGAAGAGGTCGCTGGTCAATATGGCTCGGATGGTTTCGAGATCGGCTTCAACGCGCGCTATCTGCTCGACATTTTGGGGCAGGTGCAGGGCGATGCGATTGAAGTGCATCTGGCCGATGCCGGTGCGCCGACCCTGATTCGCGAGAATGACAAGGCCAGCGCGCTGTATGTGCTGATGCCGATGCGGGTGTGATCGCAGGCTTTTTGCCAGATATCGTCATTCCGGACTTGATCCGGAATCCAGGGCAATGGGCGGTTTCGCTTTTGGCTCTAGATTCCGGATCAAGTCCGCAATGATGGTTTTGGATGCGGGCCATGGCACTGTGCCGCCTCTCCCTCACTGATTTCCGGTCCTATGAAACGGCGCTGATCGAACCCGGCCCCGGTTTTGTCGTGCTGACGGGTGAGAATGGTGCGGGGAAAACCAATATCCTCGAAGCGGTATCGCTGCTGACGCCAGGGCGCGGGCTCAGGCGTGCGCGGCTTTCCGAAATGGCGCGGCAGGGCGGCGCGGGCGGCTTTTCCGTTGCTGCCACACTTCAAACGCCGGGTGGCGATGTCGATCTGGGTACCGGGACGCTGCCGAGCGCGCCCGAACGCCGACAGGTCCGGATCAACGGTGCGACGGCGTCGGCAACCGCGCTAACCGAATGGCTGTCGATCCTCTGGCTGACCCCGGCGATGGACCGTCTGTTTGCCGATGCGCCGAGTGGCCGGCGGGCGTTTCTCGACCGGCTGGTGCTCGCGCTTGATCCCGGCCATGCGCATCATGCATCGCGCTATGAAGCTGCGATGCGGGCGCGCAACCGGCTGCTGGCGGATGAGGCCGCGCTGGATGTCGAATGGTGCGCAGCGCTGGAAGCGCAGATGGCCGAACATGGCGGCGCGCTGGCCGAGGCGCGTGACCGGACGATTGCCGCGCTCAATGCCCAGTTGGAAAATCAGCCGGAAGGGCCCTTCGCAAAAGCGCATCTGGCGCTCATCGGCTGGCAGCATGATGGCGATTTCGGCGCGGCGCTTGCCGGAGGCCGCGACCGTGATCGTGCCGCTGGACGATCGCTCACCGGGCCGCATCGCAGCGATCTTGCCGTCACCCATCTCGGCAAGGGGCAGGCGGCTGATCGCTGTTCTACAGGCGAGCAGAAGGCACTGCTGCTGGCCATGGTCCTTGCCCATGCCGATCTGGTTGCTGAGCGCTCGGGCCGGCGGCCGCTGATCCTGCTCGACGAGGTCGCCGCCCATCTCGACCCGGTTCGCCGCGCGGCGCTGTTCGAACGGCTTGAGGGCGGCGCTGGACAGGTCTGGATGACGGGTACGGAGCCCGCACTGTTTGATGCCGTTCCGGACAGGGCCAAAAGACTTGACATAAATACGACAAATGTCGGAAGTGTTGTCGTGGCAGTCTGACGGGATTGTTTCGCCGGTCTGATGGGGGAGATTGAAATGCGTTTTTCCGTTGTGGCACTCATGCTGGTTTCGATGATGGTTTCCGCGCCAGTCATGGCACAGGATATTTCGGTCGATATCGAGATCGCCCCGGCAGAGCGCCTGTTGGCCATCGCTTGTTCGGGTGAGGAGATTGATGATTCCGAATTTGCGCAGTCTGGTCTGCTGCGAAGCCAGATTGCCCATCACCGCGAATTCGCAGAACGCTTCACGCTGGAAAATTACTTGATCGGTGTCCGTGCGATTGCACGGTGCGAGACGCCCGATCCCGATCCGTTCAGATTCTCGGCGCTGGTCGAACGCCGCGAGAATATGGAGGCAGCAATCACCTATCTGGTGCAGCGGCGCGAAGAGATTGGCGGTCAAGCGGCCCAGCTCATCACGCCCTATGTGCCGCAGGACTTCACTTTTGCAGGCAATGCCGTGCTTGCCGCCGCCAGTTTCTCGTGCGGGGGTTTTGCCAGAGACGGCGCGTTCTTCGTCGATATACCCTGCTTGGCGGCGGATATGCCGGGCAATTATGAAGCGCTCGTCCGGTTGATTACGCATGAAACCTATCACGCAATCCAGGCGCAGTTTGCCGCTCAGCCGATTGCCGAATTTGATGATGTGGCGAGCCTTGAAGAGGCGCTTGATCACATGTTTGCCACGCTGATGCTGGAGGGCAGCGCAGCCCATGTCGCGGCGATGCAGAATATCGAAGGCGAGGGCCGATATGCCAGCTTCTCGCGGTCACTGGCCCAGCGCAATTTCCGCCATCTGGCCTATAATTACCAGCTGTTCGACTATATGATCGAGGCTCTGGTTCGTGATCCGGAGAATGTCGCCGTGCGGTTTCCCGAGATTTACGGCCTCGCCTTTGATGGCGCGTTTGACGAGCTTGGCTATTATACCGGGCAGCAAATGACCGCTGAGATTGAGCATAGTTTTGGGGCAGCGGCCATTCCATGCCTGCTCGCCTTGCCGGGCGAAAATTATATTCTCGGCTATGCCCGCGCGTTGGACGACGGGGACAATCTCGAAAGCTCCGCTGCGTTTGACACGGCAACGCTTTCAGCTGCCCGCTGGCTGGCACAGAGGCGCCCGGAAACCGCCGATTTCGGGGCATGCCTAACCCGGATTTGATGGTTTTTGCACGGACCGGGCAATCCCCAAAGAAAAGCCCAATTCCCTTGGGTTTTGCGCCCGGAAGCGCTATATCCAACAGATGACTGACATACCCGAAAATACCAACGAAAATACACCGCTTCAGGGCGATTATGGTGCAGACTCGATCAAGGTCCTCAAAGGCCTGGATGCTGTCCGCAAACGCCCTGGCATGTATATTGGCGATACCGATGAT
Source organism: uncultured Parasphingopyxis sp. (assembly GCA_905479515.1). The sequence continues at coordinate 3,129 of CAJQMX010000137.1, forward strand.
GGATCGGGCTTGCATCACATGGTGTTCGAGGTTTCCGATAACGCAATTGATGAGGCGCTGGCCGGTCATTGCGATCGGATCCTGATCCAGCTCAATGCCGACGGATCGGTAACGGTTGAAGATAATGGCCGCGGCATTCCGGTTGGCATTCACACCGAAGAAGGCGTGTCGGCGGCTGAAGTCATCATGACCCAGCTCCATGCCGGTGGCAAATTCGAGAATGCGTCGGATGACAATGCCTATAAGGTTTCGGGCGGTCTGCACGGGGTTGGCGTCAGCGTTGTCAACGCGCTGTCGGACTGGCTTGAGCTGCGCGTCTGGCGCGATGGCAAGGAGCATTTCGTGCGCTTCGAGGCGGGCGCTGCCGTGGCGCCGCTCATCGAGGTTGGAGATGCCGAGTTGATTGACGGCGCGCCGCGCAAGGGCACGCAGGTCACGTTCATGCCGTCCGCCGCCACTTTTAAGGTGACCGAATTCGATTTTGAAAAACTTGAACATCGCTACCGCGAATTGGCGTTCCTGAATTCGGGCGTCCGGCTGTTTATCGCGGATGCGCGCCATTCCGACCGCAGCGAAATCGAGCTCTATTATGAAGGCGGCACTTCTGCATTTGTGCAGTATCTGGACCGCCTCAAACAGGCCCTGATCGGGGAGCCGATCGCGATTACCGGCGACCGGGACGATATTGGCATCGATGTCGCGCTGGAATGGAATGACAGTTATCATGAGAATGTTCTCGCCTTCACCAACAATATTCCGCAGCGCGACGGCGGCACGCATATTGCGGCCTTCCGCTCGGCACTGACCCGTACGCTTAACAATTATGCGGAAAGCTCCGGCGCGCTGAAAAAGGAAAAGGTGAAGCTCACGGGCGATGATATGCGCGAAGGCCTGACGGCCATCGTGTCTGTAAAATTGCCTGATCCGAAGTTCAGCTCGCAGACCAAAGACAAGCTGGTGTCGAGCGAAGTCCGCCAGCCCCTCGAAAGTCTGATCGCCGACAAGCTTGCGGAATGGCTGGAGGAAAATCCGGCCTATGCGGTTGCCGTTATCCAGAAGGTGATCGACGCTGCCGCCGCGCGCGAAGCTGCGAAAAAGGCCCGTGAACTCACCCGGCGCAAGGGCGCGATGGATATCGCCTCACTGCCCGGCAAGCTTGCCGATTGCCAGGAACGTGATCCGGCCAAGTCCGAACTGTTTCTGGTGGAAGGCGATTCCGCCGGCGGCTCGGCCAAACAGGGGCGCGATCGCCATAATCAGGCGATCCTGCCGCTGAAGGGCAAGATCCTCAATGTCGAGCGCGCACGATTTGACCGGATGCTGTCCTCAAAGGAAGTTGGCACGCTGATCCAGGCGATGGGCACCGGCATCGGGCGGGACGATTTCAACATTGAGAAGCTGCGCTATCACAAGATCGTCATCATGACGGATGCTGATGTCGATGGCGCGCATATCCGCACGCTGCTCCTCACCTTCTTCTATCGGCAGATGCCGGAAATTATCGAGCGCGGGCATCTCTATATCGCCCAGCCACCGCTCTACAAAGTCGCCAAGGGCCGGAGCGAGGTTTACGTCAAGGACGATGCCGCGCTTGATGCCTATCTGATCGATGCGGGTCTCGGCGCGATGATGCTGGAGACCGGCGAAGGCGCGACGCGCAGCGGGGAAGATCTGCGCGTGCTGATCGATCATGCCCGGCGGATGCGATCGCTGATGAACTATGTGCCCAAACGCTATGATCCGGCGATTGTCGAGGCGTTCGCGCTGATGGGCGCGCTCGACGAAGCAT
>CAJQMX010000138.1 GCA_905479515.1 uncultured Parasphingopyxis sp.
ACGCGTCTGCCTGGGCGCCAAAGCAACGCGAGAATTTGACGGTTTGCAGTCGTGGCCATCCGTATGCCCCGGAGGAACTGGAACAGCCTCACACGACGATCTGGTAGTCTGCAAGGCAGTCGGTCGAGGATCGCATCTGGACCGGGAGCATCTTCATTTGCACAAGAAGAAGAGTGCTCGAAGTAAGCTTCTGATAGTGGTTCGAAGCGGACTTATGTTTCGGTCGAAATGGCAATATCGCGCAGCAGTTCACGTAACCAGATCTGAGCCGGGTGGTTGCCCAAGCGCTTATGCCAGACCATGTCGACACTGCGGTAGGTGGGTGGTGGCGATACAGGGCAGTCAGTCAAAGCTAGCCCGAACCGGTTCGCGAACGTCTCGCCCACGCGCCTGGGGCACGCCATGATGAGGTCGGTTATCTCAAGCACGAGCGGTGTAGGCGCAAAAGTTCCCATGGTCAGCGCGACATGGCGACCCAGGCCCTGCTCCGCCAACGCATGATCGACCCAGCCGCGCACCTCTCCGTGCGCATCACGGCGCGTACTAACGAGCAGATGCTGCGCACCGGTATACTCGGTCAGATTCATCGGCCCGCTGGCGAGTTGATGGCCTGCTCGCATGACACAAACCCAGTCCTCGTCGAGCAATGGTTCAGATACGAATCGATCAGCAGGATCGGGCCAACTGATCAATGCAACGTCAGCCTGCTGGGTTTCAAGATACTCGCCATAATGCCTGCTCGCCGTGATGATGTTTATGACGACGTCGGGAGCTTCTCTTCCGACACGTTCGAGTAGCGGCGGAACGAACACCATCATGCCGTAATCCTCAGTCGCAATGGTGAAGGAGCGGTTTGACGTGGCCGGATCGAAAAATGCACCTTCAAGCGCATTTTCAATCTCGGTAAGCGCCATACTGACTGGGCCGTTCAACTCCAGTGCCCAAGGGGTTGGGCGCATCCCATTGGGGCCGCGCACGAACAGCTCATCGCCCAGTCTTTCTCGCAGCCGTGTCAGGGCGTTCGAGAACGCCGGCTGCGACAAGCCAATGGATTGGGCGGCGTGAGTCACATTCCGCTTCCGCATGAGCGCATCGAACACGACGAGTAAGTTTAGGTCTAGTGATCGTAAATTCATAGCATGAATAATAGTTATAATATCATTCAATTTCAACATGCCGCCAGGATGATGCATATGGCTTCTCAACGGGAACGCGGTGTTCCCTTAAGTTAGGCGGCAGCGCGACCCTCCCCCAACCCTCTGCGCTGCCGCCGCCCATTGAGCCATGGAAGTGCGATCACACCGAACGACAGAGTGGCTTAGTAACCGGAGTTAAAAATGACCGATTTTCAGTTGCACGACGAAACGACCGCCCCTGAAGGCAGCGACGTTCTGCTGGCCCAGTCTAGAAAATCATTCGGCATGGTCCCCGGCCTCCACGCCGTTATGGCAGAAGCGCCCGGCCTGCTCGAAGCCTATAAGACAGTGCACGAGTTGTTCGCCAATTCGAGTTTCAACAAGGACGAGATCACCGTCGTCTGGCAGACCGTAAACGTCGAGAATGCCTGCCACTATTGCGTCCCCGCCCATACAGGTATCGCCAAGAGCATGGGTATAAGTGACGAAATAACCGAGGCGCTGCGCAATGAAATGCCGCTGGCCAACGCAAAGCTCCAAGCGCTACGCGATTTTACGTTGAGCGTGGTACGCGACCGCGGCAATGTTGATAACAGCAAGGTTCAGGCGTTTCTGGATGCCGGTTTCACCAAGCGGAACATACTCGAGGTCGTACTCGGTTATTCGCAAAAGGTGATGTCAAACTACACGAACCACCTCGCCCATACGCCTATCGACGCCCCATTCCAGAAATTCGCATGGGAAAAGGGCGGCGTCAAAGTAGCCGCATAATCTGATCAATCCCAACCCCTCGGCGGCAGCGCGATACTCCCCTTAACATCGCGCTGCCGCCACACCAGCGCCGAGTTCGGCGTTCAAATAGCAGGAGGTCAATATGACCAAAATTGTAAATGGAATGATTGCCGCATTTGTAGCCACTGCCATCCTTTCGGCACTGATGATGGCCAAAAACATGATGGGCGTGATGCCCGAGCTAAACCCAATTCATATGCTTAGCGGAATGATGGGCGGAACAGCCGCAATGGGCTGGTTTGCACATTTTGCGATTGGAACTGTTGCCTGGGGCGCTAGTTTTGCCATTCTCAACGGTGCAATACCGGGCCGTAAACAGGTCACAAAAGGCATAATCTTCGGAGTTAGCGCATGGCTGATGATGATGCTTTTGGTAATGCCGATGGCAGGCGCAGGCATATTCGGCATGAACCTTGGGATGATGGCACCCGTCATGACACTGATGCTGCACATCATTTTCGGTTCGGTACTCGGCAAAGTCTATGCCATTCGGATGATTGGCCAACCAGAAACGCATCGTCAAATGGCGTCAATCTGAGCCTGTTGAACAATCAAGAATGGCCACAAAATGGAATACCAAGCTTGCCGCTGCAGTTCATTCATATCTGAACTGTGGCGGCGACGCGAACAAAGAGGTGCTAATCTTGCCCTCGTTGTCGACGGTCCGCATGAGCCAGCTCTTACGCTGGCATTGTCACGTTAACTTGATTGGCGTTCGAGCAAACGAGTGATCAACTGGCGTTGATGAAACCAATCTCATTTGATCGCCATCGCTTTCCACCTGAGATCATCTGATATGCGGTCTGGCCCTAGGCAGTTCGCCAGTATGCATTCATCGTACGTTTGTGTCTCTACAAAGTTCCGAAACTTACCCGTTTGGCCCGGACTAGCCTGAGTTTGGGATGGTCGTCCACAGCTGTTCACTCACCTCGACACTATCTGCATTTCGATCAAATCTCAGCGCGTTACAGGAATTCAGTTGACAATTGACTTGCAATCAAAAGCGCAACATATAGAGAACATTATGGCAACTATGACGCGATCCGAAAAACTTGCGATACTCGCCGACGCAGCAAAATACGATGCGTCTTGCGCGTCCAGCGGCAGCGTGAAGCGCAATTCTTTTGGCACTGGCGGTATCGGGTCAACGACGGGAATGGGCATTTGCCACAGCTACGCGCCAGACGGGCGTTGCATCTCATTGCTCAAAATATTGATGACAAATTTCTGCGCTTTCGAGTGCCATTATTGCATCAATCGTTCTTCCAGCAATGTCAAACGCGCTGCGTTCAGCGTAGAAGAAATCGTCGAATTGACGCTCGATTTCTACAAGCGAAATTATATCGAAGGCCTGTTTCTCTCTTCCGGTATCATCCGCAGCCCGGACTATACGATGGAGCAGTTGGTGGAGGTCGCAAGACGCCTTCGCATCGATCACAAATTTGGCGGCTATATTCATCTTAAAACGATTCCGGAGGCTGACACCGACCAACTCGCCGAAGCGGGGAAATATGCTGACCGGCTTTCGATTAATATCGAGCTGCCGGATGATGATGCGATCAAGAAATTTGCCCCGGAGAAAAGCGGTATCCTGATTCGCGACACAATGAAGATTCTGGGAAAGCGGATAGGCGAAGCCAAGGCGGAACGACGGGAATCGCGAAAGGCGCCTCTATTCGCCCCGGGTGGGCACAGCACCCAAATGATCATCGGAGCCGATGCTTCAGATGATGCACAAATCCTGAAAACCAGCACCAGTCTATACGGCGATTATGCACTTAAACGGGTCTATTATTCTGCTTTCAGTCCGATCCCGGATGCCTCCGCCTATCTTCCGCTAAGAGCTCCGCCTTTGATGCGCGAACACCGGCTTTATCAGGCGGACTGGTTATTGCGTTTTTACGGATTTACGGTTGCCGAGATTTTGGAGGGCGGTGAAGCAGGACATCTCGATCTGGAGATTGACCCAAAATTGGCATGGGCCCTTAAGAACCGCGCGCAATTTCCAATCAATCTCAACCGGGCAGACAAAGAGCTGTTGCTCCGGGTTCCCGGCCTAGGAACGACCGGCGTGAATAAGATAGTCAGCGCCAGACGATTTGGTGCACTTCGACTTGGTGATCTGGAACGCATCGTGCAATCCGTGAAGCGATTGTTGCCATTCGTGACCCTTGTTGACTGGCATCCGGGGGCTGAACTGGATTCTGCCTCACTTCAAGCACGCATGAGACCGCCGGCCGAGCAAATGGAGCTGTTTGCAGCCTGAAACAATGGCGGATCTGCTCAGCCACAATGTCCGAATTGAGCTTGCCAGCGAAACAGATGTGCGCGGTTGGCGCGCAAAAGCACGTGCGTTGTTGCTATCGGATAGAGAGCCGCACGATGTTCGTTGGACGGTAAAAGGACGTCACGAAACCGCGCATCTAGACTTGTGCCGGGAGGCGGATTTTTCAATCGCGACGTCCAAGCCGCCCATCCCTGAAATTCGAATTGATCGCGAACTTCTTGCACTGATCAACACGGCTCTGCTGCATAGAGCTGAAGACCGGTTCACGGTCGCTTACGATATCGTATTTCGCGCGCAATCTGAGCCGAAATTGCGTCACAATCCCGCAGATGCGGCGATCAAAAAGCTCAACAGCTATGCGAAAGCAGTCCGGCGTGATGTCCACAAGATGCACGCATTCGTCCGGTTCAGAAAAGTGGGGGAGGCGGGTGATCGCGAGCAGTTTTTTGCCTGGTTCGAGCCTGAACACCATATTGTCGAAGCCGTAGCTCCGTTCTTTCGCAATCGCTTTACAGGGATGGACTGGCTAGTCGCAACTCCGGAAGCGAGCATTGCCTGGGACGGTAAACACCTGCATTACGGGTCGGGTGGCAAGCGCAGCGAGGTTGCGGACAGCGACGGCACCGAAGCTGAATGGCTCACCTATTATTCCAGTATTTTCAATCCCGCGCGCGTGAAAATGAACGCAATGAAATCCGAAATGCCGGTTAGGTATTGGAAGAATCTGCCTGAGGCCAAACTGATTTCACCTCTCGTTTCTGCAGCAGCAGGCCGGGTTAGCGCAATGCTGGAAAAGCCGGAGGCCCCGGCAATAAGCGCTGGTGCTGTGCAAGACCGCGCTAAAGTCAGCTTTGCGTCGCTCGATCAGCTGTATGCGGCTTTGAGAAACGATCTCGAGGCGCCGATGAAGAGTTTTTCGCCGACCATTGTCCGCAGCGAAGGCCCTTCCAATGCGTCTATAATGATCGTCGGCGAGCAACCGGGCGATCAAGAAGATATGGCGGGGCGCCCTTTTGTGGGGCCAGCAGGCCAGCTTCTGGACTCCGCGATGTCGGATGCTGGTATCGAGCGCCACCGCAGCTATCTTACCAATGCCGTTAAGCGTTTCAAATTTGTCTCGCGTGGCAAACGCCGCATCCATCAAACGCCCAATGCGGGTGAGATTGCATATTATCGGTGGTGGCTAAACGAAGAACGCAAAATTGTGCGGCCGAAGATTATCATTGCGCTCGGCGCGACGGCCATGCGAGCGCTCACTGGAAAATCTCTCAAAATCGCGCAATATCGTGGAAGCCCGCACATGTTTGATGATGGAGCCACGTTTCTCGTCACCGTCCACCCGTCATTTCTGTTGCGCTTTCCTGACGAGAATGGGCGCAGAATCGAATATCGCAAATTTGTTGGCGATCTCAAAATGGCGCGCCGTCTGGTTTGACTTAAATGGCCGAGGCGTCGTCCAACGCGGAAAAATTACATCGCGAGAGCCTTCAAAGTCGCAATCCGGTCCGCTTCATCGGCGGGCTTGTCTTTGCGAATGCGGTGAATACGGGGGAAACGCATTGCCAGACCCGATTTGTGACGCTTGCTTTCATGGATTGAATCAAAAGCCACTTCGAGGACGAGCGATTTTTCAACCTCTCGGACCGGCCCGAAGCGCTTGAGCGTATTCTGCCGTACAAAACGATCCAGCCACACTAATTCTTCGTCGGTGAACCCCGAATAAGCCTTGCCCACAGGAAGCAAATTGCCATCCTCAGTCCAGCATCCGAAGGTGTAGTCAGAGTAAAATGACGCCCGTCGCCCGTTGCCGCGCTGGGCGTACATCATCACACAATCGGCATTGAGCGGATCCCGCTTCCATTTGTACCAGTGTCCGGTGACCCGACCTGCCAGATAGGGGCTTTCCCTGCGCTTGAGCATGACACCCTCAATCGCCGACGCCCGCGCTCCTGCGCGCATTGTCTCCAGTTCTGAAAAGTCATCGACTTCAATTACTCCGGAAAGATCGAAATGGCCGGGATCGAGTTTCGGTATGAACGCTTCGAGCCGTTTGCGCCGGTCATGCCAGGGGCGATCGCGTAGATCGTCCTTGCCTTCGACAAGCAGGTCGTAGACCCGCACAAAGGCCGGCAACTCGGCGAGCATTTTCTTCGAAACCGTCTTGCGGCCCACCCGCTTTTGCAGCGCGTTAAAGCTTGCCGCCTCGCCGCCCTGATCTGTCCCGCGAACCATCAACTCGCCATCAATAACGCCATCACGGTCAAACGCCTCGACAATATCGGGGAAAGACAGGCTGATGTCATCGCCGCCGCGACTGAACAGCCGTGTTTCGCCGCCCAGACGCACTGCTTCTACCCGGATGCCATCCCATTTCCATTCCACTGCATAGGCGTTGAGGTCGAGGCTATCGCCTTCGAACGGATGGGCCAACATGAATGGCCGAAAAAAGGGACTGCCGGAAAGGTCTGGCCGCTCACCGCCTTTATCCGCCCACTCAAATAGGGCTATGTAAGGCGGATCCAGTGCATGCCAAAGTTCCTCAACATCATCGACACCTACATCAAAGGCTTGCGCAAAAGCTGTCTTGGCGAGCCGCGCCGACACACCAACGCGCATACCCCCAGTTGCCAGTTTCAGCAGGGCATAGCGGCTGTTGGTATCTAGACTATCGAGTAGAGCCGAAACGATCCCGGGCGCGTTCGAGCGATTGGCGGCGGATAGTTTTCGCACAACCTCGTCGATACTGGGGTCCTCCGCCTCGCCGATCTCCGGTTCTGGCCAGATAAGCGCGACCGTCTCGGCCGTATCGCCGACATGGTGACGCGACATACTAAATAGGTCCGGGTCAATTTTTGTGCCCGCAAGCGTGCGGATCATCGCTGATTTCACTGCCGGGAAATCGAGGTTCTCGGTCAAGGCGGCCAATGCCCAGCCGCGATCCGGATCAGCGGTTTGCTGCAAATACTGCGCAATAGCTGCGAGCTTCGCATTGCGCGAGCGGGTGTAGATCAGCGTATCGATGAGCGTCGCGAATCCGCGCATCAGCCATCGTCTCCGTCTTCATGCCCGACCATAGTCAGCGCGCGTGCCTTTACCTGATGCAGTTGGCACCAGCGCAACAGGCCATCTTCACTGCCATGCGTAATCCAGGTTTCTCGCGGCGCAAGTTCGCGGATCGTATCTGTCAGCTCGTCCCAATCGGCATGGTCGGAGATAACCAGGGGCAGCTCCACATTGCGCTGACGGGCGCGCCCACGCACCCGCATCCATCCCGACACCATAGCCGTTATCGGATTGGGCAAGCGGCGACTCCATTTAGTATTAAGAGCGGAAGGAGGGCAGATGATAATCTTCCCCCGCATCTCTTCCTTTGGCGTATCCATTACGAGCTGAAACTCGCCGAGCGACACACCCAGTGTCTCGTACAGTTCGCACATTCTTTCCTGAGCACCGTGCAAATAGATTGGCTGGTTCCAACCTGCGCGGCGCAGTTCGGCGATCACGCGCTGCGCCTTGCCAAGCGCATAGGCCCCAACAAGTACG
>CAJQMX010000139.1 GCA_905479515.1 uncultured Parasphingopyxis sp.
AAGCAGCGCGAACCGGATCAGAAATAAGGCCGGACAACAACCAGTATCACGATAACCGTGGCGGCGATTCCGGGAACTTCATTGAGCATCCTCAATCGCTTACCGGAAAGCGGTCTCTCTCCGCGTGCCAGCTTCTTGCGATAGCCCATGAGCCAACCCTGATAGCCGGACAGGGCAATGACGCACACCAATTTGGCAATGAACCATGGCTGCGCCCAGAGATTCAGATAATAGGCCAGCGTCAAACCAAGCACCCACACGATCAGCATCGAAGGGTTCATGATGATCGTCGAAAGCTTGTCTTCCCGCTCGATCCAGGCGGTCGCTTCCGGCGATCCTTCCGCCGCTTCCTGATGATAGACGAAAAAGCGCGGGAGCATGAACAGGCCGGCCATCCAGAATATCACGAAAATGATGTGCGCAGCCTTGAGCCAGGGATAAGCGAGGGTCAGAATCTCGATCATCGCTCAGCCCGTGCGCAGCCGTGCCAGCAAATGCTCGACATGGGCGATCGGAGTATCCGGCAAAATTCCATGGCCCAAGTTGAACACATGTGGCCGACTGGCGAAAGCCTTTTCTATCCGGTCGATCGCACTGTCGAGACGGTCCCCGCCAGCGATCAGCGCAAGCGGATCAAGATTGCCCTGCAACGGCAGATCCGCAGGCAGGGTTTCGGCTGCCCATTCCGGATCAATCGTCTCATCAAGTCCCAGCGCATCCACTCCGGTCTCACGCGCATAGGCCGGCAGTTTTTCGCCCGCGCCCTTGGGGAAACCGATGACCGGCGTATCGGGATAGCGAGCCTTGAGCGCGCGCACGATCTTCTCCGTCGGCGCAATAACCCATTGCTCAAACTGGGCTGGAGACAGGCTGCCGGACCAGCTGTCGAACAGCTGTACGGCATCGACGCCTGCATCAATCTGCTTGCCGAGATATTCGATCGTCTTGTCCGCAATCGCATCGATTATCGCACCAAAGGCTTCAGGATCACCATAAGCCATGCGGCGGGTCTCTGCCTGATCACGACTCCCCTGCCCGGCAACCATGTAGGTGGCGACCGTCCATGGACTTCCTGCAAAGCCCAGAAAGGTCGTGCCAGACGGCAAAGCATCAGCAACCAACGCAACGGTCCGATACACTGGCTCAAGACGCTCTGGCACAGCTTCAAGCGCGCTGAGCGCACTATCAACAAGCGGAGGCGAAAGCCGCGGACCTTCTCCGGCAACGAACCGCAAATCCTGACCAAGCGCATGAGGGATGACCAGGATATCGGAAAACAGGATGGCCCCGTCGAATCCAAACCGGCGGATCGGCTGCAGGGTGACATCAGCCGCAGATTCGCTGTCATGGACGAGATCGAGAAACCCGCCCTTCTCGGCACGCAGCTTACGATATTCGGGAAGATAGCGACCAGCCTGACGCATCAGCCAAACGGGAGGAGGATCCATCCGTTCGCCGCGCAGCACGCTTAGCAGTTTCTTCTCATTCTGTCCGGTAATCGGCACGTCTTTTTGCTCTACTATCACTATATATACTTATATAATTATTAGATTGAGGAAGTAAGTTGGAGGCTTGGCAACGGGGCTTAATCGCTTTGAGCGGTTAGGCCAACAGCTTGACTCAAGAATGGATCCCTATGGCACCCGGAGTCGATTCCGTTATCCCGGTAATTCACACCCTGTTTGCGGATTCCATTCCCTGTGGAAGAGTTGCGGGACAGAAAATCGGATTACGGGTGTGGTTTGATGGCTTGCACCTATCCCGATTGTTCAGCTAGCGCCGTCATCAGGCTTTTCCACAGGCTTGTACGTCCAGAATTTGGTCGTCTCGGGCTCCGTCATACAGGCATCCCATGATCCGGCTTCATCTTCATCTGATATCGGACTCCACCGGCGAGACGCTGGAAAATATCGCCAAGGCAGGGCTGGCCCAGTTTGACGATGTCGAAACGATCAAACATTTCTGGCCGATGGTCCGCAGCGAGGGCCATGTTGACCGTGTATTTGACGATATCGGCAAGCAGCCAGGTCTCGTTCTCTATACACTTGTCGATCATAATGTCCGGCGGCAGCTGGAAACGCGGTGCCGGGCCATGGGGCTGCCGGCCGTTTCTGCGCTGGACCCTGTGATCGACGCATTGTCCCGCCTGCTCGGGATGGAAGCGAAGGAACGGCCGGGCGGACAGCATCTGCTCGACGCGGCCTATTTTCAGCGGGTCGAGGCGATCCAATATACGATTGCCCATGATGACGGTATCGCGCCGGAAGATTGGGACCGCGCGGATATCGTGCTTGCCGGTGTGTCGCGGACGTCGAAAACGCCAACCAGCATCTATCTTGCCAATCGCGGGTATAAGGTTGCCAATGTGCCGCTCGTGCCGGAGTCTCCGCCGCCGGACACATTGTACCGCCTGAAAAACCCGATCATTGTCGGCCTGACAACCAGCCCGGACCGGCTGGTGCAGGTTCGCCGCAATCGCCTGCTGAGTCTGAACCAGACCCCGGAAACCGACTATGTGGATCAGGACCGGGTCAAGGCCGAGGTTGCTTTTGCCAGGCGGATATTTGCCGACAATGACTGGCCGGTAATCGACGTGACGCGGCGCTCGATCGAGGAAAGTGCCGCAGCTATCCTCAACATTGTAATGGAGCGGTCAAAGGCGGCTGGCAGCGAAAACGGGGAGGCTGTGCCATCCAGTTAATTCTCGCCTCGCAGAGCAGCACGCGCCGGGCGATGCTGGACGCCGCATCCGTGCCGTTTGAGGCTATGGCCGCGGGGGTCGATGAGGAATCGGCCAAGGCCTCGCTTTGCGCGGATGGCATTTCCGCGCGCAATCTTGCCGATGCGCTGGCCGAACTGAAAGCCGTTAAACTGTCGCGGCGCTATCCCGAAGCATTGGTGCTGGGTTGCGATCAGGTGGCGTCTTTGGATGACCGGATTTTTGACAAGGCCGCGACGCGGGACGAAGCCGAATCCCATCTCCGGGCCTTGCGGGGGGAAACCCATCACCAGACAAGCGCTGCCGTGATCTGCGAAGCGGGTAAGCCGGTCTGGCGCCATATTGATCGTGCGAAACTCACCATGCGCGCCTTCTCCGATTCTTTCCTCGAAACCTATCTGGATGCCGAATGGCCGGCCATTGGTGGCTGTGCCGGCGGTTATCGACTCGAAGGTCGCGGCGCGCAGCTATTTTCCCGGATCGATGGCAGCCATTTTACGATTCTCGGCCTGCCGCTTCTGCCCCTGCTCGATTATCTGCGCATTCGCGGAGTGATGATGAAATGACCAAACCATATGCCGAAGTCATCGGCGATCCGATTGCCCATTCGAAATCCCCGCTCATTCACGGCTTCTGGCTCGAAAAACTGGGTATCGATGCCGCGTATCGCGCCGCCCATGTAACGCCGGATGGTCTTGCGGACTATTTCGAGAAGCGGCGCGCAGATCCGGCCTGGCAGGGCTGCAATATTACACTTCCTCACAAGGAAGCCGCGCTCGATCATGTTGAAGATCGCGGGGAACTGCGCACCAGCATTGGGGCGATCAACACGGTACTGCGCGAAGATGGAGTGCTGATCGGCACGAACACCGATGCCGCCGGTTTCTATGCGCCTATCTCTGCTCTCGAACTTGGCGGTGCCGATGTTGCGGTGATCGGGGCGGGGGGAGCTGCCCGCGCCGTTCTTTTCGCGTTGAAGCGTATTGGCGTCGCAAATGTCACCCTGTTCAACCGCACGCCGATCAAGGGCGCAGGGTTGCTCGCAACCTTTGGACTCAAGGGCGATGCCTTGCCCCTTGATGCACCCCTGCCGCCCGTTGAACTGCTCATCAACGCCAGCGCGCTCGGCATGACCGGGCAACCGCCGCTGATGGTTGATCTCGATCCCCTTCCCGAAGATGCGGTTGTCTATGATCTGGTCTATGCGCCTCTCGAAACAGAATTGCTTGCCGCCGCCCGTGAAAGGGAACTGGCCACGGTTGATGGGCTTGAAATGTTGATTGGCCAGGCGGCAATCGCGTTTGAGCTGTTCTTCGGCCAGCCCGCACCGCGCGAGGATGATGCCCGATTGAGGGAGATAGTGATCGGATGATTCTGCTTGGACTCACCGGGTCGATCGGAATGGGAAAATCGACCGTTGCCGCCATGTTTGCGGCTGAAGGCGTCCCGGTCTTCGATGCGGATGCCGAGGTGCATCGGTTGCAGGGGCCGGGCGGCGAACTCGTTCAGGCCATTGAGGAGCTGTTTCCCGGCACCACCGGGCCAGAAGGCGTGGACCGGGCAAAACTCTCAAAAGCGGTGCTGGGGAATCGCGAAAAACTGAGCGCATTGGAGGAATTGATTCACCCGGCGGTCGGGCTCAACCGCGCGGCCTTTCTTAAAGAACATCGCGATGCGCCGCTTGTTTTGTTCGATATTCCTCTACTCTACGAAAAAACCGGTGAAGCCGGGCTCGACGCGGTGATCGTCGTTTCGGCTCCTCCTGACGTGCAGCGTGACCGCGTGCTCAAGCGGCCCGGCATGACGCCCGAAAAATTCGACCATATTCTTGCCCTGCAGCTGCCCGATGCCGAAAAACGCGCCCGTGCCGATTTCATCATCGATACCGGAACTCCGATTGACGAAACGCGGGCACAGGTTGACGCACTCGTCACTTGCTTACGCGCGCATGACGTCCGATATTGCCAACAATGCGTGAGATAGTTTTCGATACGGAAACCACCGGCCTGAGCCCCAAGAGCGGCGATCGACTGGTGGAGATTGGCGCGCTTGAGATGGTCAACCGGGTCGAGACTGGTCGTAGCTTCCACATTTACTGCAATCCCGAGCGCGAGATGCCGAGCGAGGCCTTTGCCGTGCACGGACTCTCCGATGCTTTTCTGGCCAACAAGCCGCTTTTCGCCGACGAGGTGGGAAATTTTCTCGATTTCATCGGGGATAGCCCTTTGGTTGCCCATAATGCGCAGTTTGATTTCGGTTTTGTAAATGCCGAGCTTGATCGGTGCGGCCATCAATTCATTTCGATGGAGCGAATGATCGACACCTTGGCCATCGCGCGGACCAAGCATCCCGGCGCGAAGCATAGCCTGGACGCGCTTTGCTCCCGCTATGGCATCGACCGCAGCCAGCGGGTCTTGCACGGCGCGTTGCTCGATGCGCAGTTGCTCGCCCAGGTCTATGTGGAGCTGACGGGTGGCCGCCAGATCGGGCTTGTGCTTGCCGAAGACGACAGTGCTGCGTCGCCCGCAGATTTGCGGATGGCGGAAGCCAAGCCCCAGCAGCGCCGCGCCATTCGCGAAGTTCGACCGCATGCAGCCTCGGATGAAGAGCGCGCGCGCCATGCTGCATTTGTTTCGCAGCTCACCGACCCGCTATGGCCAGTTGAGTCGCAATAGGATTTAAAATTGGCGTCCTGCTGTTCTGGCAGGCGTATGATGAAGGAGTAGCGTAATGGACATTCGTGTATCAGGCCATCAGATCGAAACTGGTGATGCACTTAAACAGCATGTTGAGGATCGCCTGAACGCAATTGCCGACAAATATTTTTCGCGGACAATTTCCGCCAATGTCACCTTTGGCAAAGGCCCCCATGATCACGGGTTTCGCTGCGCGATTGTTGTCCATGTGATGCAGGGTGTGATGCTGAAGGGCGAAGCAGACAGCCAGGGCGACGCCCATGCGGCGTTCGAAGAGGCAGCGGGCCATGTCGAAAAGCAGCTGCGCCGCCACATGAACCGGCTCAAAGATCATCACAAACATGCCAACGGCAATGGCGAGGTTCCGGCCGCAATGCCTGAACCAACTGGTGGCTATACCGTGTTCAAGGCAGATGAGGACGCGGAAGAGATCCCCGATAACCCGCCGATCATCGCTGAAATGAGCGTTGATATTCCCGATGCCAGCGTTTCCAATGCGGTGTGGATGCTCGATCTGCGCAATACCAACGCGCTGCTCTTCAAAAATAGCGACACTGGGGTATATAACATGGTGTACAGACGCCGGGACGGATCCATCGGTTGGGTCGAACCTGAGCGCCCGGTTTGAAGATACGCTAACCCCGACTCCCGTATTTCCCGGGCGATCACCGCGTAACCAAGGTGTTGAATGATCGAGTTTGAATTTCCGAGCCCCGCATTCGTCGTTTTTGCCGACGCGGTGGAGAACAAGACTGCATTGTTTCGCCTGATCGCGAACCATGCGGCGCGTGTTGCAGATGTCGATGCCACTGAAGTCGAAAACAAGCTTCTTTCTCGGGAGAAGTTGGGTTCGACGGGCTTTGGCGATGGCATCGCCATCCCGCACGGCCGTATCGAAGCTCTCGAAAGGCCCTTTGGCATGTTTGTCAGGCTCGATACGCCGGTGGACTATGAATCGGTTGACGATATGCCGGTTGATTGCATCTTCGCGCTGTTTTCCCCGGAAGCCGGGGGCGCTGCGCATCTGCAGGCGCTGGCGCGGATCAGCCGGCGGCTTCGCGACGGTGAGTTCGTGGCAAAACTGCGCGGCGCCCGGTCAACCGATGCGGTCTTTGCGCTGCTCGCCAATTTCGAGGCGGCGGACGCTGCCTGATCGTGTGAATCCCGGCGCGCGGACGCCAGATGCGCCGGTTGCCGGAGCCGAGGCGCATTTCCGGGCGCTCGAATCGCTCTATGATTCCGCGCCGATCAACGATTTGTGGCAATCTCGTCTGGAAATCGTGGAAAGCGGCGTTTCGCGCATCTCCGTCGAACTCGATGAACGCTATTATCATGCAGCCGGTGCGGTGCATGGCACCAGCTATTTCAAGATGCTTGACGATGCGGCCTTTTATGCGGCGAACAGCCTCGTGTCTGATCGTTTCCTGCTAACCACGGGCTTCAACCTGCTCTTCACCCGGCCGATCAGCGGTGGATCGGTTACCGCAGAGGGGCGCTGGGTGAGCGGCCAGCGCAGGGTGTTTGTCGCCGAAGCGCGGCTCGTTGATGCGGATGGCGAAGAAGCGGCCCGGGGCACGGGAACCTTCATGAAATCGCGGATCCCGCTGTCTTCGCTTGCTGGCTATCGCCAGCCGGCATGAGCGCCCGGATAACGAGCAAGGTGCTGATTGGCGCGCTACGCAGGCGGGCCGAGGCGGCGGGCGGCCATGCGACAATTCTCAGCAAGGGTGACGAGATTTCAGGTGCGGTGCTGCTTGCCCTGGCCGATCGAGGGACCGTGCACGGGCTTCGCGAGCGCGGTCTTGCGCCCGATGGCAGCTATCGCTGGGTCGAGGCGGGGCCGGAAAATGTCGGCGATCCGCAGGCATTGACCGAATATCTGGAGCGTCGCCGCAAATTCGATCCCGATATCTGGGTGGTCGAGATCGACCTGGATGAACCGGAGACCTGGCTCGCCGATTTTATCGGCGCGGAATAGCCGCCCTTTTTTCTGTTCGGTATTTGTTCTAGGCAGGCCGCATGATCGATTCAGGGGCCGATTCGGAGATAATCGACAGTGATGAACGGCTAAAGGCCGCCGATGTAGCGCGCGGTGTCTCCCGGCTTTTCTATCGGCAAAGGCTGATCGGACAGACGGAAGTCACGCTCGGCAATGGGCGGCGTGCCGATATCATGGCGATCGACGCCAAGGGCCAGATCGTGATCGTCGAGATCAAGGTCAGCCGGGCGGACCTGCTTGGGGACCGGAAATGGCCGGACTATCTTGAGTATTGCGACCGCTTTTTCTGGGCAGTGCCGGCCGGTTTCGATCTCGATCTGTGCGCGCGGGCGGAATTGCAACCCGACATTTCGGGCCTGATCGTTGCCGACCCCTATGACGCCGCCATCGTCCGGGAGGCTGCCGACCAGAAGCTTGCTGCCGCGCGGCGCAAGGCCGAAACATTGCGCTTTGCGCGCCGGGCGGCTGCCAGATTGCTTGCGGTTGAAGACCCGCACCTGGCGGGATTCGACTGATCGGCTGGTCTAGTTGGGGCTTGGTCCAACCACCGCTTCTTCTTCGGTCGCAACGGCTGGTCCGGCTTCGATAATTGCAAGAATATCGGCGGAGCGCCCGTCCCGAACGGCATAATCCCGTGCGGAAAGGCCGATGACACTGTCTGCGATGTTGGGATTGGCACCAGCTTCGATAAGCTGACGGACCATCGGTGCATTGCGCTGCTGCACCGCTAGAATAAGCGGCGTTTCGCCGCGATTGTTGCGGGCATTCAGATCGGCATTTACGATCCTCAGCCAATCCGCAGCTTCCAGAAAGCCGATCTGCGCGGCGATATGCAGCGGTGTGTTACCATCATTGTCGCGAATATTGGGATTGGCGTCATGTTGCAGCAGATAGAGCACCCATTGCGAATCCCGCTCGCGGGTCAGGATATGGAGCGCGGCTTCGCCGGTTGACCGGTCACGCACATTGATCACCGTTGAACTCGGCTGTTCGACCAGATCGCGCACCGCCGCAAAGTCCCGATCTCGCACGCCGCGCATGAAATTATAGGTGTCGGAAAACTGCGCCTGCGCTGCCACTGGCAGGAGCAGTGAAGCGAGCGCCGCGATCATAATCGCCGCTGCCTTGTTGGGAATTTTTTGTAACGTCGACCGGTGCATGGAAATCTGACCCCATTGATGCTTGCAACCTGTCCCTTAGCAAAGCATGACTGGCTCTGCCATGAACGATCTCAATCCCCTGAAAATTGGCGTGCTTCCATTGCTCGCCGCCCTCGCCCTTTTCGCATGTTCACCTGAGCAGCCTGCTGCGCCGCCGCTCGAAGGCGCCGCTATCGGCGGCGATTTTGAATTGACCGATGAGAATGGCGCAACGGTGCATGAGGCGGATTTCGCCGGTCAGAACCGTGTCATCTATTTTGGCTATACCTTTTGCCCCGATGTGTGCCCCGTCGATATGCAGAAACTGGGTCAGGCGATGCGTATTCTTGAAGAGGATGATCCGGCGCTTGCGGCACGGATCACGCCGATTTTTATCAGCGTGGATCCCGCGCGCGATACGCCAGAGGTGCTCACCCAGTTTACCGACAGTTTCCACCCGCGCATGATCGGCATGTCGGGCTCGCGCGAGGCGATTGATGCGGCGGTAGAGCGTTACGGCTCCTACTACGCACTCGGCGAGGATGACGGGTCCGGCAATTATCTTGTGGACCATAGCAATAACGCCATCCTGTTCGATCCGGAGGGCGCGCCGCTTGCTATTCTACCGATCCAGGAAAGCCCTGAGACGATTGCCGAAACGCTCGCTCTCTGGGCTAGATGATTTTGGGCCAGATAATGTTCGGTCCGATAAGGTTCGGCCAGATGGGTTTGGGTCAGTGAACGGCAATTTCTGGGAAACCAAACGTCTGGACCGGATGACTCGTGAAGAGTGGGAGGCGGTGTGTGACGGCTGCGGCAAATGCTGCCTCCACAAGCTGCAGGATGAAGACACGGGGGAAGTTCAGCCGACCAATGTGGCGTGCAAGCTGCTTGACCGTGAAACCGCGAAGTGCACAGATTATAAGCATCGCCGGATCAAGGTTCCCGACTGTTTGAGACTCACCGCCCGCAACATGGAGGATTTCCCCTGGTTGCCGCGGACATGTTCCTATCGCCTGCTGGCGCGCGGCGAACCGCTGCCCGATTGGCATTATCTGATATGCGGAGACCCGGAAGCTGTGCACGAAGCCGGAGAGTCGGTGCGCGGCTGGACGATTTCCGAAGTGGATGCCGGCGACCTTGAGCATCATTGTGTCGAACGCGATCTCTGAGCCTGTTTTTGAAGGGGGCGGCCATCGCCGTTCCCTAACGGTAAAACGCCATTCCCGCGCCCGGTCTTTCCGCTTGCGCGTCGATCAGCGCGATGGCCGGGTGGTGCTTAGCCTGCCGCAGCGATCCAGCCTCGCCAAGGCTCACAAATGGGCAGAAACCCAGCGCGAATGGGTTGAGACTCAGCTCGCAA
>CAJQMX010000140.1 GCA_905479515.1 uncultured Parasphingopyxis sp.
GATCGCATCTATGTCTGCGACCGGCGCAATAACCGGCTGCAGGTTTTTGAAACAAGTGGCGCCGGTGAAACTGTCTTTCTTCAGGATATTGTCTTCGCGCCGGAGACAGGCGGCACACGGACCGTTTCCGACGTCGCCTTCTCTCCGGATGACGCCTATATGTATGTCTCCGACATGATGAACGGACAGGTCTGGATTCTGGATGCGAAAACCTACGAATTTCTCGGCGCTGTCGGCCGCAATGGCCGCTATCCCGGTGAGTTTATCTGGCTCCACAGCGTCGATGTGGACAGCGACGGCAATATTTATACAACCGAAGTGAACACCGGCCGCCGCGTTCAGAAATTCGTCTTCACCGGCGTGAAATAGCGCCTTTGATGCTTCCCCTTTTGTCGCATTCCCCGGTCAGGCTGACGCAAGGCGTCTTGCCTGATCGGGGCGGCGGGGCCATGTTTTTCCCATAACCGGCGGTGAAAAGCCGGAACGGCGGATATGAAAAGGAGGCTTCGCGGGCGCTTTTGTCCCGTGAAGATGGGGGCTATGGGCATTGCAATCGAGACTGAGGGTCTGCGTAAACGCTTTCGCGGCGTCAACGCTGTGGACGGCGTTGACCTCTCGGTGCCGGAAGGCGCCATTTTCGGATTTCTGGGGCCTAATGGGGCGGGCAAGACGACGACGATCCGGCTCCTGCTTGGGCTGCTCAATCCCAATCGCGGACGCATTTCAATTTTTGGCGAAGATCTACGCCGCAACCGCTTAAGGGCCCTGAAATCCGTAGGCGTCGCATTTGAAACGCCGGCCCATTACGAACATCTGACAGGCCGTGAAAATCTCGATATTACCCGGCGGCTCTTGAAGCTCGATAAGGCCGAGATTGATCAGGTGCTATCGACGGTGGAGCTTTCCCATGTGGCGGACCGTCATGTCCGGAAATATTCTCTCGGCATGCGTCATCGTTTGGGGCTCGCCCGCGCGCTTCTCGGCAAGCCAAAGCTTCTTATTTTTGATGAGCCCACCAACGGGCTCGATCCTGTCGGCATTCGCGAAATGCGCGATTTCATCAAGACGTTGCCGGAGCGCACTGGCGCCACCGTTTTTGTTTCGTCGCATCATCTCGCCGAGATTGAACAGATGGCGTCCCATGTTGCGGTGATCCATCTCGGCAAGATCGTGTTCCAGGGCGCCATGAATGAGTTGCGCGGGCTTCACGCGCCGCGTCTTGAGATCGGTTGTTCCGACGACACGAGCGCCTCGGCCATGCTGGGCGGCGGCGCACGAAAGGTGGAAAGCCGCAATGGCCGTTTGGTGATAGAACTATCCTCGGCGGAGGGTGCGAAGGCCCGTGCGGCTGCGATCAACAGAAAACTCAATGAAGCAGGCATTGATGTGCACCATCTCGCTATTGCGCCATGGACGCTGGAAGAATTGTTCCTCCAGCTTATCGGCGCCAAACCGCAACTCGGACAGGAGTGAGGAAACGCCATGCTCGCCTCCATTCAGGTCGAACTGATTAAACTGAAACGCTCCAAGATCATGCTGGTGATGCTTGCCGGGCCAGCGCTTGTGGCGCTTTTGTTTTTCTCATTACAGGCGAGTGGCGCAAATTTGCGCGCATGGCCGCTTTATTTCTTTGCGGGGCTGACGGCCTGGGCGACTTTCATGTTGCCGCTGACAGCGACGATCATCGCAACCCTGTTGGCGCAACTGGAGCACGGGCCGAAAACATGGGCGCATCTTCTCGCGCTGCCGGTGCCGAAATGGCGTGTTTTCGCTGCGAAGGCGATCGTCGCGCTCGGGCTTATTGCACTGATGAGCTTGCTCACCGGCGCGCTCCTCGCTTTTGGCGGCTGGCTCGCCGGCGCGCTCAATCCAGAAAACAAGTTGATGGACCCGGCGCCCTTTGCAGCGCTTGCGGAGACCATGATGGATGACGACGATCAGATGTTCGGCGGGATGGATGTCATGCTCATGGTCCGCGAATGGAAACGCGTCGTCGCCGAACGGCTCGCTTATGTTTACCTCTCGTCATTTCTTCTGATTGCGGTGCAGCTCTGGGCGGCCTTCCGTTTCCGGAATTTCCTGATCCCCATGGCGCTCGGCGTCGGCGGCGGGTTCTTTGCGATCTTCGCACAGGCGTCGGAATACGGCCTCTATTTCCCGTGGCTGATGCCGTTTAATACGCTTGGCTTTATGCCGGAGAATGTGGAGAAGGCGCTCGCCTTCGGCCTTGTGGGCGGGATCGGGATGAGTTTGCTGATGCTTGTCGATATGAGCAGAATGCAGATCAAGTAACCCGGTTGCGCGCAGCATATTTGCTCTGCGAATGCGGTCTGGGATTTCCGGGTACAACGCCGGCAGTCGTCATTCCATGCGCAAAAAAGCATATGGCTCCCGTCCTGTGCTGTACTCTTGGCTCAAAAGATATTGGGAGAGAGTATGACGGAATTTTACGAAGCGCCGCCCGTGGATGATCGTGCGATCTGGGATATTTGGCTTTCTATGCATTACTTCCCGGCGGCGACGGCCGTGCAGGAGGCGGGCGTTTTTGAAGCGCTTGAAGCTGAGCCCCTGAGTCTTGACGATCTCGCTGACAAGCTCTCTCTCAATCCGAAAGCTCTAGGCGTGGTAATGTCGCTCGTGTCGGCGCTGGGGCTCGTAAACCGGCGTGACGGCGTCTGGCGCCTGACGCCTCATGCCAGAACATATCTGCTTTCCGGCACAACATATTCCTGGTCACCGCTATTTGAAGTTTACAAGAATGGCACGCCTTTGCATGGCGAGCTTCTGTCGCTTTTAAAAACAGGAAAAACGCCTCGCGAGGACATGCCGTCAAATGGCTGGGAAGAGGGCAAGGTGCCCCCTGACGCAGCGCGCAGCATCGCAAAATTTATGCACGCTCATTCCTTGCCTGCGGCGGTGGCGGCGGCCCGTTCCGGCGCGTTCAGCAAGGTGAAAAAATTGCTCGATGTTG
>CAJQMX010000141.1 GCA_905479515.1 uncultured Parasphingopyxis sp.
GCGCTGATCAACAGCGGATCGGCCAATCTTGCGGGCCTGGAACAGGTTGCTGGGGAACTGGCCGATGCCTTTGCGCCATTGCCCGGAACGCTAACGCTGGAAGACCCGATGCCCGGCGAGATTGTCGAACCCGATGGCGCGATAACCGAACGCCGCACCGGCCAGAATCTGCACCTTGTGGTGCGCCCCGAAGCCCCGACACAGGTCCTGCTGACCGGCCATATGGATACGGTATTCAGCGAAACCCATCCGTTTCAGACGCTGACATGGCTCGATGACAACACGCTCAACGGCCCCGGCGTCACCGATATGAAGGGCTGTATCGCGCTGATGCTGTCAGCGCTCAAGGCGCTGGAAACATCCGCTTTTGCCCCGCAGATCGGCTATGAAGTGGTCATCAATTCGGACGAGGAAATCGGCTCGCCGGGATCGGCGGCGCTGCTCGCCCGGGCCGCCAAAGGCAAGCTGGCGGCGCTGACCTATGAACCGGCCCTGCCCGACGGGACTTTGGCGGGCGCACGCGGCGGCAGCGGAAACTGGTCGATCATCGTCACCGGGAAAAGCGCCCATGCCGGCCGCAACCCGGAAGAGGGCCGCAACGCCCTGCTCGCTGCCGCCGAACTGGCGCTCAGACTGGAAGCCGCGATTGGCCCCGGCCTCAAGGTAAACCCGGCGAAGTTAGAAGGCGGCGGCGCGAACAATGTCGTGCCCGATCATGCTTTGCTGCGCGTTAATATGCGGCCCGAAACAACGGAGGATCAGGCGCGCGCGCAAAGGCTGCTCGATGAAGCCGTTGCCGATATCTCGGCCCGGCGCGAAGTCGATATCCATGTCCATGGCGGCTTTGGCCGTCCGCCCAAGCCCGTTGACGAAGAAGCCGCGAAACTGTTCGGACTCGTCAAGGAGTGCGGCGCGGATCTGGGCTTGAAGATCGCCTGGAAATCCACCGGCGGCGTGTGTGACGGAAACAATATCGCGGCCTGCGGCGTGCCGGTTGTCGATACGATGGGCGTGCGCGGTGGTGCGATCCATTCACCGCAAGAATTTTTACTGGTCGATAGCCTGGCGGAACGGGCGCAGCTTTCCGCGCTGGTGCTGCTCAGGCTCGCCGAAAGGGGTAGATTATGACGTTTGTGGTTCGCGCGGCACGCCGCGATGATGTCGATCAGCTATATGAAATGGCGAAGCTGACGGGCGGTGGTTTTACCAACCTTCCGCCGGATCGCGACGCGCTCAATGCAAAACTGGCGCGGTCAGAGGAAGCTTTCGCCAAGACGGAAGGCGAATCCGCCAATGATCTGTTCCTGCTGGCGCTCGAAAATACCGAAACAGGCCAAGTCCGGGGAACGGCGCAGATATTCGCCGCAGTTGGCAAGCGCTGGCCATTCTACAGCTACCGCATCAACACTTTTACGCAGCACAGCAAGGAGCTAGACCGGACCTTCACCTCGCAGATCCTGTCGCTGACGACGGATTATGAAGGGGCGTCCGAAGTTGGCGGGCTGTTCCTCCATCCCAATGAACGGGCTGGCGGGCTCGGCATGCTGCTGGCGCGCAGCCGCTATCTGTTTATCGCCAAGCATCGCGAGCGTTTTGGAAACAAGGTGATTGCCGAGCTTCGCGGCGTGATCGACGAAGCTGGTGGATCTGCATTCTGGGACGCATTGGCGGGCAAGTTTTTCGGCATGTCCTTTCAGGAAGCCGATGAGTTCAACGCGCGGCACGGGCACCAGTTTATTGCTGACCTGATGCCCCGGCACCCAATCTATCTGAACATGCTGCCCGAAAGCGCCCGCTCGGTCATTGGCAAGCCGCATCCGTCCGGTCGGGCCGCGATGCGGATGCTGGAAAAAGAGAATTTCAAATATGCCGGCTATATCGATATTTTCGACGGCGGTCCGACGATGGAGGCCGATATCGACGCTGTAAAAAGCGTTGCGGAATCGCGGGAAGCAACGGTCTCCGCAATCGCGGACAAAGATAATAGCCATTCGCTCGCGGCAACGGGCACACTTGAAGATTTCCGCTGCTGTTACGCGCATATCGCCATCAAGGGCGATGGCGAGGTGAGTATAGACAGCAATGCGGCAGAAACCCTGAACGCGCAAATCGGAACATCAGTGCGGCACGTACCGCGCTAAGCCGCAAAGAAATGGACGGACACAGCAATGGCCCTGGTCGAAATCAACTTTGACGGCATTATCGGCCCGTCCCACAATTATGCGGGGCTGAGCCTCGGCAATCTCGCTTCGGCAAAGAATGCTGGCAAGATATCCGAGCCCCGTGCGGCGGCGCTGCAGGGTCTGGAAAAGATGCGCGCCAATATCCGGCTCGGGCTGGTCCAGGGTGCGTTCCTGCCGCAGCAGCGGCCCAATACGGCATGGCTGGAGCAGTTGGCGACCGATGCCAGCCATGCCGATCCGGCCCTGCTCGCCAATGCGATGTCCGCCTCGTCCATGTGGACCGCCAATGCGGCCACTATTTCCCCGGCGCCCGATACGGCGGACGGCCGCTGTCACATGACCCCGGCCAATCTCGTCACCATGCCCCATCGCAGCCATGAATGGCCCGAGACACTGGCCCAGCTCCGGGTTGCCTTTGGTGACCAAAGCCATTTCGCTATTCATGATCCCGTACCCGCGCCCTTTGGCGATGAAGGCGCGGCCAATTTCATGCGGCTTGCACCCAGCCATGGCGAACCGGGCATCGAGATTTTCGTCTATGGAGAGAGCGGCGGCCCCTTCCCTGCCCGCCAGCATCTGGAAGCGTCACAAGCGGTCGCCCGCAAACATGGCCTCGATCCGACGAAAACCGTGTTCGCCGAACAGTCCTCCGCGGCCATCGCAGCCGGCGCATTTCACAATGACGTGGTCGCCGTGGCCAATGAGAGCGTGCTTTTCTGCCATGAACAGGCCTTTGCCGATCCCGGCGCCCTGTACGCGGAATTGCGCGCGATCATGCCCGATGTCGTGATTGTCGAAGTGCCCGCGACCCGCGTTTCGCTGGAAGAAGCAATCCGCACCTATCTGTTCAACGCCCAGCTCGTGACCCTGCCCGAAGGCGGCATGGCGCTGATCCTGCCGACGGAATCGCAAGAGAGCGAATCCGTCTGGCCATGGCTGGAAGAGATGATCGCCACCAATGGGCCCATTCGAAAGCTGATCCCGGTTGATGTTCGCCAGTCGATGGCCAATGGCGGCGGGCCGGCCTGTCTGCGCCTGCGCGTTCTTGCCGATCCTGCGACGATTGATCCGCGCTTCCTGATGGATGAAGCGAAGCTCGATCGGGTGGCAGAGGTGATCGCAGCGACATGGCCCGAAACCATTGATGGCGATGCGTTGGCCGATACCGCGCTTTGGGATCAGATCACCGCCGCACGATCCGCACTGTATGAAGCGTTCTCACTGCCCGAGCTGCTCTGACGAAAACTGTCGGGTTAACTTACAGTTTACCATATTCGCGAGGCCAAAACCGCGCATTTCCGGGATTGGCACGGCAATTGCTTAACAAAGTGTTATGTGGAAACGCCTTGCCAGACTGTTTGTGATCAAAAATCGTTTCGAGGCCTATCTGATCATTTATGCGCTGGCTGTTGGT
The DNA here is from genome assembly GCA_905479515.1 of uncultured Parasphingopyxis sp. The sequence goes on from CAJQMX010000141.1 coordinate 3,598, forward strand.
GCAATGGCCCGGGCCCAGATTTACATGATCGAGTATCCGGGGCGCGGCGGCCAGCTTCTCGCCCTATGCTGTACCGGCGCAGTCTTTCTTGGCGGCGCGAAGATACTGGACGCAACCCCGAGAAATCCGGCGCGGCAGAGATTGCGGGTGCTGGTCGATCGCTGGCGGTCTTAACGCTTCAATTCTGCCATCAGCGAAAATAGCCCGACAATATTGGGCGGAGACGTGTCGCCCCGATATTCCCGGTACAGCGTATCGACATTGACGGCGATCCGCTCGGAATCGATCCAGCTTGCATAGTCGCCGAGCGCAATATCATGCGCGGCATCGCGAACCGATAGCCCGGCATCAAACCGCTTGCGCGCCTCACCATCAATATAGCGCAGATAGGCCTGCACCTCGCGCACACCCGCCTTGTCAGTGATCGGTCCGTGGCCGGGAATGATTGCTTCAACGTCCATGGCCAGTATTTTGTCGCAGGCGGCAAGCCAGTTGCTGACCGGCCCGGCCCACATGATAGGCGTGCCGTCGATGAACAGGATATCGCCGGTATAGACGATCCGGTCATCGGGCAGGTGCACGATAACATCGCCCGCCGTATGCGCCGGGCCGACTTCGACAAGCGAGACCGATTTGTTGCCAACCTTCAGGCTGAGTTCGCCAGTGAATGTGCGGGTCGGTGCGCGCTCGGCAACATTGGTAAAATCGAAATCGCCAAAGATGTTGAGCAGATATTTGCCCGACGGACCGAGATTGGGAGCCGCCGCCATCATCGCTGCCAGCCCGGCCGCAGTGACTTCCGCCATCTCGCGCGCACTCGCTTCGGACGCGATTATCTCGGCATGGCGGCACAGGCCGTTGCCATGGGTATGATCGCCATTGGCATGGGTGTTGACGACCGTGCCGATATCGTCGCCGGAGAGCCCGGTGGCATGGGTCATCGCAGCAAGCATGTCTGCAGTGAGCCGGGCATCAAACAGGGTATCGACAAGCAACGACTGATCGCCGTCAACAATAAGCCCGGCATTGGACCAGCCCCAACCGCCATCCGGCTGTAGCCATGCCCAATTGCCCTGGCCTAAGTCATGCAGGCCCTTGGCAAAATTCCAGGGTTGAGATGTCATGGAAGAGGTTTCCGCTGCTGCTTCTGTGAGGACTAGCGGAAAATTGGCGCGCCCGGAACCTGTATCGAGAGGCCGATAGGGGAATAGGCACGTTCATGCCATCCCAAGGGCGTATCAATGCGTGAATACGCCCGGCGTCACACCCCAGCGACGCTTTAGTTCGCGCGTGAAATGCGACTGGTCGGCAAAACCCACCTCCTGTGCCGCCGCCGCCGGATGCACCCCGCCGATAAGCAGTTGGCGGGCCCGCTCGACACGCTCCTGTATGATCAGCTTGCGCGGCGTAAGGCCGGTCTGCGCCGCCACTGAGCGAATAACCGTAAATGGGCTCGCCGCTATCGCATCGGCTATATCATCAAGCCGCAACGCCCCTGTCAAATTGTCTTGGATATAGGAAATCGCCTCTTTAGCGATCCTATCGTTTCGTCCCGCCCCCCTCTCCCGCTTGGACATATCGGTTTCGCGACAGACGAGCTGCAAAAGAGCCAATATGCAAAGTTCACGGCATTCGTCTGGATCTGGATTAGACACAAACACTGCATCGAACAGTTTCCGAAACAGACCCACATGGGGACCGCTTGTATTGCTGTGCTCGAACCAGGGATAACCAATATGTCCAAGCGTGATCGCAAGCTCGTTCAAAAGGTCGGGAGCGGGAAAAAGACAGTCATATGACCAAGCGATACCGGCACGCCCGCCATCATGAACTTCTCCCGGATCTACCATGCAGACCTCGCCTTGGACGGCCTCAGAAACCCTGCGCCCATGCTGGAAGCGGTTCGCGCCATATCTAACCAATCCGATTGTTGGGAAATCATGGTAGTGACGAACAAAAGGGCGAGCATCGAATTCGGCACGCAAGATGCCAACTTGCCTGCCGACTACATCAAGAGACCGGTAAGTTGAAGCCAAGGAAATGCGTGATGAGACCACCATGAACCAAATTATATATGCTCGGACAGAATGCCGTAAGAGCAATTTTGTTCAATACCAAGTGAAATCGATTCTCCATCTCCTGAGCCGTGCAATCAAAGCCATGGAGATAGAGTATGGAAATCGCCGAGTTTAGAAAACAAGCAGAACGCTTTTCCCATTGGATTGCAGACTATTTGGAAACGCTCGAATCCTACCCTGTCCGCTCCCAAGCAAACCCCGGCGAGATTTTATCGCAGCTCACGAAGCAGTGCCCGGACAAAGGAGACACGATCGACGACATCTTCGCCGATTTCATAGCCACGATCATACCCGGCATCACGCATTGGCAGCATCCACGCTTCTTCGCCTATTTCAGCGCCAATTCCAGCCCGCCCTCCATATTGGCTGAAATTCTGACTGCTGGCCTGGCTGCGCAATGCATGTTGTGGGAAACATCGCCCTCGGCGACCGAGCTCGAACTGCGTATGATGGAGTGGCTCCGGTCACTGTTGGGCCTGCCAGAGGAATTTACCGGTTCGATCCAGGATTCCGGATCCAGCTCTAATCTGTGCGCCATTCTGGCAGGTTGCAGCTATGCGACCAATGGGCGGGCCGCGCAGCAAGGTCTGGCAGCATGCGGCAAACCGTTAGCGATCTATACGTCGGCGGAAGCGCATTCTTCGATCGAGAAAGGCGCCCGTATCGCTGGGCTCGGGGCGGAGATGGTCCGCAAAATACCAATTCGTGCTGATCTGGGGATGGATCCAGGCTCCTTGCGACACGCCATCGAAACCGATCTCGCCAACGGGGTTGTCCCAGCATGTATTGTCGCTTTGTTCGGGGGCACGGGACTGGGATCGATCGATCCTATACGGAAAGTCGGCGAGATTGCGATGGCACATGACGTGCATTTGCATATTGACGCCGCCTGGGCAGGCAGCGCACTGATCTTACCGGAAATGCGCCCCTTGGCGGATGGCTTGGAATATGCGGACAGCTTCGTGTTCAACCCGCACAAATGGCTGTTTACCAATTTCGATTGCTCGGCCTTCTATATGCGAGATCCGAATCGGCTGACCGCGGCCCTTAGCTTGACGCCAGCTTATCTGGAAAGTGCGAAAGCTGGCAGCTCGCCGGAATATCGCGATTGGAGCATAGCGCTTGGTCGCCGTTTTCGCGCCCTTAAACTGTGGTTTGTCCTGCGCGCTTATGGCGCGGACGGTCTACGAACCAAATTGCGCAGCCATATCGACTGGACCCGCAAACTGGCCGAAATCATCGAGCGATCTCCCGATTTCGAGCTGACTTCCGCCCCTCATTTCGCCCTCCTCACCTTTCGGTACCGGGGCAAAGCAACCGGGAATGATACAGACGCGGCGAACGAGGAGCTGTTGCGGAGAATCAACGATTCCGGTCAATTGTATCTGACCAAAACTCGATTGAATGGTCGTGTAGTTATCCGCTTCGCCATTGGCCAAACATACACGAAATGGCGTCATATAGAAGAAGGCTGGCGGGCAGTTCAGGACATCGCCGACCGCCTATAGCCAGATTTTTCAGCAAAGGGGGTAAATTGGCGCGCCCGGAAGGATTCGAACCTCCGACCCCCTGATTCGTAGTCAGGTACTCTATCCAGCTGAGCTACGGGCGCGCGGGAACGGGCGATGTAGTCGGACTGGATCATGCGCGCAACCCCGTTGCGAGCAAAAGAGTCTCAGCCTAGAGCTGGATCATGATCATCCGCGCTTCTTTCATCCTGATTCCGTTTTTGCTGACCGCCTGTGCAGGTCCCGAAGGCAGAGCTCCGTCACTCAGTCCCCGCCCGATCGAAGGCATTCTGGACGCGCCAACCCATGCCATAGCGCCAGTACAGTCGGTTAGTGATTCGGCGCTTGCTGCTGAGATCGATGCGCTGGTCGGGCAAGCGGAAGCGGGGCAAACTGCCTTTGCCGCCGGGTATCCCGCGGCCCGCAATACCGCCGAACGCGCAGCGGGCAGCGCCGTGGAGAGTGAGACATGGATCGAAGCCCAACTCGCCGTATCAGCGCTCGATTCGGCGCGCTCCGCAACGGTCCGCGCTCTGGGCTCTCTCGACGGGATTTTGGCGGAGCAAGCCCTCGCAGGCACGCCTGCGGAGACCAATCGGCTTCTGGCGGCGCGGGAACACGTGGCGGCGCTCTATGCGGCGCAGAACGCCCAATATGATCCGCTGAACGCGATGCTCAGGACGCGTTGACCGCTGCATCATGGATGGGCGCGAGCTGCGCATAATGCACCGTGCCCAGATTGTTGACCGCCTGTTGCTGCTCGGTCAGGTCACGCATCTTCTTCGCCGGGCGTCCGCCCCATAATTCGCCTGCCCTGATGATCTTGCCCGGCGTTAACATGCCGCCCGCCGCAATCATCCCGCCGCTTTCAATCTCGCAGCCATCCATGACGATCGCCCCCAACCCGACAAAGCTCTTGTCATGCAGCTTGGTGCCGTGAATCATCGCCATATGGCCGATCAGCACGTCATTCCCGATAATCGTCGGGATACCGGGATGCTCGGGCCCGTGATCGCCATCGCAATGGACGACCGTTCCATCCTGAATGTTCGACCGCTCACCGACTTCGATATAGTTCACATCAGCCCGCAGCACGCAATTATACCAGATGCTTGATCCAGCCCCGATCCGCACATCGCCGATCAATCGGCAACCGGGCGCGACAAAGGCGCTTTCATGGATCTGCGGCGTCTTGCCATTGAAGGGGATGATGCTGACATCTTTCATATTGCGAAATTCCTCATGCAAATATCTTGCGGTGCTCCGCCCATTCGGCGGCGGTGATGCGATAGACGATACCATGGCCGAGCTCAGGACCCCACTCATCATACCAATGATCGAGATCGGGGCGCCGCGCCATGCCAAGCCGTTTCATCAGCCCCCATGACCCTTCATTGCCTTCAACCGTAAAGGCCGAGACAAATTCGCTGCCCAGCGCATCAAAAGCGTGCGCCATGCTGGCAACAGCCGCCTCCCGGGCATAGCCCTGCCCCCATGCGTCTTCCCGAAGCCGCCAACCAATTTCCAGGGTTCCCGGATCGGGCAACACGCCATCATCCTGAACCCGCTTCAGCCCGCAAAAGCCGAGCAGTTCGCCGTCGCTTTTCCGTTCCA
>CAJQMX010000142.1 GCA_905479515.1 uncultured Parasphingopyxis sp.
CATCTTGCGCCGCTCGACCGAGAAGTTTTCGGCCATGGTGACCACGAGTGGGTAGCCTTTCTGGGCGCACACCATGGCCAGTCCGATCCCGGTGTTGCCGCTGGTGGCTTCGACCACAGTTTGGCCCGGCTCGAGCTTTCCAAATCGCTCGGCGTCTTCGATGATGCCCAGCGCCAATCTGTCCTTGACCGAACCCATTGGGTTGAAGGATTCGACCTTGACGTAGAGCTTGGCGCCGTTGGGGGCGAGCTTGTTCACTCTGACGACCGGCGTGTTGCCGACCGCACCCAGGATGCTGTCGTATTTGGCCACGTTGTTCTCCTCGTTGTTTCAGCCCTCACCATAACATATATGAGACTTAGACTCATTCCTTAAGAACAAAGGAAAGTACCGTAGGGGAAGAGGTTTCGGAGAGCCGGTCTTCGAAAGCCGGTCGTCAGCTCTCAGCCTATTTCCGGGGTGGGTGGGTGGTATCGAGCATCCAGCATCGTGATGGGCCGGTGGTCCCAATCCGGTGTTCGGTTTCGCTTCCGGCGATGCTGATCAACACTCAGTTATATTGATTGCCAACCCACCTTGCGATGTCTCCTTGTACTTCGACTGCATGTCGAGACCGGTCTGACGCATCGTTCGGATGACCTGGTCGAGCGAGACGACTCCCTTTTCCTCGGCGCGCAGCGCGATTCGGGCTGCATTCACCGCTTTGACCGCCGCCATCGCATTGCGCTCGATACACGGGATCTGGACAAGCCCGCCCACCGGGTCGCAGGTCAGACCAAGATTATGCTCCATCCCGATTTCGGCAGCGCTCGCAACCTGGAGCGGCGTTCCGCCCCATACCGCCGCAAGCCCGCCAGCGGCCATCGAACAGGCAACGCCGACTTCGCCCTGACAGCCCATCTCGGCCCCCGATATCGAGGCGCGCTGCTTGTAGAGCATGCCGATACCCCCCGCCGTCAGCAGGAATTTGCGGATCGCAGCAGGATCGGCCCCCTCGCGCCTGCAATAGTGGCGGATAACGGCGGGGATGATGCCGGCGGCGCCATTGGTGGGGGCTGTCACGACCTGCCCGCCTGCTGCATTTTCCTCATTCACCGCCATCGCATAGACATTCAGCCAGTCGAACAATTGCTCCTGCTCATTGGACTGGGGATTGGCGGAGAGTTTGGCCCAGAGGTCAGGCGCCCGCCGTTTGACCTTGAGCGCGCCGGGCAAGATTCCTTCCCGCTTCAAGCCCCGATCGATACAAGCCATCATCACCGCGGCAATCTTGTCGAGCGCCTGATCCGTGGCTGCGCGCGGCCGCCTGACATCCTCATTGGCGTAGATCAACTCGTGGATTGTCAGATTCTGTGCCGCGCACATGTCCAACATTTCCTGCGCTGAACCAAAGGGATAGGGAACGGCATTGCCGACACGAATCATGTCATTCTTCACAGGCCGTTCGAGCTGTCGGCGCGAGGCTATGAAACCGCCGCCAGTTGAAAAATATGTCCGCTCGGTGAGTTGATCGCCATTCACGTCAAAAGCCAGCATCCGCATCCCATTGGGATGAAGATCGGGAATCTTGTCATAGGCGAAGATGATATCCGTCTCGGGATCGAAGGCGATATCGACCCGGTCACCCATGGCCAGCCGCTTCTGCGCATAGATCGCGGCGACGGCGGCGTCGGCGGTTTCGGGGTCAAGCGTTTCCGGCTTCATATCCAACAGCCCCAATATCACCGCTTTGGGCGTAGCATGGCCAGTTCCGGTCAGCGCCAGTGACCCTTGCAGCTCGACCTGAATATGGGCCGTCCGGTCAAGGCATCCCTGCCGCCTCAGGCTGCTCAAAAACCGGCGGCCAATGCGCATCGGCCCGACCGTGTGCGAGCTGGATGGCCCGATACCGATACGAAAAAGATCCAGAACAGAAAGCATGGGATTATGGTTCCTAAGGAGGACTATCCCATAGCGGCTTGTCGATCATCTCGCCATCTTCGTGCGCCACTGACCCGGCGCATATCGCTCATTCCATTCGAGTGCAGAGCATTTCATAGGTGATCGAAGACCAGGTGGCGCCATCATCTTCTGATCGCGTTGCGCTCATCCGGAACGAACTGGGCCGGATATCATAATAACGCTCCCGATTAATAGTCGAACCGTTCGGACCGGTATCGCGCGTTTCAATGATGAATTCACCATCGGCATATTCTCCTGTCGATTCTGTCCATGCTTTTCGAAACGTATAATAGTTCCGGCCATCCCATTGCCCGGTCACGGGATTGAACGAGCGCAATTCTGTCCCGGTTGCATAAGGGCCGCGCCATTCCTGCATAACCGCATGGCCATCCACAACCCAATGGTTGTGCCAGCGCGCACCATAGGAAATGGGATCCCCTTGCGATGGGTACAATGTGACGGCGACATCCCAGTCGCCAACGAGAAATTCGAGCTGCTGTGATTGGGCTGGTGCATCCGGATTGCGCGCGCCGATAGGGGAATCAGGATCAGGCTGGTATATAATCGGAGGCGCGGGTTGAGTTTGCGCCATTACGGACGGCATCATGACACTCGCCATTAGCGCTCCTGCCAGAATCTTGACCAAACTACTCATCTCCGTTTCCCCGTGTCGATGTGAGCGACAGAGGCTAGTCGTAACTTCTTGATCTGGAGGAGACAGCCTCCCTCGATGAACGGTCGACAATCGATGATCACAGGGCAAATACATTCGACAGAGAGGTTTGTGCGAAACTTCCCTTTGGCCAAAGTCCGCAGAGCCGGTAAGACCGTTTCATGACGCTGCCCCGCCTTGTCCTGTTCACGCGCTATCCGGAAGCGGGCAAAGCCAAGACCCGGCTCATTCCGGCACTGGGCGATGCAGGTGCGGCGGCGGTGCACAAGCGGCTCGCCGAAAGGACGGTCAGCGTGATGCGCGAGAGCGGGCTTCCTGTTGAAATTCGCTACACCGGCGCATCCCAAAATGCTTTTGAAGCGTGGCTGGGTGAGGACCTATCTTTTGTAGAGCAAGGCGGCGGCGACCTTGGTGACCGTTTGCGCGATGCGGGCCAGGACACGCCCGTCATCTTTGTCGGCGCGGACTGCCCGGACCTGCGGGCCGATCTCCTCGTTCAGGCCGCTGACGCCCTCGAAAACACCGAAGTGGTGATTGGTCCGGCCGAGGATGGCGGCTATTGGCTGATCGGCCTTGCAGCCCCCCATGACTGGCTTTTCTCGGACATGGAATGGGGCACCGAAGCCGTGCTGCCGGAAACATTACGGCGGCTCGAAGCCAAGCATATGTCCCCGGTCCGGCTTGAAACCCTCGCCGATTGCGATAGGCCGGAAGACCTTGAGCGCTGGCCATGGCTGACGGCATGACAGTCCGTACGCGCAGCGAAGTCGCGATTGTCATTCCGATTTTCAACGAAGAGGCGGCGCTACCCGGCGTTATCGCCAATATCGCTGCGCTTGACCCGGCTCCTGCTGAAGTCATCGCCATTGATGGCGGGAGCGATGACCGCTCGGTAGAAATCGCGCGTGCCGCCGGTTTCCATGTCGTCGAGCATGATCGCAAGGGCCGGGCAGTCCAAATCAATCAAGGGGTTGAAGAAACCAGCGCGCCAATGGTGTGCATTCTTCATGCCGACACTGCTCTGCCGCGCGATGCCCTTGCCGTTGTCGAGCAAACTCTTGCCAAGCCGGGCCGCGTGCTGGGCGGATTTACGCCACTGCTGACCGGCACGAAAACACGCTGGGGCACGTCCCTGCATAACTGGGCCAAAACCTATTATGGCCCGATTCTGCTCCGCCCTCATCTGTTCGTGCGCGGGCTGCGCCTGTTGTTCGGCGATCACGCGATGTTCTTCCGCCGGGCCGATTTCCTGCGTGTGGGCGGCTGTGATCCCGATATGAACATCATGGAAGATGTCGATCTGTGCCTCAGGCTGTGCCGCATCGGCAGCGTCAAACTGGTACCCCGGATTGTGCACACCTCAGATCGGCGGATCGCCGAATGGGGGCCGGTAAAGGCGAACTGGATCTATATGAAATGCGGGATGAGCTGGGCGTTTGGCCGCAAAAAGGGGCTGGATAAATGGTATCCGGATATTCGGTAGATAGGCAGACTCTCACATTCGTTCGAGCGCCGCACCAAGAAAATTCTGACTGACTAAGCCAATTCCACTGGTGTTACTTCAAAACCTGCTTCTTCCAGCGCTTCGACGAGCCGCTGGAGATGGGCCCGGCCGCGGGTTTCGCATTCGATATCGGTGATAAGTCCCTTGGCGGGCAGCGATGTGAAAATACGCTGGTGGTAGATTTCGATGATGTTGGCCTGCTGCTCGTCAAACACCTTTGCGACATGGTAGAGCGCGCCGGGGCGATCTTGCAGGCGGATCCTGAGGCGTGCCAGCCGGCCATCCCGCGCCAGATCGCGGAGCAAGACATTGGCGAGCAATCGCGTATCGATATTGCCGCCGCACAGGATAAGCCCGACCTTGCGGCCCTTGAACCGTTCAGGATGTCCCAACATCGCGGCAAGGCCCGCGGCGCCAGCGCCCTCGACGACCGTCTTCTCGATCTGCAGCAACAGCGATACGGCCCGTTCAAGATCGCGTTCGGACACCAGCAGGATTTCATCGACATTTTTGCGGATCACCTCGAGCGTAAATTTGCCCGGCTCCTTTACCGCGATACCCTCAGCCAGCGTGTCGCCTTCGCAGGGCAGGTTGAGCCCTTCCAGCTTCGAATAGGTGGACGGATAGAGTTCCGCCTCCACGCCGACCACTTCGATATCAGGGTTCAGGCCCTTGGCCGCTACGCCCATGCCCGAAATCAGGCCGCCGCCGCCGATCGGCACAATCAGCGTGTCGATTTCTGGATAGTCTTCCAGCATCTCGATCGCCGCTGTGCCCTGTCCCGCCGCGATATCGGGATCGTCAAAAGGATGGACAAACGTCAGCGCACGTTCTTCGGCCAGCTCATAGGCATATGCCTGGGCATCATCGAAACGCTCACCATGTAAAACCACCGTGGCCCCATGGCCTTCGGTCTGCTGCACTTTCACCGTGGGCGTATGTTTGGGCATCACGATGGTAACCGGAATGCCAAGCCGCGCGCCATGATAGGCGACGCCCTGGGAATGATTGCCTGCGGACGCCGCGATCACACCGCGTTTGCGCACGTCTTCGTCCAGCATCAGCATCGCGTTCAGCGCGCCGCGTTCCTTGAACGATGCGGTGAACTGCAGATTGTCAAACTTCAGCCAGACATCCGCGCCCGTCATCTCCGACAGGGTAATGCTCTTCAGCGTCGGGGTACGCACAATCGCGTGGGCAATGCGCTCATGCGCCGCGCGTATGCTTTCCAGCGTGAGGGTCGAATCGGATGCGGTTTGTGCTGCTGTCGCCATAATGCGCCCGCCCTAGCCTATCTGGCGTCTCCGGCAAACACATCCTATGGGTCGCGTTCGGCAATAATATCGGGCATCTTCCAATGGCAAAAATAGCATTTATCGGGCTTGGCGTGATGGGCGGCCCCATGGCCGGGCATCTCCAAAAGGCTGGCCATGACGTAACGGTTTTCAATCGCACAGCTTCCAAGGCAAGCGACTGGGTTGAAGAGCATGGCGGGCATAGCGCGGACACCCTGGCCAAGGCTGCCAAAGATGCCGATGCCGTTATCACCTGTGTAGGCGCGGATGTGGATCTTGAAGCGGTCACTCTCGGCGCGGACGGCTGCTTCGCCGCGATGCATGAAGGCGCGCTCTTTATCGATCACACGACCGTTTCTGCCAAGCTCGCCCGCACGCTTGCCGAAGCTGGCGCATCGCGGGGCATTCACTGCGTCGATGCACCAGTATCGGGCGGTCAGGCAGGCGCAGAAAATGGTACGCTCGCCATCATGTGCGGCGGAAGCCTGAAGGCGATGACGCTCGCCGAGCCGATCATGCAGGCCTATGCCGCAAGGATCGTCCATTGTGGTGAAGCCGGGGCTGGCCAGCAAACCAAGATGTGCAACCAGCTCGCCATTGCCGGTGTCCTGCAAGGGCTTTCCGAAGCGCTGCATCTGGCCAAGCGATCAGGGCTTGATCTCGACAAGGTGTTCGATGCGATATCCGGCGGCGCTGCGCAAAGCTGGCAGATGAACAATCGCT
>CAJQMX010000143.1 GCA_905479515.1 uncultured Parasphingopyxis sp.
GCGGGCGGCAGGGGCGTCTGCAATCCGCATTGCGAGGTCATCGATCAGGCGCGTTGCACTGGCGCGATAGACATCTTCCTGGCCGTCGAACGAGTAATAGACCTGCCAATAGCCAATGCCGAGATCTTCGGCGATTTCATCGATACTGACGGTCGTCCAAGGACGCGCAACATATAGCGGCAAGGCGCGGGCAGCGATGTCTTCCCGCCGTTCCTGCCAGTCAATGGCACGCTGCCTTGTAGGTGGATCACTACACGCCATGCTTCATGCTCCCTGTTCCGCCGGGCTATTATACCGAAACGCAATATATACTGTGTGTCGTAATATAAAGACCCTCGCAAATTCTGCAGATATTCGACAAATAGCCGCTTTAAAGGGACAAAGTGCAGTGTGGTGAGATTGTCACATATCGCCATGAACTACGATTCGAGTGAAAAAAGCATTGAGCGATGTGATGCGGCGCGTCATAAGCCCGTCCCATGGTCAAGGGCGAGAACACTAAGTCTCGTCAACCAGAAACACAGAAAAGCGGTGTTCGCCAATGCAGACCGCAGAGATTTGAAGGGGTTAGATTTCGATGACTAAACAAACACAGGGCAAGGCGGTTTCAGCGCGCACGCAGACCATGCGCGCATTGTTGCTGGGAACAGCGGCCACGGCTTTTGCCAGCACACCTGCCTTCGCGCAGAATAATGATCAGCTGGCGGCGGCCACTACGGACCAACCCGCGATCGTCGTTACCGGTTCGCGCATTTCCAACCCCAATCTTGAACAGTCGAGCCCAATCCAGGTGGTTGGCCAGGATGAGATCGACCTGCGTCAGGCGACCAACGCTGAAGAGCTGATCGGCGAACTGCCGGGCATGGTTCCCGGGGTCAGCAGCTCGGTGAATAACGGCAGCGCCGGTGTCGCGACCCTGAACCTTCGTGGCCTCGGTTCGACGCGCAACCTCATCCTGCTCGACGGGACACGCATTGTTCCGGCAACATTGTTCAGCCAGACCGATCTTAACGTGATTCCCGTTGCGCTTGTCGAGCGCGTTGAAATCGTCACGGGCGGCGCATCGTCAGTCTATGGCGCGGATGCCATTACCGGCGTTGCGAACTTTGTTACGCGGCGTGATTTCGAAGGCCTCGAAGCAACGATGACCTATGGCATCACCGAGCGCGGAGATGGCGAACGTATCCGCGGTGACCTTACCCTTGGCGCCAATTTTGACGATGGCCGCGGCAATGCCGTTCTCAGCATCGGCTACCAGGAAGTCGACGACATCCTGCAATCCAATCGTGTCTATTCGCAAAATGGCCTGGGCGCATCGGGCGCCATCCAGGGTTCGGGTACCTCCACTCCGACACGCATTTCCAGTGCGGTTGCCGGTGGCGGCGGGGTCAATCAGCTGAATGCAGCGGGTGATGCTCTGGTTCCGACGTACAACACGTTCAATTTTGCACCGTTCAACTTCTTCCAGACGCCGCTTGAACGCTACAATATCTTTGGCGCGGCCCGTTATGAAATCACACCGGCGATCGAAGTCTATTCGCGGGCGATGTTCACCAAATCGACGGTCAGCCTTCAACTCGCGCCTTCTGGCCTGTTTGGAGACACCTGGCAGTTCCCGCTCAATAACCCGTTCATCAATGAGACGATCCGCCAGCAGATCTGCGCGGCCGCGACCGTTGCTGTCGATGCGGCGACATGTACCGCCGCAGGCGCTGCAGCCGGCCCCGAAGATCCGAACTATCTTGAGGTTCCGGTCACCATCAACCGCCGGCTCGTTGAGCAGGGCCCGCGCAGCACGGTCAATACCGTCACCCAGTTCCAGGTCTGGACCGGTGTACGCGGCGATCTCAGCGAGACGATCAGCTATGACGTTTCCGCCACCTATGGCGAATCGGAACGCACCAACACCCGTCAGGGCTGGGGTCTGAAATCGCGGGTGCAGCAGGCTTTGCTCGCGACCGATGCGAACACCTGCCAAGATACGTCCAATGGCTGTTTCCCGATCAACCTGTTTGGCGGCGGCGTTGGCACCAATATTGATCCCCGTTCCGTCGCATTCTTCAATCAGCCATCCGGCTTTACCGATTCGACGTCGCTGGCAACCATAAACGCCTCATTGTCCGGGGATCTTGGTGAAACCGGCTTCTTCACCGAGACCCCGATCGGCTTCGCAGTCGGTGTCGAGTATCGGGAATATAATGCAAGCCGCGTGGCGGACGTGTCCTCCGGTACACAGGATGAAGTTCTTGGTACGGGCGCGCCTTCGCCAACATTCAACGGCGCCTATGACGTGATCGAAGGTTTCGCCGAACTGATCGTTCCGATCCTCGAAGACGTTCCCGGCTTCTATAACCTGACACTGGAAGGCGGCATTCGCGTGTCGGACTATTCCAACACCGGCACCAGCGTCACCTATAAAGCGGGCGGTACGTGGGAGCCCATTGAAGGGTATCGCCTGCGCGGTATTTACCAGCGTGCCGTGCGTTCGCCCAACATCGGCGAGCTGTTCCTGCCGACAACAACGGGTCTGACCGGTCTGACCACTGATCCCTGTGCCGGTACGAACCCGGTCGGCAATGCAACGCTGACCGCAATCTGTATCGCCCAGGGCGCACCGGCAGCACTGGTCAATGCCGGTGTCATCCAGCAGCCTTCGGCGGCGCAGATCAATGCCACGACGGGCGGCAACCCTAATCTCGATGTCGAGAAATCGGAAAGCTATACCATCGGTGTGGTGCTCACTCCGCCTCAGGTCCCGGGTCTCGCGCTGACGGTTGATTATTACGACATCACGATAACCGATGCGATCTCGGCCTTTACCCCGGATGACATCCTGTCACCATGTTACGGTGTCAACAATGATGGCAATGGCAGTAACCCTGCATTGTGTTCGCTCATTCAGCGCAACCCGCTTAACGGCACGTTGAACGGTGGCGGCGATACGCCGGGCATCATCCCGCTGCTTACCAATCAGGGGCGGATCGCGACCAGTGGTGTCGATTTCCGGGTCACCTATAACCGCCCGGTCGGCTTTGGTTCGTTGAACTTTGACCTCACCGGCAACTGGACGGATAAATCAACCTTCCAGGCCACGCCGGCCGGTATCAACCGCGAATGTGTGGGCCAATATTCCAGCAACTGTGATTTCAGCACGGGTGCAGTCGTTCCGGAATGGACGTTCAATTTCCGGACGACAGCGAGCATCGACAATCTTGTTGATATCTCTCTGCTGTGGCGCTGGATCGGCGGTGTCGATTATGAGCGGGTCCTCAATCCTGCCGGTATCAACCCCGATTTCCTCTCGATCGACGATGCGAGCTATTTCGACCTGACGGTCCGCTCCAATGTCAGCGAGAATTTTGATCTCACGCTGGGCATCACCAACCTTCTTGATCGCGATCCGCCGATCGTTAGCTCTTCGGTTGGCACGAGTTCGCAAAACTCCGGCAACACCTATCCGTCGACATATGACACTTTGGGTCGGCGCTACTCGGTTACCGGGCGTCTCCGGTTCTAGTTAGAACGTTTGGTCACGTTCTTGTTGATGGCGGGGGTGATTTTGGAAGTCTCACCTCCGCCATTTTTTTGTCGAGGCCTAGTTATTGGCCGCTGCATTTTTGACGAGGTCGAATAAAACCCGATCCAGCCAATCCATGCGCGCGCGCAAGATGCCCACGGCATTGTCATGGGCGTAGGCCTGAAACGGCCGGTCGGATTTTCCGTTATAGGCATCCAGTTCCGCCTGTTTCTTCTCCAATTCCGACTTCGCTTGCAGAACCCAGTCGAGCTGTTCCTGATGCGTGAGCAGACCAAAGGACATGACCTTGGTCGCCAGGGTATCATGCGGGACAAGCTGAGATGATTTGAATTCGAGCAACCACGCCTTCAGTGTACGTTCGCCCTTGTCCGTGGTCCGCCAGACCTCGGTTCCCCGCGCATCGTCTTCAACCGGATGCCCCTCAATCAGGCCATCCTTCGAAAACCGGCTGATCATGGGATAAACCTGCCCCATGCTCTTGTTGACGCTGGCAACCGGCGAATCCTGATAGAATTTCGCGACTTTATAGGCCGTAATCGGCTGGAGCCGATGGACGAGGGACAGAAGAGAGCCTTCGTGATCGGTAAGTGTCTGCGGCGTCTCTTGTGCAGTCATCTCGGTTTGTGTTCGATCCTCGTCCGATATCATGGCAGCGCCCGATAAGGCGGAGTGTCACATAGCGCAATTTTGCACAAGTTTTGGGAAACATTCGAATAGTAATAAATCGGGCTGATGCGGCGCGCTATACCATTGTAAATATACAATATTATATATTTCGCGGGTCTCAATGCCGAGCGAAGAAATCGGACTGAGTACAACTCAGCCATTCAGTCCCACTGCCGGAATCCGTTGCCAACACCGGATTGATCTCAACTGAAACATGGGCAAAATCGCAACAGCACCATGGTCAACGCAGCCCTGCGCCTGACCATTCTACTGCTTCTTTTGGCCAATTTTTCAGGCCGCGCTCCAATAGATGTCGAGCGGAAGTTCGACTTCGGCCAACACCCGACCGATCGGCACATTCGA
>CAJQMX010000144.1 GCA_905479515.1 uncultured Parasphingopyxis sp.
CAGGCGTTTTCATCGCACTGGCTGTTCCCTTGCATGTGTCCGACAGCAAAGTTTCGTCCCCTCTTCGTCATACTGAACGTCGGTTTCACGCTTGGAATGTCTTGCTGGTCGTTCCACTGTTCGCCTTTTTTAATGCCGGAATCACAATTGATTCCGCTGCAGACTCTTGGCCCCTAGAAACGGTATCCCTAGGTGTCATAGCCGGCCTATGTGTTGGAAAGCAAATTGGGGTTTTTTGTGCTTCCCGTGCGGCTGTTGCGGCAGGCCTCGCGCAACTACCCGAGGGCATTACGTGGATGCAATTATATGGCGTTGCACTTCTTTCCGGGATAGGTTTTACCATGAGCACATTCGTCGCAACGCTCGCATTCGATGATCTTGAACTCATTTCGTCGGCTAAGCTTTCTATCCTTATCGGCTCCTTACTTTCCGCAAGCGCAGGATTGACCGTGATCCGCTTATCAACGGCAACCAAAATAGTGAGAGGTGCAAAAGCTTTGAGTTCAGGAAAATAGCCATGCTTAATACGGCTCAGATTATTTTAGTCATGTTTCTTTGGGCAATCTGCTTTCCATTGATTGTATTGGGTTTATCATACGCGCCGCACCTGACGTTTGCCGCGCTCCGCGCGTTTTTAGCGGGGGTAACTTTGCTTGCTATTGCGCTCATTATGAAACGCCCCCAACCACGAGATATAGGAACTTGGCTTATGCTTGGCACAATTGGTCTCGGGGCGACGACGTTAGGGTTTTTCGGCATGTTCCATGCTTCGGAATTTATCTCGCCCGGTATAGCGACGGTTATCGCAAACACTCAACCGCTTATGGCGGCAGTGCTGGCCTCTCTAGTCCTAAAAGAACGTCTGAGTAGATTTGGGAAAATTGGACTCCTGTTGGGATTTTTTGGTATCGTGCTGATTGCACTTCCCTCTCTTATGTCGAACATGAACGGCAATTACACCCTCGGAATTTTCTACATTGTTTTGGCGGCAGCCGGCATTACAGTCAGTAACGTGCTCATCCGGCGCTTAGCACATCGAATAGACGCCCTTAGTGCTATGGGCTGGCAACTCGTCCTCGGGGGTTGTTTTCTCGCACTGATCGCCTTCTTTACCGAAGAGACCCATATAACCTGGAATACACCTTTTATTTTAAGCCTCCTGGGTCTGGCTCTGCCAGGAACGGCATTAGCCTATTGGTTATGGTGCCGTGTGCTAGGACAAATGCAACTTAACCGCGCCAACGCATTCAGCTTTCTAGTACCAGTCTTCGGGCTAACCTTAGGAGTGGTTTTCTTTCAAGAAAGTATTGGGATTTTACCGGCAGTAGGTATCGGCCTGACAGTTTTGGGTATCTTACTGGTTAACTGGCCGGTGAAATGGGAAAGAGCGGCGTTACTGGGCGGAGGAAAATGAGAGGTCAATAATGGAACAGCTATTGGAAATTTCAATTGCCAGTATCGTGGCTATTTTCATTGTCACGGGACTGTTTTATGAATGCTTGTGTTTCATTTCGCATGTTGTCTCCAGGACAAATGCCGGCCCTAGACCTATCATGTACATCATGGTGACGGGAGTTTTCATTGCTCATGGCGCAGCCATTTTCATATATGCCACGATTTACTGGATACTTATTCACTTTCTGGGGTTCGCGGATTTATCCGGCAATGTACAAGATCATTTTCCCACCTATCTGTATTTTTCTGCCACCAGTTACTCTTCACTTGGTGTAGGAGACGTATTCCCCGTCGATGCCATGCGCTTCCTCACTGGAATTGAGGCCCTTAACGGGCTTCTGTTGATTACCTGGTCGGCGGCTTTCACCTATTTTTCCATTCAGAAAATGTGGGAGACCCATGGCATAGAAACGAAGTTTTTGTGTAAGTGAAATGAAGAACAATAAATAGGAATTGAAAAAATATGAATTTCAGCAAAAAACCTAGTAACTTTCCAGAAAATAAAGACTTCTGGAAGAATATAGTACAGCAAACAGGTATGATTTTCCTCTGTCCAGAAATACGGCTTTCATCAACTAATACAACGAACACCAAGGATTCGAGAGTGAAATGTCAATAGATACGCTCGCGGGGAAAAAAGGTTTGATTGTTGGTATCGCAAATGAAAAATCGATTGCCTGGGGGTGTGCCCGCGCTTTTCGTGAGGCGGGTGCGGAGTTGGCTATTACGTACCTAAACGAAAAGGCCGAACCCTATGTGCGCCCTCTCGCAGAACAAATTAGTGCGTCGATTATTCGTCCTCTGGACGTAACTGACGAAACTGAAATGCGGAAGCTGTTTCACTTGATCAGTGATAAATGGGGCCGCCTTGACTTTCTTCTCCATGCAATTGCCTACGCACCCTCCGAGGATCTGCACGGACGCGTAACAGATTCTTCGAAAAACGGATTTCTGACTGCCATGGATATCTCGTGTCATTCCTTCGCGCGCCTAGCCCGTTTCGCCGAGCCATTAATGAAGGATGGCGGTTGCCTGCTAACCACAACCTATTACGGTGGTGAGAAGGTGGTCGAAAACTATGGTGTCATGGGGCCTGTCAAAGCTGCGCTGGAAGGGATGGTAAAATACATGGCCTCAGAACTGGGCCAAAAGAGAATCCGCGTCAATGCATTGTCACCAGGACCTGTGGCCACTCGCGCCGCCGGAGGGATTGCGCATTTTGATGATTTGTTAGAAGTGGCGCGCGAAAAATCTCCAGCGCATGAATTAGTCTGCATTGATTGCGTTGGTGCATACGCCCGATTTTTAGTTGGCGATGAAGCGCATCTTGTAACCGGCAGCATTGTTTATATCGATGCCGGTTTTAATATAATGGCACCTTGAATATTGAAATATGTGGGTCTGAGATCACCGTGTTGTGGTGCTTTCAAACATTCCACAGAGATACGGAAGGACGAAAAGACGCGGAAATGCACTTTACTTAAAACACTATTGGCGCTTCAATGGTGTTGTTACATTAACTTCTAATAGGCACAGTTATTCCTCGGTTACAAAATCTCAGGCAGCGGCGCTTGCAGTTACCCAAATGCCAAAATCTTTAGCACGACATTGCTTGAGGTGAGGCCGATTTAGTAGGTGACGTTGGACGTAAAAGCTATTGTAAGTCGCTGACTGGATATTGAGAAATCTCTGGGCTGATCATGGTGATTTAAACTTCTGCATTTTTCGTTCTCTTTGTCGTATTGGGAGATGCGAGTTCTCCGCGCGATTGTTCGATCGTTTGTTGTCAATATTTTCCGCATCAATTTCAAGGCAGCTTTTGTATTTCGTTTTGATGTACGAGAAAATCCAGGACCTCTCCCTCATTGTCATCTGCTCGCCAGAGCCAGTGCCGTTTTTCACGAATAATGATGACCATTTCATCGAGGTGCTAGATATCGTTAGGAGTAGGGCGTGATGATCTCAGGTTTCTGGTGATTGGTTCACCAACCTTCAAAACCATCTTCGGACAGTTTCGTAGGAGATATCCGGTCCTCTTTCTGCAAGCAAATCCTCCACATCCCGATAACTCAATGTAAACCGAGTATAAAGCCAACCGGCATGTCGAATGATGTGAGAGGAAAAGCGATGTCGGGAATAGGAAATCTTTTGCATCGGTGAAGATTAGATCATCATTAATATTCGGGTATACGGAATTAATGGTTGATGGGGTACCTTCACCCCATCAATCTGATGCCACCTTCAGATGATTGATAGATCGACCCCATAGTTGAGTTCCTCCGCGAAGTCCGGCAGTCCGTAACCGATGGCTTTCTTGTGGAACGGAGAGATCTTCGCAGTCGTTGCCTTCTTCTTGTGCTTCTTGGTGTAGAGCATTCTTGCCCACATCTCCTCGAAAGAGTAACCACGCCTTTCACGGTTCTTGTCCTAGGGCTGTCGGTTGATTTGCAACCCAGTACTGGGTATCGCGGCAGGTGAAGGATGTTGTCGGGAAGTTCGGTCATGTCGTTGCATTGGTGTAGGTGTCAGCCGGATCCTTCCGACTCGGCATTGGTGTTTGTTTTTTTACCCAACAAGCTGCAGGAAACAAAAAGTAAGGCACCGAGGACAATTGCAATATCAGCCAGGTTGAAGGCCGGCCAATGCCAGTCTCGCCAATAGAAATCAAAGTAATCCACAACATAGCCGCGAAAGATCCGGTCAATCAGGTTGCCCATAGCGCCACCGAGGAAAAGACTGTAAGCGATGGTCTCTCCTTTATGACGGTTTTCAAGGATCAGCTTAATCAGAAAAATTGAGACCACTAGCGCGATTCCGATAAGAAAGTAGCGCTGCCAGCCTCCACTATTCGCAAAAAGACTGAACGCGGCACCGGTATTCCATACGTGCACCCAGTTAAAGAACGGGGTCACTGAAATAGACTCGCCATAGGCCATTGATTGCTGCACCAGCCACTTTACAGCCTGATCAGACACTGCCAGTAGACCCGATATGGACAGCAGGGCATTCGGCGAGAGCTTTTTGCCAATTATGAGCATTTTCTAACCCTTCAACGCCAGAATGCGTCTGGCACCGTTAAGCACAATGACCCCCGCGATGGTGCCGATAATCAGGTCAGGATAATTGGACCCGGTCCACGCGACCAGGGCGCCAGCGGTGATGACCCCTAGGTTGATCACCACGTCATTGGCCGAGAATATCCAGCTTGCCCTCATGTGCGCCCCGCCCTTTCGATGTTTGGATATCAGCAGCAGACAACTGGTATTGGCGATCAATGCGACGAATGCGATAGCTATCATCATCAGCGATTCAGGCTCACTTCCGAACACAAAGCGTCTCACCACCTCTACGAGTACGCCAACAGCCAAAACCAGTTGCAGTACACCAGCAAGGTGCGCGGCACGTACCTGCATTTTCACGCTATGTCCAACCGCATAAAGGGCAAGCCCGTACACCGCCGCATCGGCAAAATTGTCCAGGGATTCTCCAATCAGCCCGGTTGACTGGGCGATCAGACCGGCAGTCATTTCCACAACGAACAGCAGTGCATTGATGCCGAGCAACCAGCGCAAAGTCCCGGATTCTTGCTTAGCAGAAGCTGCCGAGAACTCGGCGTCCTTGATGGTCTCCGGAATTGCAGCGACGGTTTCCTGAAGCGAGGCTCCTAGCCCCAAGGTCTTCAGTTTCGAGGTGACGGGTTCAACCCCGCCGTCATGCACTATCTTCAGTCGGCGTTTCGACAAGTCGAAGGACAGCGCCCGAATCTCCTCAAAGCCGTTCAGGGCTAGGCGAATCATTCGCTCTTCTGATGGACAGTCCATCTTCGGCACGGCATAAACGCTGACCCATCTCTCCGGCGCTTCGGAGGAGGCCTGTATATCGGTATCCGCTGAGGACGTTGCATCACCGCCACAGGCGCCACCACAGGATTTGCTCATGATACGACTCCACTTGAACAATGTTGTGGTACCATTTAAAACTATAAAGCTACTATAAGGTCAATAGAGTAAAGAATCTGTTGGGAGGATGCTGATGCGTATTGGTCAGTTGGCGCAGTTAGTAGGGGTCGAAACACAGACGATCCGCTTCTATGAACAGCAGGGATTGTTGCCGCCGCCTGATCGGCAGGACAACGGTTACCGTGTCTATACCGAGAAGCATGGTGAGGGGCTGGCCTTCATCCGTCGCTGCAGAATTCTGGGCCTGTCACTGGCTGAGATACACGAACTACAGAGCTATCAGGACGACCCTCATCAGCCTTGTACCGCCGTCAACACCTTGCTCGATGATCACATCTCTCATGTGCGGTCGCAGATAACCGCTCTGCAAGCGCTTGAGAAACAACTCGTTTCACTGAGAGCGAGTTGCAACGATGACCGGGAAGTTGAGGCGTGTGGGGTTCTTGCTGGAATTAGCGAAGGAAACATGCACCAGCAGTAGGTGAAGCATCAACCAGATAATCCGATGAGATGCCGGTCTGTCTCACTCTCATGCAAAGGTAAGATCAACCATTTAATCCGCTTACCCA
>CAJQMX010000145.1 GCA_905479515.1 uncultured Parasphingopyxis sp.
GGCGCGGGTCAGGCGGTAATATTGCTCGACCTGCCGGATCTCGCCAATTCCGGCATAGCGGATCGCAAAGGCACCCGTGTCGTTGATCATCACGGGGCCTTGGACGGAACGGTACACGGTGCGGGGAATGGGGATGACAAAGGGCCCCATACGCACATGGAGCCAGATGCGGCGGCTTTCCAGATCGCGCCATTCACCGTCATACCGATATTGGTCGCCGGCCTCGTTGAGCGTGAGTTCATAGACATCGACCAGATCAGGCCGGTTGACCGTATTCGCCCAGCCAAGCGTCCGGTTGTGCCCGACAAGCGGAACCGGTGCGCCCGGAAACAGACCGCCGATCATGTCCAGCCCCTCGGCGCTCGTCACATGGGCTTCATACCAGGCTACGGGTCCGGTCCAGGGCTGGTGCGAGTTGACGATCAGCTTGGTCGTGCCGTCGGGATCCCGGTAGGGCGCAACGGCAAAGGCGTTGGAGCCGCGTTCATTCGCCCGTTCGCCGTCGCGGGGTGGGTCTTCACTCGCCGCCAATGCTCCCAACGTCCTGTCGATTCCGTAAAAGAAAGGGGAGGTGAAGGCGAAGCCGGTGGCGATATCCTGTCCGGAGACAGGAAACAGGCCGCGCAGACGCACTTCCTCGGGATGTTCGGAAGCATAGAGGTTCAGCCCGTCGGCATAGGCTTCGATGACCGCGCGTGCTGCGGCGGAAATCTCCGTCGTATAGCCTGCATCGACATCAGCGCGGACATTGAACAGGTGCCACACATAATCCTGCGCTGCGCCTTCCTGCCCTGTCAGTTCACCCAACCGTCCGCGTGATGTCGCGAGCAGTTCCTGGATGGTGAAAAAATCGTCCTCGGAATGGGCGTAAGCGAGGCCGAATGCGGCATCGGCGTCGGTCTCACCCAATATATGCGGCACGCCCCAGCTGTCTCTGCGAATGACGACATCATAGTCCGCATCCGGCGCGGCGATGCTTTGCTGGTGGGCATACCATTGGCTGTTGAGGATGGCGTTCGCGCCTGCCGTAACCAGCAGGGCTACCAAAACAACGCCGAGTATCTTCGCCAGCTTCTTCATGATGGTTGCCCGCTTTCCGATTGATGGCGACAGTCATCGGCGGAGAGCGGCGAGAGATCAAGCGGGGCGGCGGCTATAGCCTGCCGAGTTCGCACCCTCGGGCTTCGAGTAACGGTTTCATCTCTGCATAAACGGCCGGGTGCCGTGTTATCGGTATCGTGGGATATAGATGATGGATGAGATGGAACTGCATTCCCAAAGAACCAATATTTCCAAGGGCGCTGCGCCAGGATCGAGTGTTACGGTAACGCCCTTGCTCGGTGCCAGGATGATGCGGTGCCCAGCTCAGGAAAAACTGGATATAGGTGAGCCCGATATGCCGGGGAAGCCACCAAAGGAGCAATGCCTCAATCCCAAACCCAGCCCAGGCGAAGCCGCATAACAGGCCATAGAAGAGAATCTGATAGGCTATACCGTCAACTATGACATCCGGTCGACCGATCCGAACCAGCGTATCGCCATATCCGTTAAAACCTTTGGCGGAACGCGGTTGGCGGTTGGTGATGCTGCGTACAACCGCATCGACGGGCCCAGATGCAGTGTTTCCATAGTCCGGATCCAGATTGGGATCGTTCGTGTTGCGATGATGCTGATAATGCGTCAGCCGCGCAACGCGATAGGGCAGGACCAACGGGATTGTCGAAAGGTGACCGACCAGTTCGTTTAGCCAGCGCAGTTTCGTTCGCGGGCGGGCGATAATGTCATGCTGCGCTTCATGCGATGGCAGATAGGATAGGGTGACATTGGCGGTCGCAATCAGAAACCCAGCCCAAAGAGGAAGGTAGCCGAGAAAGACAGCCGGCCAGAGCATAAGCCAGATGGCAAGGTTGCCCAGCCCCCAGAACACGGCAAACCATGGTACGCCGCCCATATATTTATGGGCGATTTCCTGTTCGCGCCGGATCAGCTCCTTCTTTGTCAGGCCAGCCAGAGGCGCCGTTTCGACTATACTCGCCATGTGATCCAGCTCCCCCTGATCTGGGCGTAAAGGCCCCAAACCCCGCCGACGATGAACCCTGCAAGAAGCGGACTGAGATTCAACGGCGGCGTCCATCCCAGCGCAGTGATGATTTGCGCCGTCACTGGCGGAATGAAAAGAAAACCGAATAACAGCGGGCCCAAATAAAAGCCGGTGATGACCATGCGTGATACCAGTGATGGTTCTTGTGCATCGCTCACGCTGCGCGCTCCGTTGATTGGCTTTCGCCAAGAGCATTGATTCTGTTGACGAGCTCCGCTCGGAAATCTTCCGCTGCGTCGCTGGCGAGGCAGACATAAAATCCACGCAAGGCATTGCGCCGGAATTCCGCGATATCGATGATCTGATGCACCCAGTCCCGCAGACTGGTGCGATACCGGGCATACATTTCCGCGCCGAGAAGATCGCTGTCGATCCGTCCCAGCAACAGTCCGTCGCGCAATCCGGCCCGGCAGGCGCTCGCCGCCATTTGCGTTGATCGCGTGTCGATCCAGTTCGCTTCGCTCTGCCCGTTTGAGCGATAGCCAAGCTGTTCACGCGCAATCAGCGCGGCGCGATAGAAATTCTCGTCTGCTCCAAAAATGTCCGTCGACTGGATGACAACAGCTTCGGCTTGTTCAAGGGCAGGGGCGTTCTCAAAATTGCCCAGCTGCTCTTCGATCCTGGTAACCGCACGTTCGAACAGTGCGATGAGGAGGGCGTCCTTGTTGCCGATCAGATTATAGATGGTCGGCACTGTCACAGCTGCCGCATCGGCCAGCGCGCGCAGGCTTAGAGCGTCAAAGCCGTGTTCGCCTATCACGCGCTGTGCTTCGCCAAGGATCGTATCCCGGCGGCGCTGCATATTGATTGATCGTGTAGTCGATCCGGCCATGCTCGAATATTTGCACAATGTTATAATTTAATCAATGTGCAAATTTTGCAGCGCATATTACAGATCGTCCAACCGGCATCCCCGCACCATCAGTATTGGCCGAAGTTCGCGATAGGCTGCGGGCGTTCGCGTTAACGGAATCGTCGGGTGAAGATGATGGATGATGTGGAATTGCATCCCCATCGATCCGATATTGCCGAGTTTACTGCGCCATGCGCGGGTGTTGCGATAGCGTCCGGTGGCCTTGGCGGGGTGATGAGGCGCCCAGCTGAGAAAATATTGACTATAGGCGGTGCCAATATGGCGTGGCAGCCACCAGAGAAGAAGCGCTTCGATGCCGAAACCTGCCCAGGCACAGCCGCACAGGACGCTGTAATAGATCATTTGATAGACCATTCCGTCCATGACGACATCTCGTCGACCGAGCCGCAAAAGCACATCCTTGTACCCCCGCAATCCACGATTGGATCCAGGTTGGCGATTCTTCAGGCTGACCCACAGCATCTGCAATGGGGTATCGGCTCTCATGCCGTAATCGGGGTCGCGATCAGGGTCATTGGTGAACCGATGATGTTCGAGATGCGTAAGCTTCGCGGCCCGATAGGGGAGCACCAGGGGTATTGTCGACACATGGCCAACCAGTTCGTTCAGCCAACGCCATTTCGTGCCGGATCGACCAATAATGTCATGGATGGCTTCATGGGCCGGGAGATAACACACTATTACATTGACTGTAGCGATCAGAAATCCCGCCCATAGCGGCACATAACCGAGGAATACCGCCGGCCAGACCGCCAGCCAAACGGCAAGGTTGCCGAGCCCCCAGAAAACAACGGCCCAGGGAGTGCCGCCCATATATTTGCGCGCGATATCCTGTTCGCGCTGCATAAGGGTTAGTGTTTGTTCGTCCGCTTTTGGCGGTGCTTCGGCTAGAGTTGCCATGTCAGCCAGCTCCCCCGCCACTGGGCGAACAAACCCCAGACCCCGCCCAGTATGAAACCGGTCGCAAGCGGCGTTAGTCCCATCGGCGGCGTCCATCCGACCACGGTCAGAATTTGCGCCGTTACCGGCGGAATGAACAATAGCCCGAACAAGAGCGGGCCAAAGTAAAATCCCCATTTGAGAATATTGATAGGCATGGCTTCGTTGCGATCGTCCACTTGGTCGTTATCCAATAGGAGATGCTGATACACAGAGTTGCTAAATAACTGCCTAACAAGACTATTATCCGAACCGGATGTTATCCCAGTGCCCCAGTTTCCCGCGGGAAAAGGCGAGCGGGCTGCGCACGGGTAAAATGCGGCCTGACCGCGTTCATATCCGTGCTCTCTGGTCGGCGTTTCGGGGCTTTCGCCATGCTTCGCTGGAAGAGCCTTAAGAGAATAATCGGCAGCATCATTGATTTGTGATATCTTTTCTTCTCTCGCGCAGTTTTCCCATTTCTCGTGGATCGCCGTGCATGGACATTTTGGGGAAACCGACATGACTGAAGAATTTGATCACGCAAAACTGGAAGCGCTGGCCGGGAAAGTGATTGGAGACATTGCCGGTGCCATGAGTTTGTTCATGGCCTTTATCGGCGACAAAGCAGGGGTGTACGAGGCGATTGACGAAGCGGGGCCGTCGACCATTGACGAACTTTCCGAGAAAACCGGGCTCAATACCAAATATCTGCGCGAATGGCTCGGGTCGAACGCTGCCGCCGGTTATGTGACGTATGATGCGGAAACCGAGCGCTTTTCACTCACGCCCGAACAGGCGCTGATTTTTACGCGTGAAGGACAACCGGCCTGCATGCAGGGCTTTGTCCAGTCGATTGTTTCTCAGTATGAAACGCATGAAGACGCGGTTGAAACATTCAAGTCCGGCGAAGGGCGCCCCTGGGGCGATCATTCGGAATGTTGTTTCTGCGGCACTGATCGCTTTTTCCGCCCGGGTTATATGGCCAATCTTGTCGACCACTGGATTCCGGCTCTCAATGGTGTCGAGGAGAAGTTGAAGTCTGGCGCAAAGGTTGCCGATATCGGTTGCGGCCATGGTTCCTCGACCGTGCTAATGGCGCAGGCTTATCCGAATTCAACCATTCATGGCATCGATTTTCATGAACCCTCAATTGAGCAGGCGCGTGCCAAGGCTGCCGATGCCGGGGTTACCAATATCGAATTTCACGTTGCCAAGGCGCAGGATTTCGATGGCGGAGATTTCGACTTTGCCTGCATTTTCGACGCTCTCCACGATATGGGTGATCCCATTGGCGCAGCAGCACATATCCGCGAAGCCCTGAAGCCTGACGGCACATTCATGCTGGTTGAACCGCTTGCCGGTGACACAATGGCGGACAACATGCACCCGCTGGGCCAAATCTATTACGCCTTCTCCACCACCATCTGCACACCGGCATCACTGGCACAGGAGGTTGGATTGGGTCTTGGCGCCCAGGCGGGCCAAAAACGATTGACCGAAGTGCTGAACGAAGCGGGCTTTGCTAGCGTGAAGCGCGCTGCGGAAACGCCGACAAATATGGTGTTGGAAGTTACAGGCTGAACGAAAAAGGGCGGCCACACCAGATCGGTGGGACCGCCCTTTTTGGACTGTATCGGATCAGACTCTAGCGCGAATAGAATTCGACGACGAGATTTGGCTCCATTGTAACCGGATAAGGCACTTCATCGAGCGTCGGGACGCGCGTGAAGACAACCTTGGACGTGCCATCGGGCACGACATATTCTGGAATATCGCGTTCGTTCAGGCTTTGGGCTTCGAGCACCAGAGCCATTTCCTGTGCCTTGGCACGCAGCGTGATTTCCTCGCCAACCATAATGCGGCGCGAAGGGATGTTGCACTTAACGCCATTGACGCGGACATGGCCGTGATTGACGATCTGGCGTGCGGCAAAGATCGTCGGCGCAAATTTTGCACGATATACGATCATGTCGAGGCGCTGCTCGAGAATACCGATAAGGTTCTGGGACGTATCGCCCTTCATCGCGCTGGCTTCTTTATAAGCGCGGCGGAACTGCTTTTCGGTGATGTCGCCATAATAGCCCTTGAGCTTCTGCTTGGCGCGCAGCTGAATACCATAGTCGGAAAGCTTGCCCTTGCGGCGCTGACCATGCTGGCCGGGGCCATATTCGCGGCGGTTTACCGGGCTTTTTGGGCGACCCCAGATGTTTTCACCCATCCGGCGATCAAGTTTATATTTGGCGCTTTTACGCTTCGACATGCTGTCGTCTCCAATTCGCTTCTGTGTGGCGACCCTTCTTGTCCGAAAACCGGAATTCCACTTTTCGGGAAGGGTCGTTTTAAAATCCCGGAACGCTCCGCCATGCCGTACTGCATGACGCGGCCACCACTTCACCGGGGTGCGGGGCCAATTGCGAAGCGGGCGTTTGGCTGCTGAGGGCCTGAATGTCAAGGGATTTGGCTGGCATCTCGACTTTCCCTGCGCACTGGTTAGAGACGCTGAGCATGAACCAGATCAAGACAGTAGAAGAGACACGCGACCCGGCCAAATGCCAGACCATGGCAGAGGTGCGTGAGGGCGTTGATGCGATCGACCAGGCAATGGTTACCCTGATGGCGCGGCGCTTCGGCTATATGGACGCGGCAGCGCGGATCAAGCCGGGGCGTGAGACAGTGCGTGACGAAGACCGCAAGGCCCAGGTTATTGCCAATGTCAAAGCCCATGCGAGCGCGCGTGGCGTTCCTGTGCCGCTAGCCGCAGCGCTGTGGGAGATGCTGGTCGAGAACTCGATCGCCTATGAGCTCATCCGTTTTGACGAGACGCGGGGCTAGCGCCTTTTCGTCAGTGCCGAGACGACTCCGCGCAGTGCGGAAATATCGGGTGCTGTCCAGCCGGGCTTTGTGATGATCGTCCGCAGATTTCGCCTGGTCGTCGGTTCGCGATCCGGCGGGAAGAAATAGCCTGTTGGCTCGAGAGCGGTTTCCAGATGGTTGATAAGGCCCTCCAGCTCGAACTGTGAGGCTGGTGGCAGTGCGTCGGTTTCCGTGGGCACGGCCAGCTCAACGCCTTTGGACCATTCATAGGCCATCAGGATAACTGCTTGGGCGAGGTTGAGCGAACTAAACTCTGCATTGACCGGGACGGTGACGATCGTTCCTGCCAGAGCGACATCATCGGCATCGAGACCGGACCGTTCGGGGCCAAACAGGATTGCCGAAGGTGCCGCGAGTGCATGAATTTTTTCTGCCGCTTGCGCAGGAGAGAGGACGGGTTTGGTAACGCCGCGTTTTCGCACGGTTGTCGCATAGACATGGCTGCAGTCCGCGACCGCTTCGGCCACGGAGTCGAACAGCCGGGCATTTGCGATAACGCTGTCAGCGCCTGATGCTGCCGGGATCGCGCTTTCATTGGGCCAGCCATCGCGCGGCGCAACAATGCGCATTTCAGTCAATCCGAAATTGAGCATCGCGCGCGCTGCCTTGCCGATATTTTCGCCAAGCTGGGGCCGAACAAGCACGATTTTGGGAGGAGGGGCGGTGGTGTCGCTCACTCCTCGAACAGGTCCTTCACCGTGCCCGCGAAATCTTCGAAATCCTTGGCTTCGCGAAAATCCTTATAGACGCTGGCGAAGCGGATATAGGCGACACTGTCGAGTTGCTGCAGGCCTTCCATCACCATTCGGCCGATGATTTTCGACGCGATTTCCGTGTCGCCGCTGGTTTCGAGCTGGCGCTGGATTCCGGAAACCAGCTGGTCAATCTGTTCTGCGTCTACTCCGCGCTTGCGGCAGGCGAGCGAGACTGATGTGTGCAGCTTGTCACGGCTGAATGGCTCGCGCCGGTCCTCACTTTTGACCACGGTGAGCTCGCGCAGCTGAATCCGTTCAAACGTCGTGAAGCGCGCGGCGCAGCTTTCGCATTGCCGTCGCCGCCGGATTGTCGCACCGTCTTCGGTCGGCCGGCTGTCCTTTACCTGGCTGCTGTCATGCGCACAGAAAGGACAGCGCATCTATTAAAGTTCCGGGTAAATCGGGAAGCGTGCACACAGCGCTTCGACGCGCTGCTTCACTTCGGCTTCAACGGCAGGATCGCCATCTTCGCCCTTGTCACGCAGACCTTCAAGAACGTCCGCGACCATATCGCCAATCTCGCGGAACTCGGCCGGGCCGAAGCCGCGTGTCGTGCCTGCGGGCGACCCGACACGGATGCCGCTGGTTTTCGCCGGGGGCAGGGGATCGAAGGGAATACCGTTCTTGTTGCAGGTAATGCCTGCCCGCTCGAGCGCTTCGTCAGCGTCTCTGCCGGTAACGCCCAAAGGTCGCAGATCGATCAGCGCGACATGGGTGTCAGTGCCGCCAGCAACGAGATCCGCACCGCGTTCTTTCAGGCGGCTCGCCAGTACCTTGGCATTCTCGACCACGGCAGCGGCATAGGTTTTGAATTCGGGGCGTAGCGCCTCACCAAAGGCCACGGCTTTGGCTGCGATCACATGCATCAGCGGGCCGCCTTGCAGACCCGGGAAAACGGCGGAGTTGATCTTCTTGGCAATTGCCTCGTCATCGGTCAGCACCATGCCGCCGCGCGGGCCGCGCAATGTCTTGTGGGTCGTGGTTGTCACGACATGGGCATGGCCGAATGGCGTGGGGTGAACGCCGGTCGCTACCAGCCCGGCAAAATGCGCCATATCGACCATCAGATAGGCGCCAACCATGTCGGCGATCTCCCGGAAGCGGGCAAAATCGATGATCCGCGGATAGGCGGAGCCGCCCGCGATGATGAGCTTGGGCTGATGCTCCTTGGCGAGGGCTTCTACCTGATCATAGTCGATCAAATGGGTGTCCGCCTTCACGCCATACTGGATGGCGTTGAACCATTTGCCGGATTGGGCGGGTTTCGCGCCGTGCGTGAGATGGCCGCCCGCATCGAGCGACATGCCGAGGATCGTATCCCCGGGTGTCAGCAGCGCCAGCATGACCGCGCCATTGGCCTGCGCACCCGAATGCGGCTGAACATTGACAAAGCCGCATCCGAAAAGCTGTTTCGCGCGTTCGATAGCCAGCGTCTCAACGGAGTCGGACGGCGCGCAGCCCTGATAATAACGACGGCCCGGATAGCCTTCGGCATATTTGTTCGTCAGCACGGAGCCCTGAGCCTCGAGCACCGCCTTGGACACGATATTTTCCGACGCGATCAGTTCGATCTGCTTCTGCTGACGCGTAAGTTCTGCCTTCAGCGCATTGGCGACATCGGGATCGGTCGTACCGACCCGGTCGGTGAAAAAGCCGTCTGGCTGAACATCGTTGAGATTGGCAGGGTTGGTGCTCATGCGGATTCCTTTGCGGGGGCCGGGTTCGAAAGTTTGTCGACGCGGCGCTGATGACGGTCGCCGCCAAAATCGGTGGCGAGAAAAGCGGCTAAACAGTCTTTGGCGGTTTCAATGCCAATCAGGCGCGCGCCCATGGCGATCACATTCGCATCATTATGTTCACGCGAAAGGCGGGCTGAAAGATTGTCGGAAACGAGCGCGCAGCGGCAGGCTGGATTGCGATTTACGGCAATTGAGATACCAATGCCCGATCCACACAGCGCCACGCCGAAATCCACATGGTCAGACGCCACGGCTTCGGCCAGCGCATAGCCATAATCCGGGTAATCGACCGAATCGGTAGAGTAGGGGCCGAGATCCTTGACCGCATGGCCCTGCTCTTCGAGCCAGGCGAACAGGGCGGCCTTTAGTTCAAGAGCGGCATGATCGGATGCAATGACGATGCTATAGGGCATGATAGCCTCCAAGGGCGGTGCGAGCCTCATTTAGGGCCTAAAGCGCGATGACGCCACCACCCATTGTGCGATTTTCCACAACTCTAACACATGGTGGAGGGAAGGATGGCGCCTGGAGTTTATTCCGCGATCCGACTCAACTAGTTGAACTTTTAAACCATTTTTGCGCCGATTCCCTGCGGTGGGGACATCCGGGCCAGCAACAAGGTCGGCGTTTGCCTTCGCTCACTTCCTCCTGCAGCCGTTCAAGGCGTTTGTCGCGCGTCTCCTGCTTCTTGCCGGAGGTCATCCAGCAAATCCACTCGTTGCGCGCTAAGGGAGTCAGGTCGTCCCATTTGGCTTCAAGCGACTGATCGGCATTGAGAACCGCCCGGAGATCTGACGGCATAGCGTGTCTGAATTCTTTGGAAGCTGTATTCGTCATACCGCTGATTTACCCCAATCTCTCCGGGGTTTTCAACTTGCTCGACGGATCAACCCACGCACGCGTCATATGCTGCGCCCTGACGGGCTGGCTCAGGCTACGACCGCTCGGCGCGTTGCTGGATCAGCGCGAGCAAATTGTTGGACAGGTCGCCCAATATCAATTGCCCCCATAGAGCGGAATAGGCGTTGGCCGGTGTCCGCACCCAATAATGGGTATCCAATGACAGGCGGGTGCGATTGGGGCCAAGCGGCTCGATCGTATAGCCCCCTCGCACTATGCGAGCGACGGAGCTGTCCGGGTGGAGATGGGGGTCTGCGATGCCCCAATTGCTCGGTTCCTCAAAATCGAACTGCCAGCCGATGCGCCGATTTTCCTGCCATTCGGTCACTGTCTCGGAGAATTGGATTTCCCGGTCCCAGCGCGCATGGCGTGTCGCGCCAATGCCGCTGCCTTCCAGCCTTGCGCCGAGCGGCCGGGGAATGCCGATAACGTCCTGCGAAATGTTCCATCGGCCTTCGCCCGGCTGCACATCGGGAATGCCCTCGACGAGCGGCCAGATGGCTTCTGCTGGGGCTTCGATGACGATCGACCGGGTTACCGAATAGCTGGTCCGTGGCCAGTTGATCATCGTTTCAGCCTGCATCGCAATCAAGGGAAGCAGCAGGATTGCTGCCGAGAAGACCCGGGATTGCTGCTGGCTTTGTCTGCGTTCACGCTCCTTTTTGCGAAGGGTGTAAACAAGAAAGGATCCGGCCATGCCGCTCATTGCCCAAAGCGGCAAAAGCATCAGAATACAGATCACGCCTTCTTGCAGCATGAATATGGAAACCGCCACGGTGCCCGCCAAAATCCAGGCGGGGACGAGCAGATAGAAAGTCCATGGGCGCCCGGCCAGTGGATCGGCAACATAGGCCACAAATGCGCTGAGAACGGCGGGCAGAATGAAGAGGAAAGAAAAGCTGATCAGGCCGCTTTCCGGACCCACTGACTGAACCAGAAAATAGACGCTGATGCCCGATACGAAAGCAATTATGGTTGCCCCGAAGATGCGGCGGAACGCGGTTTGCCTGTCGCTAATTTCGGTCCATTCCCGCGTCAGTCCCTGTTTTCGCTATTGCCGGGTCGATTCTATGCAGCGAGCCGAAGCTCCATACGATCCCAGATCTCGACCAAGGCATCGGTCAGCTCACGCATCATTTCCGGCGTGTGTGTCGGGCCGGGCGTGAAGCGCAGGCGCTCTGTGCCGCGCGGCACGGTCGGGTAATTGATCGGCTGCACATAGACGCCATATTCGGCGAGCAGGATATCGCTGATCCGCTTGGCGTTGACCGGATCACCAACCATCAGCGGCACGATATGGGTTGTGGAGTTCATCACCGGCAGGCCTGCCTCGGCAAACATCGTCTTGAGCCGGGCGGCGGAGGCTTGCTGGCCGTCGCGTTCCTCATTCGAGGATTTGAGATGCCGGACGCTTGCCAGCGCGCCGGCGACAAGCACGGGCGACAGGCTGGTCGTGAAGATGAAGCCCGGCGCATAGCTGCGGATCACATCGATGATCATCTGGTCGGCCGCCACATAGCCGCCCATCACGCCGATGGCCTTGGCCAGCGTGCCTTCGATAATCGTCACCCGATCCGCAATCTCTTCGCGATCGGTGATACCGCCGCCGCGCGGACCATACATGCCGACGGCATGGACTTCGTCGCAATAGGTCAGCGCGTTATATTTGTCGGCAAGATCGCAAATCTCGGCAATGGGCGCGACATCACCATCCATCGAATAGACGCTTTCAAAAGCGATCAGTTTCGGTGTCTCTGGATCAGTCTCGGCCAGCAATTCTTCCAGATGGGCAAGATCATTGTGCCGCCATACATGCTTTTCGCAGCCCGCGTTGCGGATGCCTGCAATCATCGAGGCATGGTTGAGTTCATCGGAAAAGATCACGCAGCCGGGCAGCAATTTGCCGAGCGTCGTCAGCGTCGCTTCGTTCGAAATATAGCCTGACGTGAAGAGCAATGCGCCTTCCTTGCCATGCAGATCGGCAAGCTCGTTTTCGAGCGCGATATGATAATGGGTGTTGCCGCCAATATTGCGCGTGCCGCCCGATCCGGCCCCCACATCGTGCAGCGCCTCTTCCATCGCTTCGATAACTTTTGGATGTTGTCCCATCGACAGATAGTCGTTCGAGCACCAGACGGTAATCGGCTTCGGCCCGTTGTGACCGGCGAAACAGCGCGCATTGGGATAGGCACCCTTGTTGCGCAGAATGTCGATGAAGACACGATAGCGGCCCTCTTCGTGGAGCCGTTCGATGGCTTTCGAAAATACGCGCTGATAGTCCAACATTCTTCCCCGACTTTTGGATTGATGCCCATGTAGTGGCTGGAATCGGCCATTTCCAGCGCGAACGACTCGCAATAAGCCTAGAGCGTCTCGAAAATCTCGATACCATATTGTTTCAGGCCGGGGCGTAGCAGCTCAGGATCACTTCCATCACTGATGAAAATAGCACGTCCGGGCGCGGGTTTCTCCGGCCATTGCTGCCCGGATGTCAGGTCAGCCACCCGGCGTGCAATGCCTTCTCCACCATGGACGAAAGAGATCGGGCGTCCCGCCGCCTCGGCAAGTTCCTCCTCGACCAGCGGGAAATGGGTGCAGGCCAGAACGATGGTATCGATTTCATCGCCTTTGTCCTGGCTGAACAACCCATCGAGAACGGCGCGGTACTCTGCAATGCCGGTGGGCTGACCGCGCAATTTGCGCTCGGCCAGCGCGACCAGCTCATGCGTGCCATACCGGATTACCGTGCAATCGCTGGCGAATTCGCGCGAAAGATTGTCGACATAGGGCTGGCGGACAGTTCCGGCTGTTCCCAGCACGCCGATGACGCGGGATGTGGAAATCGCGGCGGCGGGCTTGATTGCCGGAACCGTTCCGACAATCGGGATGGCGAGTGCGGCGCGCACCGGATCGAGCGCGATGACTGAAGCCGTGTTGCACGCGATGACCGCGAGCCGGGCATCGACATGTTCGGCCAGTCGCCCGAGGAGCGCAGGCACGCGGGCAGCCAGCTCGGCTTCCGTTTTCTGGCCATAGGGAAATCCGGCTTGATCGAGCGCATAAACAATCGGTGCGTTGGGCAGCAATTTGCGGATCGGGCCGAGGATCGAAAGACCGCCGACTCCGGTATCGAGAAGCAGCAAGGGTTGCGCGTCATCCATAAGCGCATGCCATATGGCCAGTCACCGAAGCTCGCAATGGACCAGCTTTTCAAAAAGATGGTTTGTACCGCAACGATTGCAGCGCGGAGCAGGAACGCTATTACCGTGAGACAGGAAGCAGGGGAGGCTTGCCATTTTCGATAATCCGCTCTGGTTGGCTCCGGCTCTCGCGCTTTTGCTCGGCTATCTGTTCGGCTCCGTTCCGTTCGGGCTGCTTTTGACCCGCGCGGCGGGAGCAGGGGATCTGCGCACCATCGGATCGGGAAATATTGGCGCAACCAATGTGCTCAGGACAGGCCGGAAGGGTCTCGCGGTGGCAACCCTGTTGCTGGATGTGGCCAAGGGATTCCTGGCTGTGACGCTGGCGCCCTATCTGGGCGGTGATCCGGAGCAGATGATGCGGCTGGCGGCGCTCGGCGCCTTTGTCGGCCATTGCTATCCGATCTGGCTCAGGTTCAATGGCGGCAAGGGCGTGGCGACTTTGCTGGGCATCGCGCTTGCCTTTGGCTGGATTTATCTGGTCGTTTTCGCGCTGGTCTGGCTCGGCATGGTAGCGCTGTTCCGCTTTTCCTCACTTGGGGGACTAAGCGCCGCATTGGCCTTGCCGGTGGCGGCCTTTTGGCAGGGCAATATATTGCTGATGTTCCTGTTTGCCGCGCTGGCTCTGCTCGTCGTCTGGAAGCATCGCAGCAATATCGGCCGCCTGATCCGGCGTGAGGAACCCAGGGTTGGCGGACCCAAAAATGGCTGAAGCGGGCCATGCGGCCAAGCTGCGGCTGGCCCGGTCGCACAATATCGGTCCGGTAACCTATGCTCAACTGTTGGCGCGATTCGGAACGGCAGAAGCAGCGCTGGATGCAATTCCCGAACTGGCGCGGCGCGGCGGGGGCAGGGCTCCCAAGCTGGCAGACCCACGGGCTATCGAGGCAGAGATGGCCGAGGTCGAGCGATTGGGTGCAAGCTATATCTTCCTGCACGAACGCCCCTATCCGGCACCGCTGACGCACATTCAGACCGCACCGCCCGCACTCATTGTCAGAGGCGATCTGAGCCTGTTCGCAAAGCCACTGATCGCGATGGTCGGGGCGCGCAATGCATCGGCCGCCGCGCGCCGTTTCGCGCGCGAACTCGCCTATAAACTGGGCGCAGAAGGCTATGTTATTGTTTCGGGCCTGGCACGCGGTATCGACACGGCTGCCCATAATGGCTCGCTCGACAGTGGAACAATCGCCGTGATCGCCGGGGGGATTGATGTCCACTACCCGCCCGAGAATGAAGAACTGCAACAGGATATCGCCGAACGCGGTGTGTTGGTGGCGGAACAACCGCCGGGCAGCGAACCCAAGGCACGGCACTTCCCCTATCGCAACCGGATCATCGCAGGGCTGGGCATGGGCACGATCGTAGTTGAGGCTGCACCCAAATCCGGTTCGCTGATCACCGCGCGGCAAGCCAATGAGTTCGGGCGGGAAGTGATGGCTGTACCCGGATCGCCGCTCGATCCGCGCGCGCAGGGTTGCAACCAGCTGATCCGTGACGGGGCCACCCTGATCCAGAATGTCGAGGATGTGCTGAGTACGCTGCAGCCGTTCGATGTCCCCAAGATGCAGGAACCCGACAGCGCGTTCCAGCAGGAGCCGATATCGCCAGATGTCGAGGCAAGGGAGCGTGAAACGGTTGCCGAATTGCTTGGACCTGTAGCGGTTTCCGTTGATGAATTGATTCGTCAATCAAGCGTGGCGCCATCAGTCGTACAGACGATTTTGCTGGAGCTTGAACTGGCCGGAAGGCTTGAGCGCCATGCTGGCGGAAAGGTGAGTCTTTCAGATCTTGCTTGACGAACGCGATTTGCATCGCATCCTCGTACGCGTATGAGAGCCCCGCCTGAACTGAGAGAATTGCCAGCCTTATGAAACTTGTAGTTGTTGAGTCGCCCGCCAAGGCGAAGACCATCGAAAAATATCTTGGCGGCGATTACCGCGTCCTTGCATCCTATGGCCATGTCCGTGATTTGCCGCCCAAGGATGGGTCGGTTGATCCTGAAGACGGGTTCGCGATGAAATGGGAAAATTATGGCAACAAGACCAAGCAGCTCAAGGCGATCACGGATGCGGCGAAGGACTCCGATGAACTGATCCTCGCGACTGACCCTGACCGCGAAGGGGAAGCGATCAGCTGGCATGTTCAGGAGGTTCTACGGAAGCGCAAGGCGCTCCCGGCCAAGGTCGAGCGGGTTGCCTTTAACGCGATTACCAAGGCCGCTGTTCTTGATGCCATCGCCCATCCGCGCGAGCTGGATCATGATCTTGTCGATGCCTATCGCGCCCGCCGCGCGCTCGATTATCTGGTCGGCTTTACGCTTTCCCCGGTGCTTTGGCGCAAGCTTCCCGGTGCAAAATCTGCCGGGCGCGTTCAGTCCGTTTCGCTCAAGCTCATTGTCGAACGCGAACGCGAGATCGAAGCCTTCAAGCCCCAGGAATATTGGTCAATCGCTGCCCAGATGGAGCAGGATGGCACGGAGTTCACAGCCCGCTTGGTGCGCTGGCGCGGGGACAAGATCGACCGTCTGACGATTGGCAGCGAAGGCGATGCGACAGCGGCCAAGGCCGAAGTCGAAGCCGGGCTGTTCAAGATTGTTTCGGTTGAAACGAAGCCGCTGACCCGCAACCCGCCGCCGCCTTTCACCACGTCGACCATGCAGCAGGAAGCTTCGCGCAAGCTCGGTTTTTCAGCGAGCCACTCTATGAGCATCGCGCAGCAGCTCTACGAGGATGGCGCGATCACCTATATGCGGACGGACGGCGTCCAGATGGATGGATCGGCGATTTCGGCGGCGCGCGGTGCAATCGCGAACCGCTATGATGCGAGTTACGTCCCGGACCAGCCGCGCATGTACAAAACCAAGGCGAAAAATGCGCAGGAAGCCCATGAGGCGATTCGCCCGACGGATTTCTCCCGCGACAAGGTAGGCGGCGGCGATCATGCGCGCCTCTACGATCTCATATTCAAACGCGCACTGGCCAGCCAGATGGCGTCCGCGCGGCTTGAGCGTACGACTATCGAGATGGAAGAGGGCACGGGTCAGACCGCGCTTCGGGCGACCGGACAGGTCGTCAAATTCCCCGGTTTCATGGCGCTTTATACCGAGGGCCGTGATGATGACGGCGATGAAGATTCCAAGCTTTTGCCGATGATGAGCGAAGGCGATGCACCCGCCAAAAAGAGCGTCGATGCCGAACAGCATTTCACCCAGCCGCCGCCGCGCTATTCGGAAGCGAGTCTGGTCAAGAAGATGGAAGAATTGGGGATCGGCCGTCCGTCCACCTATGCCTCCATCCT
>CAJQMX010000146.1 GCA_905479515.1 uncultured Parasphingopyxis sp.
TTTGCGCGGAACTCGCCAAATCGGTGGTCGCGCTTGAAGAAGACGAAGCACTGGTGGCGCTCGGCGCGGACGCCTTGGCGGCCTATCCCAATGTCGAACAGGTGCAAGGCGATCTCGCGCAGGGCTGGGCCAAGGGGGCTCCTTATGATGCCATTCTCGTCGATGGCGCGATTGAGCATTTGCCCGAAGCGCTGATTGACCAGCTCGCCGATGGCGGGCGGCTTGTCGCTGGCGTGGTCGAAGATGGTATAACCCGGCTGGTTTATGGACGAAAGCATGGCTCCGCCTTTGGAACGGCTGCGTTTGTCGATGCGCAATCGGCTTCGCTTCCGGGTTTTGAGCGTCCTGCAGAATTTGTTTTTTAGGAAGATGACCATGGCGGCCAAAGCGAAAATTCTATTGATCGGCGCAGCATCGGCGGCTCTCATGCTGTCGACGCCAGCTTCGGCTGAAACGCTGCGCGACGCATTGTTGCAGGCCTATGAATCCAATCCGACGCTGAATGCAGCAAGGGCTGGGCAGCGGGCCAATGACGAGAATATCCCCATCACACTCGCCGATGGTCGGCCGTCACTGAATGCGACGGGCTTCTATAACGAAAATGTGCGGACTTCTGCGAACAGCTTTACCGCGCCAAGCCGGAACACAGGCGCACAATTGGAAGCGACACTGCCAATCTATCAGGGCGGCACCGTTCGCAACCGCATCGAAGCCGCTCGCAGCCGTGCTGAAGCGGGGCAGGCGGATTTGCGGTCCACCGAAGCCAACCTCTTCACGCAGGTCGTGGCGGCCTATCTGGATGTGATCAGCAACCGCAACATCGTGGAGCTCAATGCCAATCAGGTTACCGTGCTTGATACGAACTTGCAGGCAACCCGCGATCGGTTCGAAATTGGTGATCTGACCCGCACCGATGTTGCACAGGCAGATGCGCGCCTGTCCAACGCCCGGGCGAGCCTGGAAACGGCGCAGGCGGAGCTGTCTGTAGCGGAGGAAAATTACTTGCGGCTCGTTGGCGATTGGCCAGAAACGCTTGATCCGCCGCCGCCCTTGCCTGATCTTCCCGATACGCCTGATGCCGCCGAAGACATTGCGATTGTCCATAATCCAGACCTGATCGCGGCCCAACTTAGCGCTGAAGCAGCCCGTCGAGACATCGGCGCGGCGCGCGGCAGCCGGCTTCCCAGGCTTTCGGCCTTCGCACGGGGCAATTACAACAACTTCCTGAACACGCTTGGTGGTCCGATCGGCAATCAGTTCGTTCAGGAAGAAACCACCGCTACGGTAGGCTTGCAGGCTACGTTGCCCCTCTATCAGGGTGGCGGGCCCTCGGCGCAGGTTCGTCAGGCACAGGCCCTGTCTGCCCAGTCGATGGAAACGGTGATTGCTACGGAACGCGCGGTCGTCGCCGATGTCCGTGCTGCTTTTTCGCGCTATCGCGCAACATTGCAGGTGATTGAATCCACCCAGACCGCGGCGGAAGCCAATGAGCTGGCTCTGGAAGGGGTTCGCGCAGAAAATTCCGTTGGCCTGAGAACGATATTGGACATTCTTAACGCTGAACAGGAACTGTTGAACAGTCAGGTCGATCTCGTGACCGCGCGCCGCAACGCCTATGTCGCCGGTTTCAACCTGCTGGCGGCGATGGGCAAGGCCGAGGCGGGCGATCTGGGTCTTGATGGCGGCGCGCTTTACGATGCGACGGCCAATTATGACCGGGTCGATGGTCGCTGGTTCGACTGGGACGACAATCCCAGCCCTGTGACTCAATCGACACGCACGGTGGATAATCCCGAACGTGTGGTGACAAGCCCCGAAAATTGAGGCATGTCGCGGAAATGGGCGACGTTAACCATGAACCGACGATGGAAGAGATACTGGCTTCCATCAAAAAGATCATCGCGGAAGATGGCGAAACCGCCGTTTCCGAGCGCGATGTCCGTCCGCGGCGCAGTCGACCAGAACCGCCCGTAGCCGACCCGATTCCCGAACCATCCGCATCTGATGATGTTCTGGAGCTGACCGATCAGTGTGAGCCGGAATCGGCACATAATGAAGCGGTTGAAGCCGAAGATGATGCGGCGGCAATTGCCTCTAGTGAGACAGTCAGGGCCAGTCAGGCCGCTCTTGCCGCGCTTTCGGCAATTGCAAATCCCGTGTCTCAGGTCGGAAATTCCGACACTGCCCATCCGCTTGAAGGCTTGGTCCGCGAAATGCTGCGGCCCTTGCTCAAGGAATGGCTCGACGAGAATCTCCCCACATTGGTGGAAGAGATGGTCGCCCGCGAAATTGCGAAAATTACCGCCAACCGGGGGTAAATCGCCTTGCGCAAGCGCGGCACGGCGCTATCACTTCAATTTATGAACCGAATTGCCCAAGTCGGCCTTGTGGCGGCCGTTGCCCTTGTTTGTGCCCCTGCAACTGCACGAAATTTCACGCCTGAAGATCTGGTTCAGCTGAGTCGCCTTGGCGGCAGCTCCGTGACGGCGGATGGCTCTACACTGGTCTTTGCGATGAGCGAGACGGATCTCGAGTCCAATGGACGGAATAGCGATCTCTGGCTGCTCGACCTGAGCCAAACGGCTTCTGCCCCGCAGCGCTGGCGTGCATCCGGCGATGCGAATGAAAATTCGCCGGCCTTTTCGGCAGATGGCTCGGCGCTCTACTATCTGTCGGATCGCAGCGGATCGAGCCAGGTCTGGCGCGCGCCGCTGGGTGCGGGCGATGCCGAGCAGGTGACCAATGTTGAGGCGGATGTTGCAGGTTTCAGCATTGCCCCCGACGGCGACCGGATCGCGCTGTGGTTCGATGAGAACCCCGAATGCATGGCGGTAAGCTGTCCTGATGAGGCAGATGCCGAAAACGCAGGAAGCGGGCGCGCTTATGACGAAATTTTCGTGCGGCACTGGAGCAGCTGGAATGATGGCACGCAGTCCCGTCTCGTAACCTTTGCCCTGGCCGACGGCGTGACAACCGGGGAGGGGGCTGTCGTTTCACGGCCTCTTAACGGGGATACGCCGAGCCGTCCCTTTGGCGGCGGCGAAGAAATTGCCTGGCATCCGTCCGGTGCATCGCTGTTCTTCACGCTGCGCGAAGCCGGCCCCACCGAACCGACTTCTACTGACCTCGATATTTACCGCATCTCGGCGGATGGATCGAGCGCGCCCGAGCTGCTCACGGCGGACAATGAGGCGCTCGATTCCCTGCCAACCCCATCGCCCGATGGCCGCTATCTGGCGTATGTCGCGATGGCCCGGCCCGGCTATGAGGCCGATCGGACCGTTCTCCATCTGCGCGATCTGATTACCGGTGAAACGCGGGCGCTTACCGCGAATTGGGACCGCAGTGTCCAGGGCATCGCCTGGTCGGCAGATATTCAGTCGCTGTGGGTCGTGGCACAGGAAGGCTTGGATACAGCTGTTTTCCGTTATGCATTGGCGCAAGGAACGATCGAGCGGGTTTCCGGCGCTGGCTCGATTGGCTCGATCGCGCCGCAGGTGGATGGATCGTTGATAGTCTCGATGGCCAGCGCGCTTGCTCCGGCTGATCTTTTCCGCCTGAGCCCTGACGGCGCCATGGAGCAGCTGACCAATGTAAACGGTGCACAGCTTGCCGACATCGATATGCCGGATCGGGAAGAATTCTCATTCCGGGGTGCGGGCGGTGACACCGTGCATGGCCAGATATTCAGGCCAGCAGGCCTTGCCGAGGGGCAGCAAGTTCCGGTCGCGCTGTTTGTACATGGCGGCCCTCAGGGGTCGTTCAGCAACAGCTGGTCCTATCGCTGGAACCCGGCCGCAATGGCGGCGCAGGGCTATGCTGCCGTCACCATCGATTTCCACGGCAGCACCGGATATGGGCAGGCCTTTGCCGACAGCATCAACAATGATTGGGGCGGCAAGCCGCTGCGCGATCTTCAGCTAG
Organism: uncultured Parasphingopyxis sp.; assembly: GCA_905479515.1. The sequence goes on from CAJQMX010000146.1 coordinate 3,925, forward strand.
GGCTTGAAGCCGTGCTTGAGGAAAATCCGTGGATGGACGGGGAGCGGGTCTGCGCTCTGGGTGCATCCTATGGCGGCTATATGATGAACTGGATCGCCGGCAACTGGGCCGACCGGTTCGATTGCCTCGTCAATCATGCCGGCATTTTCGATCTTCGCCAATTCTATTATTCCACGGAAGAATTATGGTTTCCCGAGCATGATTTCGGCGGGCCCTATTTTGATCGTGAAGAGGCATATGAGCGCTGGAACCCGGTGCATCACGTTGAAGAATGGCAGACGCCGATGCTGGTTATCCACGGCGAGCGGGATTTCAGAATCCCCTATAGTCAAAGCCTTGCAGCGTTCACAGCACTTCAGAGGCAGGGAATCGCTTCTGAATTGCTGGTTTTCCCCGACGAAAATCACTGGATTCTTTCGCCTCGAAATAGTTTGCAATGGCATCACACCGTGTATGATTGGGTAGCACGATGGACGGGGAGTGATGTCGCGCAATAGGGGGAACACCGCCACGCGCTACGGGAACCAATTCGTTAACTGTTTGTTTATGGATTGAAATTGAAAAAGGGATGGCTGTGAAGGGAAATGGAACCGAACGAGGCGGCGAAACAATCCTGTTTGTGGAAGATCAGGAGGATGTCGCAGAAGTTGCCCAAGCTATGCTCGAGGAGCTTGGCTATTCGGTTATCTATGCCAGCAATGCGCAAACCGCGCTCGATATCCTGAAGGATCGGGATGATATCGACCTTTTGTTGACCGATATCGTTATGCCGGGTTCGCTTAATGGCGCCGATCTTGCGCAGCGGGTTCAAAATGAGATGGGGATGAAGGCCGTTCTCGTTACCGGCTTTGCCGACAAAGCCATACCGTCTGACCAATTTGGTCGCTTCAATGTTATCCTCAAACCCTTTGGCATGGATGAGCTTGGGGAGCGGATCCGAGCAGTGCTGGACGAATAGGGATAGCCGGACCGGTAGTTATTTTAAGAAAATGGCGTTGCTATTAACGCTTTGGAAGCCGTATTATTTTACCACTCCGCACTTCGGAAAATCACATAAATATCTGAAATATATCGATAAACATTGCTGTTCGGCGGCTCGTCATGCCTCAAACAGCCGGAATGGCCGCACTGACGTTAACCACCTAGGAATAATGGCCGAGAAATGCGGGGAACTTGTCCCCAATCTTTTCGTTCGGGGTCCATGGCTTTTGCAAAACTCCTCAGGAAATTCGCTGACGCGGATCGCTCGAAAAAACACTCCAACAACATCACCGTGCTTCTGGTTGATGACCAGCTTGAGGTCGCTGAGGTGATGCAGGAGTTGCTGGAAGAGAGTGGCTACACTGTTATCGTCAAATCGGAAGCAGCCGCCGCGCTCGACGTTCTGGCGACCAATCCTGAAATCAACATTGTGGTTTCCGATGTGGTGATGCCTGGCGAGCTTGGCGGTGCGGATATCGCCGAATTCGCCAAGGAGATGGCCGGCATCAAGACAATTCTTATCAGTGGCTTTCCACATCACAAGGTGACAACCGAAAGCCTTGGCAAATATGATGTGTTGCTGAAGCCCTTTCTGATTGAAGAACTTGATCAGTGTATCGGCAACGCGCTCGACAGAAATTAGCCGCGGCACATAGGCGCCAACTGTTCGCATAGCGAGTTTCGCACTTGCGGCGAAAGTCACCGAATCTGGCGGTGTCACCCGTCTCGCATGAGCCCCAATTGAGCGCTTAACCCGATTTCGGGTGGAACGACGATGATGGTTAGCCGTTGGTTTACCATGTTCGAACCGTCAAATCCCATAATGCTGAACGGGGGAGAAAGCCCAGACCCCAACGGCGTGCTGATTGTTGATGACCATCCGGATGTGCTGCAAACCATGGCCGATATGGTCGAAAGTCTCGGTTATCTCGCGATCACCGCACAGAATGGTCGAGACGCATTACAGATCCTGGCCGAGCCCAATGACATTGCGCTGGTGATTACCGATGTCGTGATGCCCGGTGAGATTAATGGCATCGAGCTCGCGAACACGGTCAGCACGAATTTCCACATTCCGACGGTCCTCGCGACAGGCTTTCCCAGGCATCGCAGCATGCGCGATATCGGTGACCATACGGCGCTATTGCTCAAACCCTTTTCGCTCGATCAGCTGGATCAGCGCATCTCGGCATCCCTGACGACGCAATAACCGGCATCTCTTTCCGGCGAAAAGCCTGTGGCGCGGTGCGATCTCGCTTGCTAACGGCTGATCGCTATGACCGAACTACCCAAACATTTCGATCCTGCGGCCATTGAGGCACGCTGGTATGCCCATTGGGAAGAGGAAGGGCTGTTCCGCCCTGACCGGCCCGAAGCCGATCCCTGGACGATCGTAAACCCACCGCCAAACGTGACGGGCAGCCTCCATATCGGCCATGCGCTCGACAATACGCTGCAGGACATTCTCGTCCGGCATCAGCGGATGCTGGGCAAGGATGCGCTCTGGGTTGTTGGCACCGATCATGCGGGCATCGCGACGCAGATGGTCGTCGAGCGGCAGCTCAACGAGAAACAGCAGAAGCGCACCGATTTCAGCCGCGAAGAATTTATCGAAAAGGTCTGGGAGTGGAAGGAAGAGAGCGGCGGTGAGATTACCGGCCAGCTCCGCCGCCTTGGTTGCTCGATGGACTGGAGCAATGAACGTTTCACGATGGACGAGGGCTTTACCAAAGCCGTCACCAAGGTGTTTGTTGATCTCTATAATGATGGCCTGATCTATCGGGATAAACGGCTTGTGAACTGGGATCCGGGTCTCAAGACCGCGATTTCAGACCTTGAGGTCGAGACGCAGGATCTCCCCGGCAAATTCTGGCATTTCAAATATCCGCTCGCCGATGGTGTCACGCTGGACAACGGCAATGACTATATCGAGGTCGCGACCACGCGGCCCGAAACCATGCTCGCCGATATGGCGGTTGCCGTGCATCCGAGTGACGAGCGCTATGCGAGCGTTGTCGGCAAGCAGGTCGTGCTGCCGATCACGGGACGGCGTGTCGCTATTGTGGCTGACGAACATGCCGATCCCGAACTGGGCAGCGGTGCGGTGAAGATCACGCCCGGCCATGATTTCAACGATTTCGAGGTTGGCAAACGTGCGGGCTTTGCGGCGGCCGAGATGTTCAACATGCTCGATGCCGAAGCCAATGTCTGCCAGACGGCGGACGGGCTGGTGCCTGACGAGTTTATCGGCCTGCACCGCTTCCGCCGCGATGATGTCGACGGCGCGCGTGAGCTTGTTGTTGCGCGGATGAAGGAACTGGGTTGCCTGATCCCGCATGTCACCAAGGACAAGGATGGCGAAATGCAGGAGCAGGACGCCGAGCCGCGCACCATCGCGACGCCCTATGGCGATCGCTCCAATGTCGTGATCGAGCCCTGGCTCACCGATCAATGGTATGTCGATGCAGAGAAACTGGCCGTCGAACCAATGGCCAAGGTCCGCTCCGGCGAAATCGATATTGTCCCGAAAAGCTGGGAGAAGACCTTCTTCAACTGGATGGAGAATATCCAGCCCTGGTGCGTGTCCCGTCAGCTTTGGTGGGGCCACCGGATTCCGGCTTGGTATGATACGGATGGGAATTTCTACGTTGCCGCTGATGAAACTGAAGCTCAGCGACAGGCGGGAGAGGGCGTTGCTCTAACGCAGGACAATGACGTCCTCGACACATGGTTCTCTTCCGGCCTCTGGCCCTTTGCAACGCTTGGCTGGCCCGAGGAAACGCATGACCTGAAGCGCCATTACCCGAACAATGTCCTGATCTCCGGTTTCGATATCCTGTTCTTCTGGGATGCGCGGATGATGATGCAGGGACTGCATCTAATGGGCGAAGTGCCGTTTCACACGCTTTATCTGCACGGGCTGGTACGCGCCGCTGATGGGCAGAAAATGTCCAAATCCAAGGGCAATACCGTCGATCCGCTCGGGCTGATTGATCAATATGGCGCGGACGCGCTGCGCTTTTTCATGGCGGCGATGGAAAGCCAGGGCCGCGACATCAAGATGGATGAGAAGCGGGTCGAGGGTTATCGCAACTTCGCGACCAAGCTGTGGAATGCCTCGCGCTTCTGCCAGTCCAACGGCATCGGCGCGAGCAAGACACTGGCTGCGCCCGAGGCGACCCTGCCGGTCAATCGCTGGATCATCTCAGAAACGGTCACGACGCTGCACGCCCTCAACAAGGCGCTCGACGATCTGCGCTTCGATGGCGCGGCGGACACGATCTACCATTTCGTCTGGGACAAATTCTGCGACTGGTATCTGGAGCTGATCAAGCCTGAGATGGATGGTGAAGGCGCCGAGGAATGCCGTGAGGTCGCGGGCTGGGTGCTCGACCAGATCTTGGTGATGCTCCACCCGTTCATGCCCTTCATCACCGAAGAGCTGTGGCATGCGATGGGTGAACGGCGCTACGATATCATCGTTGCCAAATGGCCTGATCCTCGCGCAGAAATTGACGCCGAAGCCGCAAGCGAAATAGGCTGGCTGATCAAGCTGATCAGTGAAACCCGCACCGCGCGGGCCGAGCTCAATATCCCGCCGGGCGCAAAGCTAACCGTTCATGTCCGCGATGCATCGGATGCGACGCTTGAACGCCTTGCACGGCAATCGGCAGCACTGGCCCGGGTTGGTCGTATCGAGAAAGTCAGCACCGACACGCCGCCGGAAGGCAGCGCGGCACAGGTTCCTGTCGATGAAGCCACCTATGTAATTCCGCTTGAAGGCGTGATCGATCTAGACGCTGAAAAGGCGCGTCTAGCCAAGGCGCTGGAAGCCGCAGAAAAGGAAGTGGCCTCGCTCGACAAGCGGCTCTCCAATCCGCAATTCGTGGAAAAGGCAAAGCCCGAAGCGGTGGAGAAGGCTCGGGCCGATCATGCGGAAAAGGCTGCCGAGGCCGAACGGCTCAAGGCGGCGCTGGAACGGCTCGGTTAGGGGGCGGATTGAAGCTCGATCATATCGTTATTCTTGCGAGTGATATCGCGGTCAGTGTCCGCTGGTATGATGCGATGCTGACCCTGATCGGCTTTACCAAGCAGCGGGATCATGTCTGGACCAATGATAATGGTTTGGCGGTGGATCTGCGCGAAGCCGAGCCCGAAACGCGGGCGTATGAACGGTTCGGGGCAGGGCTCAACCATCTCGGCTTCACGGCGCCGACCATGGATGCACTGGAGGCGGTACGTGCGGCGATGGGCGCAGCGGGCTTTGATGTTCCCGCTATCCAGAATTTTGACGATGACCGGGCGGTATTTTTCAGGGATCCAGACGGGATGCGGATCGAGCTTGCCGTATATGGATGACGGAAATGCTAGAATGCGGTGCATTTGCCCGCTAAACCCCGTCCCATGACAAACCCCTCCTATCCCGCTCTGCGCATGCGCCGCACGCGCGCCACATCATGGTCGCGTGCCATGGTCACCGAAAACAGACTTCACCCGTCAGACCTGATCTGGCCGCTTTTCGTCACAGACGGCGATGAGGAACAGCCGATCGCGACCATGCCGGGCGTATCCCGCTGGCCGGTTGCCCAGATTGCCGACCGCGCTGCCGAAGCGCGTGATGCGGGCATCCCCTGTGTGGCGCTGTTTCCCAATACCCAGCCCGATTTGCGGTCCGACAAGGGCGATGAGGCGCTGAACCCGGACAATCTGATGTGCCGGGCGATTGGCGCGATCAAGGACGCGCTGGGGGCCGATATCGGCATCCTCACCGATGTCGCGCTCGATCCCTATACGGCGCACGGGCAGGACGGGCTGGTCAGCAAGGATGGCAGGGTTCTCAACGATGACACGGTCTCGATCCTTGTCGAACAGGCGCTGAACCAGGTGCAGGCCGGGGCCGATATCGTCGCCCCGTCTGACATGATGGATGGCCGGGTCGGCGCGATTCGCGCAGCGCTGGAGGATGAAGGCCATACCAATGTGCAGATCATGGCCTATGCGGCCAAATATGCGAGTGCCTTTTACGGGCCGTTCCGCGATGCCGTGGGCAGCGGCGGGCTGCTGAAGGGCGACAAGAAAACCTATCAGATGGACCCGGCCAATAGCGAGGAAGCGTTGCGCGAAGTGGCGCTGGATATTGCCGAGGGTGCGGATAGCGTGATGGTGAAGCCCGGGCTCCCCTATCTGGACATTCTGCGCCGCGTGAAGGAGCGGTTTGAAGTGCCGGTCTATGCGTATCAGGTGTCCGGCGAATATGCGATGATCGAGGCGGCGGTTGCCGCTGGTATCGGAGACCGCGATGCACTGGTGCTGGAAACCTTGCTGGCGTTCAAGCGGGCAGGGGCGTCCGGCGTGCTGACCTATCATGCGCTCCATGCAGCACGGCTTCTTGCCGCATAGGAAGACGCGGCCATGCAGATTGAAACTGAACGTCTGATCCTGCGCAATTGGCAGGATAGTGACCGCGAGCCGATGTTTGCGCATGTGAATTCGCAGCCCAATGTCATGCGCTGGCTGCTGGGCGTTCAGACGCGCGACAAGACGAATGAGATGATTGATAAATTCGCTGGCTGGCAGCGCGATCATGGTCACACATTCTGGG
>CAJQMX010000147.1 GCA_905479515.1 uncultured Parasphingopyxis sp.
TATGGCCGGGATGCCAATCGCGACATGGCGGGAACGCTGGAACGGATTGGCGATGCGCGCTGGCGGATCATTCTGCCAGAGCCGAGTTTTGAATCGCTGGTCGATGTGATCGAGCTGGTGCCGGAAGGCCAGCAGTCCATCGGCACCACTATCGAATAAAAGACTATCCGAACTTGGGAGAAGACACATGCGCCGCCTGATTTACGCCCTTCCTCTGCTTTTTGCGTCACCCGCCTATGCCGATGAGCTGAGCGATGCGGTGACCGCCGACATGCCTGAACTGATGGAGCTTTATCGCTATCTCCACACCAATCCGGAACTGTCCTTCCAGGAAGAGCAAACCGCCGCGCGGCTGGCCGCAATTGCCGAGGAGCTTGGCTTTGACGTGACAACCGGAGTTGGTGGTCACGGCGTTGTAGCGGTGATGGAAAACGGCCCCGGGCCGGTGCTGCTGATGCGCGCGGATATGGACGGGCTTCCGGTTGCCGAGCAAACCGGGCTGGAATTCGCCAGCCAGGTCGTCGCGACCACCGATGAAGGCATTGAATCGCCGGTCATGCATGCCTGCGGTCATGACACACATATGGCCGCATGGGTCGGCGCAGCGCGGCAGCTTGTGGCGCGGCGCGATCAGTGGTCGGGCACCTTGGTGGCGATATTGCAGCCCGCCGAAGAGCGCGGTGCAGGTGCGCGGATGATGCTGGAAGACGGGCTCTATGAGCGTTTTCCAAAGCCGGACTTTGCCCTCGCCTTTCATGATTCCGCATCGGCCCCGGCTGGCTCCATCGGTGTCGTGCCGGGCTTTGCGATGGCCAATGTCGACAGCGTCGATATCACGGTTCACGGGGTTGGTGGCCACGGCGCCTATCCGCACACAACCCGCGATCCAATCGTGCTGGGCTCGCGGATTGTCGGCGCGCTGCAAACCTTGGTGAGCCGCGAAGTCGATCCCCAGCAGCCCGCCGTGGTTACGGTTGGCAGCTTCCGGGCCGGGTCCAAGCATAATATCATTTCGAACGAGGCTCAGCTGCTCCTCACCGTGCGCAGCTATACCGATGAAGTGCGCGAGCAACTCCTGACCGGTATTGAGCGGATCGCGCAGGGCGAAGGGGTGGTCGCAGGATTGCCCGAGGACCTGATGCCGGAAGTCACCCGCCGCAACGAATTCACCCCGGCCGTCTTCAATACGCTCGAACTCACCGGAGAGCTGATGAGCGTCTGGCGCGGGCGCTTTGGCGAGGAACGGGTGCTGGAAGGTGAACCGGTTATGGGCGGCGAAGATTTCAGCCGCTACTGGCGCGCAGATCGTGACAATATCCAGAGCGTGCTGTTCTGGGTGGGCGGGGTGCCAATAGATCGCTGGGAAGCGGCTCAGCGCGGCGAAATCCAGCTGCCATCACTCCATAGCGGGCTATGGGCTCCCGATGCCGAGGCTGTGATCAGCACGGCAACAGAAGCACTGGTGGTGGCTGCGATGGATATTCTGGCACCGGAATGATTGTGTCAAAACCTTCCCATCGGAAGCTAGCCGCACTGGCGCCCGAGGCGAAGACGAAGGTCTGACACAATCCGGTTGCGGCACTCAACTTTAGGGTTGAGTCCGCAAAACAACTCTCTTCCCGCTAGATCTTCACCAGCATCTTGCCGGTGTTGCCGCCGGTGAACAGCCCGATAAACGCATCGACCTGGCTTTCCAGGCCCTCATGCACGGTTTCCTGGCTCGTCAGTTTTCCGGCCTGCAGCATCGCGCCCATATCGGCGTGGAATTCGCCCATCCGGTCCATGAACTGGGTGACGATAAAGCCGCGAACATTCAGGCCCTTGCCGATGATGTTCATGATATACTGAAATTCCATCGGTTCGGTGCTGTTATAGGCCGAGATCATCCCGCATTCTGCGAAGCGCGCGCCGGGATTGGCGACTGCAAAGGCAGCATCCAGATGCTCCCCGCCGACATTGTCAAAATAGACATCGATGCCGCCCGGCGCAGCCTTCATCAGCTTGGGCATCAGCGCGCCGTCTGTCTTATAATCGACCACCGCGTCAGCACCGAGCGATTTGACCCAGTCGCATTTGTCCGCGCCGCCGGCCGAGCCGATCGCGGTCATGCCCTTGGCCTTGGCAATCTGGATGACCGTAGAGCCGACCGCGCCAGCCGCGCCGGAAACGAATACGGTGTCGCCTTCCTTGGCGCTAGCGACATCGAGCAGGCCAAAATAGGCCGTCATCCCCGGCATGCCGAGAAAGCCGAGAAAGGACTGGATGGGGATGCCGAGATCAGGAAGCTTCTGGGCTTCGGCTGCATTGACCACGGCCTCATCACGCCAGCCGGCCATATGCTGGACCATGTCGCCAACCGCGAAACCGTCTGCATTGCTTTCAACCACTTCGCCAATCGCGCCGCCCTGCAGCGGTTCACCGATCGCAAAGGGAGGCACATAGCTTTTCACGTCGCGCATCCGGCCGCGCATATAGGGATCGACCGAGAGCCACTGATTGGCGACCCGGATCATGCCATCGCCCATCGGCGTCTGCTCAAAGTCCTTGAGCTCGAAATGTTCGGGGGCGGGCATAGCTTCAGGGCGGGATTTCAGGTGCCAGGCGCGGGCCATAATATTCTCCTATCAAGCGATTCGGGTTTTTTATTGAAACCGATGATAGCAGGATGAATGGCGAAGGACAGGGCGGGATCCCGCCCGTCCGCTCAAAATGTCCGTATCGGCCAATCGCCATATTGCGCGAATATCCGGCCATTGTTAAATATGGGCCGCTGCCCGACACGGCAGCCATTCCGGTGGTACGGGGCTGTAGCTCAGTTGGGAGAGCGCTGCGTTCGCAATGCAGAGGTCGGGGGTTCGAATCCCCCTAGCTCCACCACCGCCACTTCGGGGTGTTTGCCCGCGTCGGTCGGCATGGTGAAACAGCATCTCGCAGACCGGAAAAGCGCTGTGTCCCTATAGACACATCGAAACCACGCGATGATTTTCCGTCTTGATTCCGATGTTTACCATATGCAAAGCAATTTCGTTATAAAATAGAGTTCGAATGCAATAGGGCGTTTTGCCCGGCAATGCGGCATCGCAATCCGGCCATTGGATACAATTTCATGGCGGGCGGGAAGAGGGGTCCCGAGCATGCCGCGCCGGATAGAACTGCCGAATATGGAGAGTCTGCGTACCATGACATCGACATTTGCGGTCCCCCGACCGCTGAAAGGGCCGACTCCCCTCGGCGCCCTCCGGATCGAGATCCGGCACCTGCTTCAATATCCGAGATAGCGACGTCCGCAGCCCGTGGCTGCGCCGTCATCCCTGCCTCGCCCCCCCACTATACCAAGCAACAAGGATTCCATTGTGAAAAAGTCCATTCTCCTCGCCAGTGCTGCCATCACTTTCGGCACCGCTCCGCTTCATGCCCAGACGGATACCGGCCAGCCTATGGCGGACACGGCAGAAGACGCCGCCGACGAAGGCGACAATTTCGATTCCAATATCATCCTCGTCACCGCGACGCGGCGCTCGGAAGACGTGCAGAGCGTTCCGATTTCCGTCTCGGTGATCAGCGGCGATCTCGTCCGCAATGCAGGCGTGGACGATATCCGCGATTTCTCGCAGCTCGCCCCAAGCCTTGTTGCGACGACGGGCCAGTCCTCATCCAACGCCACCGCACTTTCGATCCGCGGTATCGGTACGGCCGGTGACAATCCGGGCTTCGAACCGGCTGTCGGCGTGTTTATCGACGGCGTCTACCGCGCCCGCGCCGGTGTTGCGCTGAGCGAGTTGCCGCCTATCGAGCGCGTCGAAATATTGCGCGGCCCACAGGGCACGCTGTTCGGTCGCAACACGTCTGCCGGTGCGCTCAGCGTCACCACCCAGATGCCCGAATTCGATCTCGGCGGTTTCGTCGAAGGCAGCTATGGCAATTTCGACGCCTATGAGCTGCGCGGCGGCATCACCGGACCGGTCAACGATATGATCGCGCTGCGCCTCGACGGTGTCTATCGCCAGCGTGACGGCTATATCACTGACGTTAATTCGGGCCGCGACATCAACACGATCGATCGCTACGCCGTGCGCGGCCAGGGCCTGTTCGAGAATGAGCGCCTGACCATCCGCATCATCGCCGACTATGCCGAAACCGATGAGGAATGCTGCGGCGCCGTTAATCTGGTTTCCGGCCCGACCGCCGGTGCGCTCAACCTGATCGCGGGCCTTGCTGGCAATGCCGGTATCGTGACCGCCGATCCTGAAGACCGCACGATGGCGATCACGCCAGGCCGCAACTATAATGAAGCGGTTCAGGAATGGGGCGTTTCAGCACAGATCGACTATGAGGCCGACGCCTTCACCCTGACCTCGATCACCGCATTCCGGGATTGGCGCTCACTGCGCAATCAGGACATTGATTTCTCCGGTGCCGACCGCGCCTATCGCGATGGTTATCGGACGGGTCTGGAAGATTTCACCCAGGAAATCCGGATCCAGGGCACCGCATTCAATGACCGGCTCGACTGGCTGGTCGGCGGTTTCTACCTGAATGAAACGCTGACCCTGCGTGACACTGTCCGCTTTGGTGCGCAGGCCAACCAATATGTCGATGCACTGTTCGCCTTCAATCCGGCGGCGGGCTTTGAATTTTTCGACAGCTTCGGCCCGACGGTTCCTGAATTTGGACAGGTGCTGCTCGCCACCAACCCGCAGCTTGCAGCCGCAGCAGCCCAGAACCCGGCATTGTTCGCGCTGTTCAACACGCCGCTGCCGGGCAATCCGTCCGGCTCCGGCCAGCAGGCCGACAATTACACGGTCGATACCGAGGCAATCGCGCTCTTCACCCATAATGTCATCGACATTACGGACGAGCTGTCGCTGACCCTTGGCCTGCGCTGGAACCATGAGGAAAAGGACATTGCGGCCAGCCTCAACGCCAATGTCCCGGCCTGCGGATTCTTCGCCGATCCGGCCAACGCACCCTATGCGGGCCTGATCCTCGCCAATGTGCCCGATGCCTTCCTGCTTGCCTGTAACCCAACGGTGAACAGCGAATTCAACGGCAATTATGCCGGCGGCTTCAGCGATGACGAGTTCACCGGCACGGTGCGCCTCGCCTATCAGGTCAACCCGGATGTGCTGGTTTATGCAGCCTATGACCGCGGCTATAAATCGGGCGGTTACAATCTTGACCGCGCCGGTTTTGACACGGTGCTGCTGGGCGGCAACGGACCACAGCTCACCGATCTGCAGTTCGAAGCCGAAACCGTTGATGCCTATGAAGTTGGCCTGAAAACCAATTGGGGCCGCGAATTCACGTTCAACGTCGCCGCTTTCTATCAGGACTTCACAAACTATCAGCAGCTGGTTTTCTCGGGCACGAGCTTCTTTGTGCAGAATGTCGAGCAGACGATCTCCAAGGGTTTCGAGATTGATGCGACGGTCCGCCCGGTGCGCGACCTGACCTTCCAGTTCGGCTATGCCTTGACCGACGCGGCCTTCGATCCGAGCAGCAATCTTGCCGGCACACCGCTGGACGGCGATCAGGGCCTGCAGCTTGTGAACGTACCGCGGCACACGCTGACCGGTGCGGCCACCTGGACCCCGCCGCTGACCGATAGCCTTGACGGCCTGCTCCATATCGATGGCCGCTTCAACAGCAGCACGGCAACCAGTGCGGCTGGTCGCGGCATTGTCGACAACGAAGCCTATGGCATCATCAATGCCCGGATCGGCGTTGTATCGTCGGATGAAACCTGGCGGATCGAACTGTTCGTCGAGAATCTGCTGGACACCTATTACAACGTCCAGACATTCGCGGTTCCCGAACAGACCGGCACCTTTGCCGGTTATCCGGGTGCACCGCGTTTCTACGGCGTTTCTGCGCGGTTCGGCTTCTAGTCGAGCCCGACCAACTGAAACGAAAAAGCCGGTGCGGCCCTCCGCGCCGGCTTTTTTGCGTCCGGCGCACAGGCGGCCCGAAGAGTCGTGGCGAGACACGGCCCGCGCCTTTGCCTATAGAGCAAGACATGATGATCGAGGCGCATGGTCTGGGCAGTGTCAGTGTGGCGGCAGCTACCCTGCGGCCACTGGGCGCGATTATCGAAGAGGCCGCGCTGGACCGCCGGGCCGTGCTCGGCGCTGCGCACCTGCCCGGCGATCTGCTCGATACCGGCGGCGAAGCCAGCGTCAGCCTTGGCGATTATTTCCGGCTGAGCGAACAGATCGCGCTCGCGATTGGCGACGAGACGATCAACGTCTCGGCCCGCCCGCTGATGCTCGGCACATCCGATTTCATCCGCGATCGACTCCGCAGCGCGAAGACGGTGCGCGACATGCTCGATATCCTCGCCGCCAGTTACAATGTTATCCATGGCGGCCGCTACAACCAGGTGGTGCAGGCGCGCGAGGAGCTGTGCTTCGTCATGGATGGCAGCGAATTTCCCTATGCCATCGCCAAGGATGATCCGTTCATTCTCTTCTCGCTTGAGGCGCTGCTCGTCTATGTGCATGTGCTGCTGCAATCGAGCAGCACGGCGGACACGCCCCTTCCGGTCCGCAGCCTTCGCACCCGCCGGGCCAAGGGAACCGCGCCAAGCCCGCTGGCAAAATGGGGTGTGCCGATCATGCACGGCGCCCGGTCCTTTGCGCTTCGCTATGACGCGGCGATTGCCGATTGGCCGGTCGACCCGGCCTCCTGCCCGGTACTCGGATCGCGCACCATATATGGCGGGATCGCACGCACGCTCGATCAATTGGGCAGCATCAATGCGTCGGGCGATACCATTGTCGAGCGCACCGCACAGGCCCTGCGTGACGGGCTGGGCGACCAGCAGAATGTGGCCCGGCATCTTGGCACGAGCGTTGCCTCACTGCGCCGCCGGCTCGAGGAACGCGGGGCAGGATTTCGCGAAATCCGCGCCGCGACACTCGCCGCAGAGGCGAAGCAGCGGATCGACCATGGCCAATCTGTTGCGCAAGTGGCCGAGGAACTTGGCTTTAGCGACGGCCGCAGTTTTGCGCGCGCTTTTCGCGAATGGACCGGCCAGTCGCCCCGCCAGTATCGGAACGAAACACGCCCGTCCTGATAGCGGCCCATCGCGATGCCGTGAGCGAAAATGTCCCATTCAAATTGATCGAAGGCGTCATCGACCCAGCGGGCTTGCCGCGCCTAGAACGTAGAGAGAAGCTGGCAACAATAGCCGGCGCACAAGGGCGGATGTAGTGAAAATCAGCATTTCCAGATTTGCCGTCCTGGCGGCCATTGGCGCTTTTGCGCTTCCCGGCTGCGCACCCGAAACACCGGCTCCTGCGCCTGTCGCCGCGGTCTCCCCTGAACCAGTCATTCGCACAATCGATATCGACGGCGCGCAGATCCGGGTCAGCGAAGAAGGCCCGGCCGATGCGCCGGTCTTGGTTCTGCTGCACGGCTTTACGATGAGTCTTGAAAGCTGGGACGGTTGGGCGCGGCAGCTCAGCGGGGACTATCGCATCATTCGCTATGACCTGCTCGGCCATGGCATGACCGGCCCCGATCCGCTGGAGCGCTATGCACCGGATGAGCGCGTCGAAGTGTTGGGCCGGCTGCTTGATGCCCTCGGCATCGAACGCGCCACGCTGGGCGGCAACAGTTTTGGCGGGCTGGTCGCGTGGCGTTTTGCCGCGACGCATCCCGAACGCGTTGAAAAGCTTATCCTCGTCGATAGCGGGGCCTATTCGATCTATGGCGTCACCGAAAATCCGGTTCCCGTGCCCGATATGATGCGCGCCTTTCTGCTCGCCGCGCCACTGGCCGGTGTTCAGGCTTCCACCGCGCAAATCTATGCAGACCTTTCACGCCTTCCCGAAGGCCGGGTCGAGCAGATCCAGCAGATGATGGCCCAGCCTGGCAATGGCGAGGCCTTTGTTGGCCATCTTGAAGAATTCGTACTGCCCGAGCCGACCGAAGATCTTGGCCGGATCACCGCGCCGACGCTGATCCTCTGGGGCGAGGCTGACCGCATCGTACCGCTTGAGCATGCCGCGCGGATCGCCGCGGCAATCCCCGATGCCCAGCTCATCACCTATCCCGGCGTCGGCCATGCCCCCCAGGAAGAAATCCCGGCCCAGAGCGCCGCCGATGTCCGTGCCTTTCTCGAAGACCACAACCAATGACCACCAACGATAAAAACACCTACAGGGAGACTATCATGTCCAATCGCAGCACCAGCCGCGCAATTCGCTATCTCAGCGGTATTGCCCTTGCCCCGCTCGCCTTCGCGCTGCCGGGCGCAGCCCAGGCGCAGACCGCAACCGGCGCGGCAGCCGCCAGTGGCAATGCGCCAATCATCGTCAGCGCCCGTCGCCGCGATGAAACGCTGATCGAGGTTCCGCTTTCAATCAGTACGTTCAGCGGAGAACAGCTCGAACAGGCCGGCACGCTCGACATTACCGAGATTGCCGACAGCATTCCGAACGTAACCCTTGAAGTGTCACGCGGCACCAACACGACGCTGACCACCTTCATCCGCGGCGTCGGCCAGCAGGATCCGGTTGCCGGGTTCGAAAATGGCGTCGGCCTCTATGTCGACGATGTGTACTTCAACCGGCCACAGGCTGCCGTGCTCGATGTCTTCAATGTCGAGCGGATCGAGGTTCTGCGTGGGCCGCAGGGCACGCTCTATGGCCGCAACACGATTGGCGGCGCGGTGAAGTTCATCACCCGGCGGCTGGAAGACAGCCCGACCGGTGAAGCACGCTTCAATGTCGGTACCTATGGCCAGCTGGACGGCGTTGCTTCGGTTGCGCTCCCGATCGGCCAGAGCGGCTTCTATGTCGGCGGGGCCGGCGCTTTGCTGACCCGCAATGGCTTTGGCGAGAATCTCAATCTCGGCATCGACAATTACGACAAAGACGTGGCCGCAGCCCGCGGTACGATCGAATATGCGCCGAACAGCGATATCTTCGTGCGGATCAGCGGTGATTATACCGATGATCGCAGCAACCCGCGCCAGGGCTATCGCCTGATCCCGGGCCAGCTATCCGGCACGCCTGTTCTCGACAGCGAATTCGATTCGCTTGCCGGTCTCCAGAGCCCGTCCCAGCGCGTTGAAGCCTGGGGCGTATCGATGACCGCCGAATTCCAGGTCAGCGATTATATCCGCCTGCGCAACATCCTCGCCTATCGCGATGATGAAAGTTCAACACCCATCGATTTCGACAGCCTTCCCGCTGCCGATCTTGATGTGCCGGCAATCTATACCAATGATCAGTTCTCGGAAGAATTCCAGATCGCTTATGACGATGGCCGCCTCGCGGGCCTGCTCGGCTTCTATTATCTGGACGCCAATGCCTCGACCAACTTCGATGTCATCCTTGATACGACGGCGGCCACGCTGCCCGGCCTGACCGCCAAGACCTTTGGCGATGTGGCAACCGAAACCTGGTCGATCTTCGGTGATTTCACCTTCGACATTACAGAGCAGTGGAGCGTGTCCGTCGGTGGCCGCTATACGCATGACCGGCGGGACTCACAGGTGTTGCGCGAGACCTATATCTTCGGGCCAACACCGGAATTCGGCGGCAACAATCCGTTCCTGACGCTCCTCGCGACGACATCGGATTTCGACGACAGTGCGACGTTCAAGGAATTCACGCCGCGCGCGTCCATCTCTTTCCGCCCGACGCCGGATCACAATATCTACGCTTCCTATAGCCGCGGCTTCAAAGGCGGCGGGTTCGATCCGCGCGGCCAGACCAGCGCCGCACCCGATCTTGACGGTGATGGCGATATCGATGCAGCGGATATCTATGATTTCATGAGCTTCGACCCCGAAATCGTCGACAGCTATGAGATCGGCTATCACGGCGCACTGGCGGACGGCGCAGTCACCGTTTCGCTCGCCGCTTTCTACGCCGATTATTCCGATATCCAGATCCCGGGCTCTGCCGGTTTCGATACGGACGGCGATGGCACGAACGATACCTTTATCGGCATCACGTCCAACGCTGGCGCGGCGACCATCTGGGGCGTCGAGTTTGAAGGCCAGGCAAGGCTTGGCCGCGATATGCTGGCGATGGGTGACAGGGCCGGCTTCAACTGGTCGGTTGGTTATATCAACGCCGAATATGACGAGTTCATCGATGCCTTTGGTGTCGATGTGGCGGACCAGCGGGTGTTCCAGAACACGCCCGAATGGACATTGTCCGGCACGGCCAACTACTCGATCCCGGCGTTTGGCGGCGACCTGAATTTCCTGACAACGCTCAGCTATCGCAGCGAGACGAGCCAGTTCGAAGTGCAGAGCCCGCTCGATCAGCCCGGCTATGCGCTATGGGATGCGAGCCTTGTCTGGACGTCGGATGACGATCACTGGCAGCTTGGCCTTCATGCCAAGAACATCACCGATCACCGCTATATCGTCTCGGGCTATAATTTCGTCGCGCCCAATGGTGCAGGCGGCTTCACACCGACCCTGGGCCGCGAAGGCACGCTGACAGCCTTTTACGGCGATCCTTTCCGCACTTTCGTCAGTGCGCGGATGCGTTTCTAAGCATTCCTGAAACGGACATGAAAAGGGGTCGGAGTTTTCCGGCCCCTTTTTTGTGTGTCAGAACATTGCTTGTGCAATGTCGCCGCACCGGCCCACTCCCCCACCCGGCCTCCCATAGAATATACTGAGTGGGAGGCCGGGTGGGGGAGTGGGCCGGTGCGGCGCTCAACCATCAGGTCGAGTCTGACAAATCAATCACCCGGCGCGAGCAAATCCAGCACGGCGATCACCATCGCCTCGGTGCCAAGCCGCACTGACGGTTCCGGGTCAATCCGGAACAATGGGCTGTGATGGGATGGCACGGGGGGGCCGCCCGCGGCAGCCGCATCAAAGGCGGCCCGCGGCGTTCCACCCACACTGAAATAGGCGCCGCGCACACCCGTGTCAGGCTGTACGAAATAGGCGAAATCTTCTGCGCCCATACCGGTTTGCGCCGTCGGCGGGAGAACAACATTGTCTCCCAGCGCTCCGGCGAATGTACCGCGCAGCCGGTTGGAGAGCGCCTCATCATTGATCGTCGGCGGCGTGGATTCGGTTGAAACCTCCACTTCGGGCAGGCGGTCTTCCGGCATACCGTTCATCCGGCCCACATTCTCCGCGATCCGCGCAATGCCCTCCAGCAATGTCTCGCGCACGCGCTGTTCGTTTGAGCGAACGGTGAGCTGCATGGCCGCGATGTCGGAGATGATATTGTGCTTGATGCCGCCCTGAAACGCCCCAACCGTAACCACGGCGGGATCAAGCGGAGAGACTGTGCGGCTGACCAGCGTCTGCAGCGCCATGATGATTTCCGCACCCATCACGATCGGATCAATCCCCGCATGGGGATAAGCGCCATGGGCACCCACGCCATGGATCGTGATATCGACACTGTCAGAAGAAGAGGCAACAAGCCCCGGTTGCATGGCGATTGTGCCGGTCGGCAGATTGGATGACACATGAAAGGCCAGTGCATATTCGGGCTTGGGAAAGCGCTCATACAGTCCGTCCTCCATCATCGCGCGCGCGCCGCCGATCCGCTCTTCGGCGGGCTGGGCGACAAAGACGATGGTCCCGTTCCAGCTGTCCCGCCGACTGGCGAGTTGGCGCGCCGTACCGATCAGGCTGGTGATGTGCACATCATGGCCGCAGGCATGCATGACATTGGATTCAACGCCTTCAT
>CAJQMX010000148.1 GCA_905479515.1 uncultured Parasphingopyxis sp.
AAGGAACTCTGATCTGTCCGTGAGGGCCATGAAGGTGGCGGGCACCATTGCTGCGAAAAGACCGCCGATTAAAAGACTTATGATGGCTCCCAAAAAAACGAGATATCGTCTTCTGATCGACCAACCTACAAGCCGTTCGTATCGCTTTCGCATGATCTGGTGGAAGATTTCAATTTTTCCCAGCCAGCCTGTTTTCTCTTTTTCCGATTTCAGGAATCGAGACGCAAGCATGGGCGACAGGGTAAGCGCCACCAGCAATGAGACGCTAACCGAAAATACTATCGCCAAGCCATATTGAAAAAAGAAACGTCCGACTATCCCTTCCATAAAGGCAATAGGCACAAACACTGCCAACGTGGCAAATGTCCCGGCAAGCACCGCCAATGCGACCCGCTTGGTTGCTATTGGTGCGGCCTCCATTGGATCAGCACCTTCATCGACATCGCTTTGCACGGCTTCAACAACGACGATAGCGTCATCAACAAGCAATCCAATCGCGACCGTCAGCGCCAATAATGTCATGAAATTAAGCGTAAAATCGAAGGCAGCAAAGGCAGCGAACGTGGCAATAACGGAAGTCGGGATGGCCAGCATAACGATAAAAGTTGCCCGCCAGCTGAGCAGAAAAAAGAACGTGACAAAAACAACCAATACCACCGCGATCATCAAATCAAACAGGACATCACCAATGGCCGATTCGATAAATCTCGCGGTCTCTCTCGTGACAACAATTTCAACTCCGCTCGGTAGCTGGCCCTTGATTTGCTCTATCTCCGCTTTGATTGCCCTGGTCATTGCAACCGTATTACTTCCAGATTGCTTGCGAACCTCAAGGACAACTCCAGGGCGACCATTCAACTGGGCATAGCTGGTTTCATCCTCGACCGAGTCTTCCACGCGCCCGATATCGCGGACCCGTGTGACCTGTCCGTTGGGCCGATAAGCTACCGCGAGATTGCCAAATTCCGAGGCTGTATTGGCTTCCGCCAATGTTCTGGTTCCATATTGCTTACTGCGACCATCAATCTCAAGACGGCCGCCCGGCAACTCGGCATTTTCGTTTCTCAATGCCGTTATAACATTATCCGCACTAACGGCGCTCGAACGCATCTTTGCAGGATCAAGCCAGACCCGCATTTCTCTTTCCCGCCCACCTACAATTGAGATAGAACCTACACCGCGAATACGCTGAAGCCTCTCTTTAACGACCTCATCTGCAAAGACTGTAAGTTCTCGGACCGGCGCATCTCCTGCTATCAGCAGCGACAATATCGGCGCTGCGTCCGGATCAAGCTTTTCGACAATAGGCGCGTCCGATTCTTCCGGCAAATTGCTTAATATGCTGGCCACCCGGTCCCTGACATCCTGAGCCTTCACATCGGCATCTTCCGACAACTCAAACTCCAACACCACCTGACTGACGCCTTCGGCGCTGACTGAGCGCATTTGCCGAATGCCCGAAACGCTGTTGACCTCTTCCTCGATAACGTCGGTTATTTCAGTCTCAATCGTATCTGGAGACGCACCGGGCAAAGTCGTTGTTATCGAAACATAAGGAAATTCGATTTTGGGGAACAGATCAACACCTAATCTCCCAAAACTCAACAGGCCCAGAACGACTAGCGAAGCAATCACCATTGTCGCGAAAACGGGACGCCGGATCGAGACATCAGAAATCCACATCAGCTTACCGTGCAGACTTTCTTTGCTTGCGCTCTACTTTTTGCCCATCGCGCAAAGTGGATGGTGGGTTTTGGATGATTTTTTCGCCGCTCTGAACGCCTTGGGTGACCTTGACCCGTTCGAAATCTATGCTTTCGACCTTTACATCCCTTTGGCGTGCAATACCATTCTCGAACAGGAATATATATGCGGCCGCGCTATCACCTTTGACAGCCGATTTAGGAAGAATAATTGCAGATTCTGGCGGCGTCTCGATTAGCGCCCGCACACCAAGTCCGCTACTGATCCGATAGTTCGGGTTTCTTATCAGGCAATCGCAATTCGACCGTCCGGGATTCCGGGTCAACCCGGTCATTGATGATGAACACAAAGCTGTCGAAAGGCTCATCAAAGCCATCAATATAAACCTTTGCCTTCTGGTTGAGCTTGAAATCATCAACCCGGGCCTGCGGAGCACTGACGATTGCTGCTACTATTTCTAATTCCTGTAGTTGCAAGGCTGCGGATTGTTCACCCATCGAAAAGCGATTGTTGAGATAGGACCCCTCGTCGACCAATCTGGCTGTAACGACGCCGTTATATGGAGCGCGGGCAACAGTATCGCGCAGCGCCTGTTTGGCCGTGGCCAGTAGCGATTGCGATTGAGATACCTGCGCTTTCGCGACGACCAGGTCTGTTTCAACCCTTTCGACCTGTGCTTTCGATACAAAGCCTCGCGGGGAAAGCGCAATTACGCGGTCATATTGGCGCTGGGCCTGTGTCGCCTGCGCTTCCGTCAGGCGTAGCGCTGCGGATGCTTCCGCAACCCGTCTTTTATAATCTGCTTGCCTGATCTGGAACAGCGCTTGGCCCTTCTTCACCCGGTCACCGACCGTCACAAACATGGTTTCGAGCGGTCCTTCGACGAGAGCGCCAATTGCGCTGCTTTGCTTGGCCGCAATCGTGCCAAAAACCTCTACGGGCTCGGCTAAAGGTTCGGATTTGGCTGTTAAAAAGTCTACTTCGAATGTCGCGCTTTTATGAATGTCATCATCATTGGCATTCTCGGTATCTTCGCTCGCGCAGCCCGAAACCAAGCCCAACATGACTAGAGACAAGAGCATTATGACTTTTTTGACAACCATCTACGTGCTCAAATATGTCCCGCGACCGCTAGCCACCAAGCGATCATCATCGTCGATAATGCGCGTGTCTGCGGTGCTTATGGTTTTTCCAAGCTTCACGACCTGCCCAAATGCAAGAAGCGGGCCGTTGGTGGCTGCCCGATGATAATCTACCCTCATATCCACGGTCGCCTTGGCAATACCCCCTGCAGCAATAATGGCATAAAGCCCGGTCAAATCGATCAGAGACGCCAATATGCCGCCATGCACGGCCCCAATCACGGGATTAGATACAAGTTCGTCCCGCCACGGCATTTCCAGTTCCAAATGATCGTTGTTTTGCTGAATAATTTTCAGACCCAACCAGCGATGGAAAGGCGCAATCTGCATTATGTCAGCAAGATTTTCGGTATTATATTTCATGCTGCGGCACCGCGACTGTGGGTCGCATTCAAGAAGGATATTATCGCCGAGCAAAACGCATCGTTGCGGTCACCAACAACCATATGGCTAGCGTCTGCAATGTCGGTTAAAAGCGCGCTAGGAACCAGCGTTTGGAAATGAGCTACGGCCTCTTCAGACACCATGTCGCTGGAACCTCCGCGTATGAGATGAACTGGCAGTGTCAACTTCGCGGCTGCCGCACTTAACCTGTCAAAACCATTGTCTTTTGCTTCGATAGAGTTGTCGCGAGTATGCGTCACGTGGTGAATAAAATTGGGGTCCCAATGCCAATAATATCGCCCGTCTTCCCGTTTACGTAAATATCGATCAAGCTTGCCTGTGCCGGTGCGTTTCTCTCGCTGCGGCATGTACTCGGCGATAATTCTGGCAGCTTCTTCTGGGGAGGAAAATCCATCTGTCATGTGGGCCTGCATGAACCCGACCACTCTCGACACTCCGACGGCTTCCATCTTCGGCGCGATATCAACCAGTGTCAGCGACCTAAAGCTAGTGGGAGCCAGTTCACCGGCCGCAATCATGCCCGCGATTCCGCCCAGTGATGCTCCCACTAACGCTGGAGGATTACTTAGCTGCTTGGAAATAGCGATTAGATCACGCGCAAAATCGCGCATATCGTAAGCGCCATCTGATGCCCATTCACTGTCCCCATGACCACGCATGTCAAGGGCCGTCGCGCGGTAACCAGCGTTGGCGAGTTCATCCAGCACCTTCGCCCAGGCATGACGGGTTTGTCCGCCACCATGCGCAAGCATTACCGGAAAGCCGGTTTTTGGCCCAGTCGTGCTTGCCGTGATCTGCAAGCCGTTGTGACCGGCCAAGATACTCTCTTCATGATCCATACCGATTTTATAGGCTGTATAGTGACAGACAGTAAAGGGCTTTATATTATATTAAATTGATGATATGGTCACTATCATGACAACGGAAACAGCTATAATGAGTGCCAACGCGCAGGACGGCTTCCTCAACGAGACCGATGAGTTTGCGTTTTTGCTGGAGGAAGTACCGCGAGTTCTGCGCAAGACATTTGATGAATCCATTGCCCAGTTCGGCTTGTCCCGCACACAGTGGAGAACATTGGCCTATCTGATCAAGACCGAGGGAATGACGCAAACCGAGTTGGCAAATTGCCTTGAGCTGGAACGCGCTACGATCGGATTAACGATTGATCATCTTGAAAAACTGAGATTTGTCGAACGCCGGTCCGCAGAAGGCGACCGGCGCGTCTGGCGGATATTCCTGCGTCCAAAGGTAATCGATATCATTCCACAACTTCGGAAAGAGGCTAACGCCGTTTATAAAAAGATGTTCAAAGGCGTTTCCAACGCAGACGTGGCCATCATCCGAACCGCGATGGAAAAAATGGTTGGGAATCTAAGGGAATGTTGAGTGTTTAATCTCCCAAAATTTTAGCGAGTTCTGATCCTTCTCTCCCGTTGGATCAGCTGGAGCGAGTGGCTGGGGCCACTCGCTCCCTTTTTTTTGCAGTCCAGGCCAATTAATTTAATAATTATCGGACGGTGAATTATACCGTTGATACCTGCCGGGACACCAATCAAATATGCGCTAGCGCACAAAAGTTGCTATCGCTGTGGCTAGCGGTTTCTCTGGTTCATGGAAACAGCTGGCGCGGACAAAGCTCGCGGCTTTGCCTTCACGTTCAAAACAACTGTTCGTGAATAGATCGCGCGAACCTACGGCTGGA
>CAJQMX010000149.1 GCA_905479515.1 uncultured Parasphingopyxis sp.
CACGGTGAAACGCGCGGGATGGACGAAGGCGAACAGTTCCAGAAGGTCGAGCCCGGAAAGCTCCGGATAGCCGAGCCGCTGGCCTGTCATCGGTGCGTTGAGCACGATCATCGGCGTTTCCGACGCAGCGGCGATTGCTTCACCGCGGCCGCTTTCACGGATTTCTCCATCGCCAGAGGCTATCCAAATGCCGCCATGGGTGGCATGGAGCGCGCGATAGGGGAGAGGATCTGCTGATTTTTTCACGGGTCCCCATCCTTTGCCCAACAGGAACGAAAGAGCAACATGAACGCGCTGCGAGACGCTGCATTACAATCCAAAGCCTGGCCCTATGAGGAGGCGCGCAAGCTGTTGAAGCGCTATCCTGATGGCAAGCCCGATGGATCGCCCATTGTGTTTGAAACCGGCTATGGGCCGAGTGGACTGCCGCACCTTGGTACATTTCAGGAAGTAGCACGAACCGAAATGGTTCGTCATGCTTATGCAGAGTTGAGCGACTATCCCACGAAACTCATCGCCTTTTCCGATGATATGGACGGCATGCGCAAGGTCGCCGAGAATCTGCCCAACCGCGATATGCTGGCAGAGCATCTGGACGAGCCTTTGTGCCGCGTGCCCAATCCCTTCGATACCGAGCATGAGAGTTTCGCCGCGCATAACAATGCAATCCTGCGCGAATTCCTTGATCGCTTTGGTTTCGATTATGAATTTATGGCGTCTTCGGACTGCTATCAGTCGGGGCGGTTTGACGAGGCGCTGCGTCTCGTGCTCGCCCGCTATGGCAAGATCATGGATGTGATGCTGCCGACGCTCGGTGAAGAGCGGCAGGCGACCTATTCGCCCGTGCTGCCGATTTCACCAATCAGCGGCAAGGTGCTGCAGGTACCGGTCGAGGTTGTGAATCCAGAAACGGGCATGGTTCGTTTTGTAGATCCGGCGACCGATGAAGCGATCGAACATTGTATCTTCGGCGGACAGGCCAAGCTGCAGTGGAAAGTCGATTGGGCGCTGCGCTGGACCGCGCTGGGTGTTGATTATGAAATGGCTGGCAAGGATCTGATCGATTCGGTTACGCAGAGCTCCAAGATCACACGCGTCCTTGGTGCCAAGCCGCCCGAGGGGTTTAATTACGAGCTGTTCCTCGACGAGAACGGCCAGAAGATTTCGAAGACCAAGGGCAATGGCGTGACCATCGATGAATGGTTGACCTATGCGCCCGAAGAATCGCTGAGCTTCTATATTTATCGCGATCCGAAAAAGGCCAAGCAGCTATCCTTTGGTGTGATCCCCAAGGCGGTTGACGAATATCATCGTTTCCTAAGCTCTTATCCTGATCAGCCGGTTGAGCAGAAACTGCCCAACCCGGTTCATCATGTTCATGCGGGCAATCCACCTGCTTCCGACATGCCGATCAGCTTTGCGCTGCTGCTTAATCTGGTCGCGGTTGCGAGTACGGACGACAAGGATCTGATCTGGGGCTTTGTGAAACGCTATGCGCCGGAAGCGACGCCGGAAAATAATCCCAAGCTTGATGCGCTGATCGGCCATGCCCTTGCCTATTTCCGGGACTTTGTTGCCGATTCTCTCGAACGGCGTGCCCCCGATGAGCGCGAAGCGGCGGCACTGCGCGATCTTGACGAGGCGCTGGCCGGGATGCCCGAAAATGCTGATGCCGATACGATCCAGAACGCGGTGTTCGAGATTGGCAAACGGCACGAGTTTGATCCGCTGCGCGATTGGTTCAAGGCTTTGTATGAGACACTGCTTGGCACGAGCCAGGGCCCGCGCATGGGGAGCTTCGCGGCGCTTTACGGGATCGACAATGTGCGCAAGTTGATTGCCGAAGCGCTGGCGGCTTAACCAGCCCTAGCGTTCGAGCGCGGCAGCCAGGGTTGCGCGGAGGTTCTTGAGCTCGGATAACGTGCCCGGCGGGACTGCTTGCCCTGCGGGAGGGGCGGGCGCTGCTGCATCTTCTGGTGCTGCGGCCTTGCCAGCCAACACCTTTTGCACACCGCGGATCGTATAACCGTCTTCATTGAGAAGGCGGTGGATACGCTCAACCAGTGCAACATCTTCCGGACGGTAATAGCGGCGATTGCCTGCCCGGGTCAGGGGCTGAAGCTGCGGAAAACGGGTTTCCCAATAGCGAAGAATATGCTGCGCGACGCCAAGCTGGCTGGAGAGTTCCCCGATAGTGCGAAAGGCGTCTGCGTCCTTTGCCATCAGTCCCGAATTCAGCTTCCCTGGGCGATTGTTTCGCGCATCGACTGGCTGGCCCGGAAGGTCAGCACGCGGCGCGGCGCAATAGGCACTTCGACGCCGGTCTTCGGGTTGCGGCCAATGCGCTCGCCCTTGTCGCGGAGGATGAAACTTCCAAATCCTGAAATTTTTACATTCTCGCCATCAGCCAGCGAATCACACATATGCCCCAGCACGGATTCGACCAGCTGTGCCGAATCGGCACGCGATAACCCAAGCGATTCATGCACTGAATCTGCTAAATCCGCCCGGGTCAAAGTCCCTGCATCGCTCATCAACACCCCCCTATCGTCGTTTTTCTGTAACAATCCATATCTTAGCACGGGCGCAGGAGCAAATCCCATAGTGCGGCGGCCTGTATCAATACCGGACGATGGATGCGCCCCAGGTAAAGCCGCCGCCCATGGCCTCCAGCGCAAGCACATCACCGCGCTTGATCCGACCATCGCGTATCGCTGTATCGAGTGCGAGGGGCACGGACGCCGCTGAGGTGTTGGCATGTTGGTCGACCGTGATGATCACCTTTTCAGGCGGGAGGCCGAGTTTTCGGGCTGTCGCATCAAGAATGCGGCGATTCGCCTGGTGCGGGACGACCCAATCGATGGCCGCAGCTTCAAGATTTGCCGCCTCCAGAGTCTCGTTCAGAACGCCGGCGAGGTTGACCACGGCATGGCGGAAAACTTCTGGCCCCTTCATGCGGAGCTTGCCGACGGTTCCGGTGGTTGACGGGCCGCCATCGACATAAAGCAGCTGATTGTGCCGGCCATCGGCGTGGAGTTTTGATGCGAGAATACCGCGCTCGCCTTCTTCACCGCCGATAACAACAGCGCCGGCTCCATCGCCGAACAGGACGCAGGTGCCGCGATCTTCCCAGTCGAGAATCCGGCTGAAGGTTTCAGCGCCGATGACGAGCGCCTTTTTGGCGCTGCCCCCGCGAATCATATTGTCGGCTACCGTAAGAGCATAGAGAAAGCCCGAGCATACGGCCTGTACGTCGAAAGCCACGCAATCATTGATGCCGAGATTGGTCTGGATGATCGTCGCGGAAGCCGGGAATGTCTGGTTTGGTGTAGAGGTCGCAAGTACGATCAGATCGACGTCGACGGCGGCCAACCCTGCCTCATCAAGCGCTCTTTGCGCCGCGAGCGTGCCAAGGCTTGCTGTTGTTTCATCATCGCCGGCAATGTGACGAAAGCGGATGCCGGTGCGCTCAACGATCCACTCATCTGTCGTGTCGACAGTTTCGGCCAATTCTTCGTTGCTAACGCGTCTTGCCGGAAGGGCAGAGCCCGTTCCCAAAATCGCCGATTTCAGAGTCATTCAGCTGCGTCCTCGATTGCTTCATTGGGAAAATTTTCGAGGTCATTCGATATTTTCCGTATGATGTCGGCTTTCGCCATCTTCGCCGCCACACCAATCGCGTTGCGCACTCCGTTCGCATCCGCGCCGCCATGGCTTTTGACAACAAGGCCGTTCAGCCCAAGAAACACGCCGCCATTGTGATTGTTGGGGTCAAGCGTCCGCTTTAGCAGGTTTGCCGCCGGGCGTGACAGCAAAAAGCCGAATTTGGAGCGGAGCGAACTGGTAAAGGCGTTGCGGATCAGATCGGCCACGAATCGGGCGGTTCCCTCGATCGTTTTCAGCGCGATATTGCCTGAAAAGCCGTCTGTAACAATCACATCGACATGACCGCGTGAAAGCCGGTCGCCTTCTATAAAGCCGGTAAATTCAAGTGGCAGCGTATCGGCAGCGCGCAGGCGGGCTGCGGCATCCTGCAAGATGCCGGTGCCCTTCAATTCTTCGGTACCGATATTGAGGAGCGCCGTACGCGGACAAGGGATATCGAGCACTGTGCGCGCATAGGCGGCGCCCATGACGGCGAACTGGACAAGGTTTTCCGCGTCGCATTCGGCGTTCGCGCCCAGATCGAGCATCACGACATCGGTTTTTCCCAGCGTTGGAAGCAGCGCCGAAATTGCTGGCCGTTCAATGCCTTCCATGGTCCGCAGGGCGACCTTGGCGATAGCCATCAGGGCGCCAGTATTCCCGCCAGAAAGCGCAGCTTCCGCCCCGCCAGCTTTTACAGCGGCGATGGCCATGCCCATTGAAGAATCCTTGGAGCGCCTGAGCGCCTGGCTCGGCTTGTCCTCGCCAGAGATCACGCGGTCGGCGTGAATCACCTCGACATTGTCAGCCAATGCCTTGTGCTTCGCAATCTCTTTTCGGATTGCGGTTTCGTCACCAAAAAAGATGAACCGGAGATCGGGGAAATCGGCGCGAGATGCAGCTGCGCCTCCCACCATTACTTCCGGACCTACATCGCCGCCCATCGCATCAATGGCGATCCTCGGCGCATGTGTCATCCGGTTTCCTCCGGTTCTCGCTTAGGCGTCGACCGCCATGATTTCGCGGCCGTTATAATGACCACATGCGTTGCACATGTGATGGGGACGCTTCAATTCACCACAATTGGGACATTCACCAAAGGCCTCTACCTTCAGCGCGTCATGCGCGCGGCGGTTGCCACGGCGGGAGGGCGATGTTTTTCTCTTCGGAACGGCCATGTCGGCACCTTAATAGCTAGCAATTGCCAAAATATTCTCTCACCCATGGCAGTACGAGTTTCTCCGGCGACCATCAAGGCTGCCGCATTGTCTCGATACCGATACGCGGTGAAGACCGGCGCATATAGCGAATTGGCAGCAGCTTGCAACCTTTGAGAGTGCATGCGACAGCCGATCTAACGAAAAACAGGGCCTTCCCACGGGTCCGATAACAGGGGATCGCCATGAAACTGGAAATTACGCTGATAATTGCGGCTGCGGCTGCGCTGATCAATATCTGGCTTGCCATACGGGTTGGCCGGGTTCGGACATCGGAAAAAGTGTCGGTTGGGGATGGCGGCAATGAGTTGCTGATCCGCCGGATGCGCGCCCATGCGAACTTTGTCGAGTATACGCCCTTTTTCCTGATTCTCCTTGCCCTTGTCGAACTGGCCTGGGGCACGAATATCTGGCTCTGGGGCGCCGCGATCATCTTCATTCTGGGCCGTATTGCGCATGGTTTCGGGATGGATGGTATCGGCAAGCTGCGCATGTTCGGCACGATGTCGACATTGCTCGTCTTGCTCGGCCTGGCGATCTACGCGCTCTTCATCGCCTATTCGGGAACCGTTTTTTCCGGGACCGAGACGGCGACGTCCATCGCAACCTAAGTGTTGCGGATTCAGCCCAGGGCTGCGTCCGACACAAAAGCATTGGTCTGCCGTTCCCGGCCAAAAGTCGACATTGGCCCGTGACCGGGGACGAATGCCGTTTCCCCGCCCAGCGGCCAGAGTTTTTGCGTAATCGCGTCGATCAAGTCCTGATGATTACTCATCGGGAAATCGGTGCGGCCGATTGAGCCCTGAAACAACACGTCTCCGACAATTGCGAATTTCGATTCGGGATGGTGGAAAATGATATGGCCGGGCGTGTGACCCGGGCAGTGATAGACGTCGAGAGTCAGTTCACCCACTGTCACCTGGTCGCCGTTTTCCAACCAGCGATCGGGCTCGAAAACTTTTCCTTCAAAGCCCCATTTCTTGCCATCATCTTCCAGCCGCGAAATCCAGAAGCGGTCGGCTTCCTGCGGTCCTTCAATCGGCACACCCAATTCTTCGGCCAGAATCTTGGTCTGTCCGCAATGATCGAGATGGCCATGGGTAACGAGCAGTTTCTCGATCGTCACGCCCATCTGTTTGGCCGCTGCCTTGAGCTTGTCGAGATCGCCGCCGGGATCGGTAAAGGCGCCGCGCATGGTTTTGGTGCACCAGATGAGGGTGCTGTTCTGCTGGAGCGGCGTCACCGGAATGATCGCGGCTTTGAGGGGAGCGTTGTCGGTCATGGCAGGTGACATGGCAATTGCTCAACGCGCTTGCAACTGGCGAAGTGCGCCAAGGCTTGGCATGGGGCAGGGGTGACGGACGCAATTCCTCTCGAAACACCTTTCGTGTTGCTCGACGATGCACGGATCGATGGCGCGGCAGCGCGGCTATTCACGCAGCCTGTCGCCACGATCGAGGCGCGGACTCACGGTGAAATCGACGCGGCGCTGGACCGTATAGAATGTGCGCGGGCAGGTGGGTTCTATGCGGCCGGGTTTATGAGCTATGAGGCTGGCCTGGCATTGGAAGACCGGCTCGCGCCGTTGCAAGACGCGCTGACGGAGCACACGCCGCCACTCCTATGGTTTGGACTGTTCGAGCGCATGGAGCGGGTTGCGGCCGATGTAGTACCGACATTGCTGCCGGACCCCGCGGGCGGTTGGGCCGGAGTGCCTGAGCCCCGTGTAACGCAAAGCGGTTATGAAAAGATCTTTGAAAAGGCTCAGGCCTATATCGCGGCGGGCGATATCTACCAGACCAATCTCACTTTTGGTTGTGATGTGAAGCTTTCCGGCCATCCGCTGGCCGTCTATGCGCGGCTTAGGGAAGGATCTCTGGCGGGGTATGGCGGGGCCGTATGGACAGGGGCGCATTGGCTGCTCTCGCTCTCGCCTGAGCTTTTCTTCTCGCTTGCTGATGGCCGGATCACGGCCCGGCCGATGAAGGGCACTGCGGTTCGGAGGGACGATCCGGTGAGCGATTTGGCCGCGCGCGAAGAATTGCAGAGCGACCCCAAGCAGCGGGCTGAGAATCTGATGATTGTAGATCTGCTGCGGAATGACCTTTCGCGGGTGGCGGCTCCCGGCAGTGTCGACGTGCCGTCATTATTCCATGTCGAATCCTATCCGACCGTCCATCAGATGACCTCGACGGTCACCGCTGACATCGCGCCGGGCACTTCAGCGATCGACATGATCCGCTCCATCTATCCCTGCGGTTCGATCACCGGCACGCCGAAAATTCGGGCGATGGAAATCATCGGTGAACTGGAGAGCGCACCG
>CAJQMX010000150.1 GCA_905479515.1 uncultured Parasphingopyxis sp.
CATGCATGCGGATTTTAACCACCATAAGCCGCTCAATCTCGAGCGCCGGGTCAATGTCCTCATCTATCTCAACCCGGACTGGAAAGAGGAATATGGCGGACAGCTGGAACTGTGGCGCACAGACATGTCCGAACAGGTCCAGTGCATCGTGCCTATCGCCAATCGCTGCGTGATGTTCACGACGACAGGCCAGTCCATGCATGGCCACCCCCAGCCGGTCAATCATCCCGGCGGCGGCGCGCGCAGGTCCATCGCCCTCTATTATTACACCTCCACCTGGGATGAGACCAAGGCGTCGAAAACGACCCAGTTCTACGCCCGGCCAGGCACTCATGACCGTTATGACTGGCATGTGCGGTCCGATGAAATCCTGTAGGATTTCCTGCCGCCGGTGCTGATGCGTCAGGTGGCCCGGGTCCGGCGCAAGCTGGCGCGGGACTAAAACCTTACGAATCCTAAGCTGCGGAAGGCGGGGCCTGTCTCCGCTTTCTTCTTCTTTCCGTTGGCGGGCCTTGCGAAAAGCAGGGGTTTCCGTTATGTCCCAGCCCCTTCCGCCGGGCCCCGCTTGCCTTCCTTTGACATCGCGGCCCGGCTCCCTAAATAGGCTCAGCAAGCCCGGCCGCAGCGCCAAGAGAGTTATCATGACCGCCGTCATCCTTACGATTCACACCCTTATTGTGATCGCCCTGATCGGCGTCGTCCTGCTGCAGCGTTCTGACGGCGGGGCGCTCGGCCTTGGCGGCGGCGGTGGCGGCGGCGGCTTCATGACCGGCCGCGGCGCTGCGAATGCGCTGACCCGCACCACCTCTATTCTGGCCGCGGCGTTTTTTGCGACCTCACTGATTCTCGCGATTCGCGCCGGCGGCGGCGAAGACGAGGATCGCGTGATCGACGAGCTGACCGGCGCGAACGCTCCGGCGGCGGTGGAAACCAGCACCGATCCAGCGGATATCACCGCTGAAGACCTCATGAACTCGCTTGGCGCAGAAGAGGCCGAACAGGCTTCGGACGAGCCCGCGTCAACTGAAGACCTGTTGCAGGGTCTCGGCGTTGAGACCCCAGCCGCTGACGAGGGCGACGCCCCGGCGGCGCCAGCCGACGAGACCCCGGCCGAAGAAGAAACCCCGCAAAACTAGGGTTTTCTTTGCGCAATCCCTGGCTTTTTCAGCTTCTTCAAAAATAGCGTTTGATCGGCGCGGAATCTTCGCTAAGACGGAACTCCATGGCGCGGTACATATTCATTACCGGCGGCGTGGTGTCGTCTCTCGGAAAAGGTGTTGCTTCGGCGGCGTTGGGCGCGCTCCTCCAGGCGCGTGGCTACAAGGTTCGTTTGCGCAAGCTCGACCCTTATCTGAATGTCGATCCCGGCACTATGTCGCCCTATCAGCACGGCGAAGTCTTCGTAACCGATGACGGCGCCGAGACCGATCTCGACCTCGGTCACTATGAACGCTTCACCGGCGTGTCGGCCTCAAAAAGCGACAATGTGACGACCGGGCAGATCTATTCGAATATTCTCGAACGCGAGCGGCGCGGCGATTATCTCGGCGCCACCGTGCAAGTAATCCCGCATGTGACCGACGCCATCAAACAATTCGTGCTGTCCGACGCGGGCGGCGCAGATTTTGTTTTATGCGAGATTGGCGGCACGGTCGGCGATATCGAGGCGCTTCCCTTTTTCGAAGCCATCCGCCAGCTCGGCAACGAGCTGCCCCGCGGTGACGCCGTCTATGTTCACCTGACCCTGATGCCGTTCATTCCGTCGGCGGGCGAACTTAAAACCAAGCCCACCCAGCATTCCGTGCGAGAATTGCGCGCCATCGGCATTCAGCCTGATGTCTTGCTCGTGCGCGCCGACCGCGACATTCCGCAGGACGAGCGCCGCAAGATCGCGCTGTTCTGTAATGTCCGCTCCTCTGCGGTGGTGCAGGCGCTCGATTGCCGGACGATTTACGAAGTGCCCCTCACCTACCACAAGGAAGGCTTCGACAGCGAAGTGCTCGACGCCTTTGGCGTCAAGAACCCGCCGGAGCCCAAGCTTGAAGGCTGGCGGAATATTGTGGAGCGGATCACCGTTCCTGATGGCGAGGTCACCATCGCCGTCGTCGGCAAATACACGGTGTTGAAAGACGCTTACAAATCCTTGATCGAAGCCATCGCCCATGGCGGCATCGCCAACAATGTGCGCGTCAATATCGAATGGATTGAGAGCGACAAGTTCGAGAAAGAAGAAGAAGCGATCTCGGCGCTCGAAGGCGTCCATGGCATTCTGGTGCCCGGCGGCTTTGGTGAGCGCGGCGCAGAAGGAAAGATCAAGGCGGCCAAGTTCGCCCGCGAAAAAGAGATCCCCTATTTCGGCATCTGCTACGGCATGCAGATGGCGGTGATTGAAGCTGCGCGTAATCTGGTCGGTGAGAAAGACGCCAGCTCCTCGGAGTTCTCACATTGCGGCAAACCCGTTGTGGGCCTGATGACCGAATGGGTGCGCGGCAATGAAACCGAAACACGCAAAAAGGACGGCGATCTCGGCGGGACCATGCGGCTCGGCGCCTATCCGGCGAAACTGAAACCGGGCAGCCGCGTCGCGGAAGCTTACGGCGCGACAGAAATCTCCGAGCGCCATCGTCACCGCT
>CAJQMX010000151.1 GCA_905479515.1 uncultured Parasphingopyxis sp.
GCGGGACTGCTGCTCGTCAAGCTTTTCACGATCCAGCATGATTGTGGCCATGGCAGCTATTTCAAGAACAAGCGGGCCAATCATGCGCTCGGTTTTCTGATCAGCATCCTGACTTTTACCCCCTATGGTTTCTGGCGCGACGCTCATAACCGCCATCACGCCAGCTCTGGCGATCTCGACCGGCGCGGCGTCGGCGGCGTCGATACGCTGACGGTTGAGGAATATCGCGCCCTCAGCCCCGGGAAGCGGATCATGTACCGGGTCTATCGCCATCCGGTCGTGATGATTGTCATCGGCGCGCCGCTATATTTTTTCATCCTGCAACGCTTTCCCCTGGCCGGGCCGATGCCGTTTGCGGAAATCTATCACGGCATGAAGCTGCGTCAGATCTGGCGCTCGGTGGCGACGCTCAACCTGGCCCTCGTCTTGGTTTATGGCGCGCTCGCCTTCTGGCTGGGACTGGGAACGGTCGCGCTGGTCGTGCTGCCAGTGGTCTCTATCGCGGCCTGGGCGGGGACATGGCTGTTCTTCGTCCAGCATCAATATGAGGACACCTACTGGGCGAGCCGTCCGGAATGGAATTATGCGGAGGCGGCGATTTTCGGGTCTTCTCACTACAAACTGCCGACGCCGCTGCGCTGGTTTTCAGGCAATATCGGCCTGCACCATATCCACCATCTGGCGTCGCGCATTCCCAATTACCGGCTGATGGAATGCTACCGCGCGAGCGAGGATCTGCTGGCGCTCCCCGTGATGACCATTCGCGATTCAATTCAGTGCGCCCGTCTGGCGCTGTGGTGCACCGAGCGCCGCAAGATGGTGAGCTTCTCTGCGGCCTAACCTTCCCGCCCGTCTGTCCTAACTTTCCTGTTCAGTCTGACATCGGGCGCCAATTCGTGTTTACTGCTCCCCTGACCATACGGGAGCCATTCATGAAACACCGCCTTTCGGCCTGCGCCGCCTTTGCTGCGCTTCTCATCGCCATGCCCGCCGCCGCGCAATCGGACCTTACAACCGATGTCGCCGCTGACTATGACGCCAATCTTGAGGCGCTGTTCCAGTGGTTTCACGAAAACCCGGAGCTTTCCCATCGCGAGTTCAAAACCGCGAAGCGCCTCGCCGATGAGATCCGCGCGCTAGGGTTTGACGTGACCGAAGGCGTCGGCGGCACCGGCGTTGTCGCGGTGATGGAAAATGGCGACGGGCCGACAGTGATGATCCGCGCTGACATGGACGGCCTGCCGGTTAAGGAAGACAACAACCTTCCCTACAAATCCACAGCGACGCAGGAAGACATCGACGGCATCGTCAAACCGGTGATGCATGCCTGCGGCCACGACACCCATGTGACCGGCCTTGTGGGGACTGCGCGCCAGATGGCGGCGCGCAAGGATCAGTGGTCGGGCACGCTGGTGCTGATCGGCCAGCCGGCGGAAGAACGCATTTCCGGCGCCCGCATGATGATGGAAGACGGGCTCTACAAGCGTTTCCCGAAACCAGATTATGCGCTGGCTTTTCATGTCTCGTCCGGCACGCCCGCCGGCCGGATTGAAGCGCCGCTTGGCATCACGGGATCAAGCTCCGACAGCGTCGACATTATCGTACATGGCGTCGGCGCGCATGGCGCCTCGCCCCATAAGGGCGTCGATCCGGTGCTGGTCGCCTCGCAGATTGTCGTGTCGCTGCAATCGGTCGTTTCGCGTTCCATCGCGCCGCTGGACCCCGGCGTGATTACGGTCGGTTCAATCCATGGCGGGACCAAGCACAACATCATCGGCGATGAGGTGCATATGCAGCTGACAGTCCGCTCCGACGATCCGGAAGTGCGCATGCAATTGCTCGACGCCATTGACCGTGTCGCGGAAGGCGTCGCGATTTCCCTTGGTGTGCCGAAGAAATTGATGCCTGAGGTGATCCGCTCGAAAACCGAAACGACGCCGCCGACGATCAATGACGCCGCGACCGCGCAAATCATACGCGACGCGATCGCCGCGGGGATGGGCGATGACGTTCTTTATGAACAGCCGCGGACCGGCATGGGGGCGGAAGACTTCGCCTATTTCGTCACGCCGGAGACCGGCGTGAAAGGCGTTTATTTCGATGTCGGCGGCACTCCTGAAAAGGACGTGGACAATGCGCCCTCGCATCACTCGCCGTTTTTCATCATCCAGCCGGAACCCGCGATCAAGACGGCGGTGGAGGCGATGACCCTGTCGGCCCTCGCTTTGTTTAATCAGAACTAGGGATGTTTTCAGCACAAAGAGCGGTTTGACGGAACAGAAGACCAGTCAAACCGCTCCGGGGGATCAGCCGAAGCAAAGGTCAGGCGGAAGCGGGTTGGCGGGGCGTGTTTTCATGAAGATGCGGCGCCCAGATTTTCATGCGGTGGGTCAGATCGTTTTTCTTCAGCGGCTTTGAAAGATAATCATTCATGCCGGCGTCGATACACACATGCTGGTCGGCGGGCCTGATATGCGCGGTGATGGCGACGATGGGCGTTTGCTTGCCGCCGCGCTTTCTTTCAAGGGTTCTGATTTTTCGCGTCGCTTCGAGCCCGTCCATGATCGGCATCATGATATCCATCAGCACGAGATCGACATCGTTTCGATAGAAAAGCCTGACAGCGTCCTTGCCGTTTTTGGCGACAATTGCCCGGCACTCGAAATTTGCGAGATAGTGCTCAAGCACTTTCAGATTCACGTCATTATCCTCAGCGATGAGGATCGTTGGCGCTTTGGCGGGCTCGCCCTGCTGGGCTTGATCAGCGGCCGGAATATGAGCGTCAGACATCGGGCTATTCCCCTGGCTGGTATAGCGGGCGAAGGCCTGAGCTTTGCCGGTGGAGCCTAAAAAGACGGCAAAACTTTGGATAAATTTTGAGGGCGGGCTTTAACCTTGCAGCCTGCGCCGGCGGTGTCCGGCTGGGCTATGTTCGGCGAAAAGTTTTTCGTTTTCAGCTATTTGGGCGCGGCCGCATAGCCGCGCGCTTTTGCGCAAGGTTAACGGCCGCCGCCAGATTGCAAACAGTTCTTGATGCGCCCGTAACAAAGAGGGCGAGATTGTGGCGGCGGCGCGTAGGACTTGATCTAGTCGTCATCTCCATACTGCACGCCGCTGATTTCGATATCGCCGTCGCCGCGTGCGCGGATCTCGCCTTCATAACGGGCGATGTGCACCGTTCCGCTGCGCCCGGCATAGACCGTCGGATTGACGGCGACGCCGTCAAACTCAAATTCGCCTGAGCCGCGAATATCGACCAGCAGATTTTCCGCGCGCCCGCCATTGATCTCGATATCGCCGCTGCCGTTGATTTCGGCGCCGGCCTTGCCGCGAAGGCTTGCAAGCGCGACATCGCCGGAGCCGTGAATGCTGATCACGGCGCCGTCCTCGACATCGCCTGTCTTCACATCGCCGCTGCCCTTGATGGAAAGGTCAAGCGCGCCGTCGACGCGGCCAAGCATGATGTCGCCGGAACCGTGAATGTCGAGCGAGGCGGCCCCCCCGATGTCGCCAATGGAGATATCGCCGGAGCCGTGGATTTTCGCTTTAAGCGCGCCGGCTGATTTCGCGGTGAGGTCGCCGGAGCCATAGATCGCAGTCCTGAACTCGCCCTCAATATCGCCAGCTTTCAGGTCGCCGGAGCCGTGAATTGAGATATCCGCCGTGGCGAGATCGCCGACGACGCCGACAACATGGCCTTCGCTAATGGAAAGCGCGCCGCGTGTGTCGCCGACAGACAGCATGATGACGGCGCTGTCGAAGTCGAGCGCGGTTCCGACAGGAACGCGCAAGGTGAGCGTCGGATAGTCTTCAAGGAAAACCCGGAAGGCGTCGTCATGATATTTGCGCCAGTTGACGTCATCCTGCCAGCGGATGTCGTCAGGGTCTTCGTCGCTTGAAATCACCAGAACGCCGTCGCGCGTCGTGACATGAACAGGATAGCTAGAATCCTTGCCGTCGATACGCTCCAGGCTGACGCCGCCGCCACTTGTTGTCTCGACCTTCACCGTGCCGATGAAATTCTCAACATCGAGTTCACTGATGCTTTGATGCGTCGTTGTCTCCGCCATCGCCGATGCGAAAAAAGGCGCGCAGAACGCCGCCGTAAAAAGGAAGATACGCATTGTCTTTTTCCCCCTCGCTGGGTTGGAGCCGCCCGTCCGGAGGAAGTCTATCCGTCCCGCCCGTGCGGGGCAAACCCGCCTTATTCCAGCCGCAAAAAGACCTCGGAAAGACCCCCGCCTCTTCCGACGGCGACAGCGCCCTCGGGCGTTTACCTGTCATGAGACGGCCCGGGCTTGGGGCTCTCCAGTCTCTGGGAGTAGGAGTTGAGATCATGTTGAAGAAAGTTGTGTCGGGCGCTCTTGGCGCGGGGCTTGTATTGTTCGGAGCGCAGGCTTTCGCGGGGGAATGGAAGCTCAATCCGCGCGCCTGTCCGGACCTTGTCGAAGACCGCTATGATCGCATCGAGGATCGCCGCGACTACCGAACCGATTATGGCCGCCGCGACCGGCGTGAAGATCGTCACGATCGGCGCGAAAACCGTCGCGACGAAGCCATCACCATCTGTC
>CAJQMX010000152.1 GCA_905479515.1 uncultured Parasphingopyxis sp.
TATCCGGTTTAGCCAGCGCTGGATGGTTGGCAGTTTTTCAGCCAGATCACCATCGGGTGTTTCAAGCTTAAGGCCCGTGACATCCTGAAAGCGGTCCAGTGATACGGCATCCAATTTACCTGCATAAAGCAGGTGGAACCAGCTAGTGAGCGCGTCGCGAGCATATTCGCTTTCAAGATTATCAGCCGGGTTAAACAGGTTTTGACCGCCTGTTTGTCTTTGGCCGCGAGTCAAAGCGCCAAGGCTGTCGAGGCGCCGGGCGATGGTGGAGATAAAACGCCGTTCACCTTTGACATCAGTGGTTACGGGCCGAAAGAGCGGCGCGGATGCCTGGTTGGTACGATTGGTGCGGCCCAAACCCTGTATGGCATTGTCGGCCCGCCAGCCCGGCTCGAGCAAGAAATGCACGCGCCGCTGCTGGTTTTGTACGTCCAGATCGGCATGATAGGACCGGCCTGTCCCGCCTGCGTCAGAAAATATAAGCACGCGCTTCTCGCCGTCCATAAAGCTCTGAGCTTCGATTAAATTCGACCGCGCCGTGCGGCGTTCGAGACGTTGACGTCCGTCGCTGCCATTTACAAGCCTGCGGGTCCGGCCCGTCACTTCGGCAACATGGTCTGTTCCAAAACGTTCGATTACCGCATCAAGCGCCGCCCAAATGGGCGGAAGCGCGCACAGCTTTTCGATCATCGCGTCTCTTGCCTGAACGGCGCGCGGGCAGAGGACTGGATGGCCTTCCGAAGTGGACATAGGCTCTGATCGCAAGTTGCCGTCATCATCGAGGAACACCTGCATCAAACGGACCGGAAAACTTTTGGCCAGATAATCAATGACATATTCGCGCGGGGACAGGTCGATATCAAGCTGCTCGCGTTCTTCAGCACTGAGATCGGCAAGTCTGCGGTTGAGCATTGCCTCGGCGGTCGAGACAAGCTGCACAACGGCGGAATGTCCCTCTTCCAATGCCTGTTCGATCGCCGGGAGCAGGCTGGGAAGTTTCATCGATAGCAGCAGCTGCGCGAAGAAACGCTGCTTGGTACCCTCGAATATCGAAAGCGCCGCTGCTTTTGCATTTCGGTTAAGCGTATCGCCGCTATCCTCATCAACGATCCGCGTGGCTTCAAGGGCCGCCTCGAGATTCTTGTGAATAATCGCCCAAGCCCCGGCATAACTATCGTAAACCGATATTTGTTCCTTGGTCAGTTCATGTTCGAGAAGCTCATATTCAACGCCCGCGAAGGACAAGGCGCGGGCCAGATAGAGACCTTGGGATTTAAGGTCGCGCACGACCAGTTCCATCGCAGAAATACCGCCCGCTCGGATATCGGTGAGGAACGTGTCATAATTGGGAAAGGCGGTTTCCGGTCCCCACAATCCAAGACGCGCCGCATAACCAAGGTTGGCAATATCAGATGCGCCGGTTGCTGATGCATATAATACTCGCGCGCTGGGCAGAAGATTTTGAAGACGCAGACCTGCAATGCCCTGTTCGGATCCTTTGACTTTGCCGCGGCTTCCCGTTCCCCCCAGCGCACCCGCCATTGCATGAGCTTCATCAAAGGCTATGACGCCATCAAATTCCTGCCCTGCCCATTCCAATATTTGAGCAAGTCTAGTCGTATCCATCCTGCCCGAGCGCAGCGTTGGATAGGTGACAAATAAAATCCCGCCTGACATTGAAATCGGCCTTCCCAGCTTCCAGCTCGAAAGCGACTGGATATCAAGCGGCAAGCCGCCGAGCGCGGACCAGTCCCGGCGGGCGTCCTCAAGCAAGGTCTCGTTTTTGGTAATCCAGATATGACGGCAATGACCCTGCAGCCACCGGTCCATGATGACACTAGCAATCTCTCGGCCCTTCCCCGCGCCAGTTCCATCACCTAGGAAGAAGCCAGTCCGATAACAGAAACCCTCTTCGGACGGTTCCAGCCCAGAGCCTTTGTTGATTGGCCTGTAAGTACCGGGCAAATCGCGGGCGAAGGCGTTTACTGCATAAATAAGCGTTTCGCATTGTGCATCGGAAAGAAGCTGTTTCTCCCGCCAGTCTGCCGGAACCAATGGCTGGTGCTGCGGGACTGGCGCAGCAACAGACCCCATCGCTACCGATTCCACCAGTGGGGTCGGGTGAACGGGAGCATTGGCGATTGATATCCGGCTTGGCCGATAGGCTAGATAAATGCCTTTTTGCTCCGGTGTTGGTGCCGCATCGCCGAGAACTTCAAAGATGAGTTTTTCGGATATTTGCGAGTCTGGAGAGGATTTGGAAACTGGCGCGACAGGGCGTTTCGAACGATCGTTCGATACCAGCGCGAATGGCTTTGCATTGGACCTGGAAGTTTGCGCCGTTGGTTTGGAGGTAGCGCGAGCGGGCAAAGCACAGCAGGCTCTGTACAAACCCTCAAAATCAGCGATGTCGATTGGTGTTACGCATTGCTCGGAAACAAATTTATCGAAGACCACCAGGCGCACGGTGATGCCGGTTCCCCGGCGGGCGAAAGATCGCATGATGCGCGCATCCAAACGCAGAGCGCAGGGAGCAGGATCGTTTTTAGCAAATATGGTCGCGTCAAAGCCTTCGGGCATGATCGCGACAAGCCGTCCGCCTGGCGCCAGACGCCGCCAGGCAGAGCGCAAGTGCCGCAGGGCTGAGCGGTAGTCTTTGCCCCGTTCTGCGCTACGGGCAAATGGCGGGTTCATTATGACAAGATTTGGATTGTGGCGCGGTGGAAGCAGTTCGTCGATCAGCTCGCCATCGTGTGAGGAGAGCGGAGCGCCCGGAAACAGCTCGTTTAGACACGCACCGCGCAGGCCGTCGATCTCATTGAGGATTAGCTTCGCGCCAACAAGATGCGGCCAGATGGCGAGAATTCCCGTTCCCGCGGATGGCTCGAGTACGATATCTTCGGGCTTTGTGCCCGCTGCCAAAGCCATAGCCCAGGCAAGCCGGGCGGGGGTCGAAAACTGCTGGAGGGCAATCTGGTCATCATGCCGGTTATGTTGTGGCGGAAGAACTTGCTCCAGAGTTGCGAAGCATCTGTCGGCTTCAGCAAAATCGGAATGGAGTGAAATACCGGAATGATCACGAAGCCACATCAGTTCGGCCAGCTCGATAGCGCAGCCGGACATTTTTACCGACCAACCATCTGTCGCGTCGCTGCTTCCGGTGAAGGTCTTGAATATGGCATTAATGTCTTTTCGTGTGACTTGGGAACTTGTCTCTAGACGACCTGCTATTTCGTGAGCGGCTTTGATTATTATTTCGCTGGCCAGATCCTGTGTATCGTCAAGTTGCAACTGTGCGTTTTGTAGAGTCATGATGGTTTTCCTCCGTTAGGCACGGACAGA
The DNA here is from genome assembly GCA_905479515.1 of uncultured Parasphingopyxis sp. The sequence continues at coordinate 3,343 of CAJQMX010000152.1, forward strand.
CCTCAGACGGCCTTCTCGTGCACAAACAGCGAAAAGCCCCCTTTCCTCTGGATCACAGGTGGACCGGGTTAGGTGGAAGCTGCGTTTGCTCGAAACAACTCATTATTCCAGTCATCGCCGCGCCGGCTAGGCCGGCGCGCTATAATCGACCGGTCGGGCATCTGAAAATGTTCACGGGCCTTGGCTTCGGCAAGGTCGCCGCCAGCGTCATGATCCACGAAGAGATAAAGCTGCTTCACGCTTTCCGGGATGGTAACGATCCCAAAGCGCTCATTGCCCAATGTTGCCCAGGTCGGGATGCCGGTCAGCTGCGTCGCGGACATGGCGCTTTCTGTGCCTTCTGCCAATCCCAGAACACCATCTTTGGGTGGAAAAAGGCGCACAGCCCCGGTCCCGAGGGATCCGAGTGCGCGTTTGGGTTTTATGAAATCAGACTGGCCTGAACCATCGGGAAGCAGGAATGTACGGTGAATGGCCATAATATGCGCATCGGTGCGCACCGATGCCAGCATCGCTGGTAGAAAGCGGACATGGCTCTTGGGACCAAGCGGCGTGCGTTCGAGGAAGCGCAATTCTGGAGAAGTAATACTAATCAGGCGCTTTTTGAGATAAGTCCGGGCAATAGTTCCTTGCAGGCGCTGAGCCTGCCGCCAGAGTCGCTGTGCATTGGCGCTCGGCTTTATCTCTTTGGGACTTGTTGCGGGAATTGGAATGGAGCTTCCGCTGAACAGACTGCGCGCGGGCACACCTTGGCGCTCAAAACCCGCAAGCACCTCTTTCTGCGGACACCCCGCAAAACAGTGAAAGAGAATCGCATTCCGGCCGATACTGACACCAAGCGACGGCGTATTATCATCATGTGCCGGGCAGCAGCACATTCCTTTGTCATTTTTCCAATAGCCTGAAAATTTTTCACAAATCTGTCTGGCAGTATTCTCGAGGGATGATGTGGGATTAGTCAGGACGTTACGGGACATCGAGGAGTTCCTTGCATCTGCGCCAGTTCTCCCCTTCCCGGCAGCCTCCCCTCTTCAACACGTAAGAAAACGCTTTCCTACAGCTGTATGTTCTATTTATGTTCTCATCCGATTCGATGCAAGATGGAGATGAATTTTGGCAAAGAAGCTCTCAATGGGACTGCTAGCAATAGTGTTGTGTTCCAGCACGGCTTGGGCACAAGAAGCAAGTTTACCGGAAAGCAGCGGTACTCCCGAAACAGAAACTCCCGACAATCAGGCAGATGGAAATTCAACGTTCCAGCTATTCCAACACGGAATTTGGCATCCAGAAAATCCATTACAACCTGTCCCCAAAACATCGGCAGTTCATGACGGTGCCAGAACCAATCTACAAAAGAGAAAACTTACGCGGCTTAGCCGAACAACCTCCTCCAGACGGTCTATTTACCTAACCTCGATCCGGGCAGCCGAAAGGAAACATGCCCTTCCCTTTGGGTTGCTAGATGCGCTAATTTGGCAGGAATCGCGGTATAATCCGATGGCTGTTAGTCCAGCGGGTGCGGTTGGTCTTGCCCAACTCATGCCAGGGACAGCTTCGGACCTTGGGGTATCTTATGCTCCGCCGGTCGAAGGTCAGTATGGCGCAGCTCCGGCGCTCACTGACCGCATGACTCGACTGGACGTACCGGGCGATCTCGCGCTGCCGATCAGGCCTCAGACTTTTTTTGACAGAACATCCTGCAAAATATGCTTGTCCAGGCTGAGATCAGCAACCAATCGTTTGAGCTGCCGGTTCTCGTCCTCCAACTGCTTGAGCCGTCTCAACTCACCAACACCCAGCCCGCCGTAAAGCTTCTTCCAGCGGTAAAACGTCTGCTCCGAAATCCCCATCCGGCGGATTACCTCCGCCACCGGCGTTCCCGTCTCCGCCTGCTTCATCGCGTAGGCAATTTGTTCCTCAGTATATCGACTCTTCTTCATGGCACGCTCCTTCATAATCAGGGTTACAATACCGGAAAACTCTCATTCAAACTGGAGGAAAAAACAGGGAGGACGTCACGAAACATTAGGGTCAGGACCTATTAAAGGGATTCCCACCGCGGTATTTTTGTGATTCAATGGTGGCCTCAAAGGAGGTGCCACTGATGAGTGATCTGTTTATATTGAGCAAGGCGCAGATGCGCCGGATAGAGCCGTATTTTCCGTTATCGCACGGGGTTCCCAGGGTCGATGACCGGCGGATATTAAGCGGGATCATCTTTGTCATCCAGGGTGGTCTGCGCTGGCGCGATGCCCCCGCTGCTTACGGGCCACATAAAACGATCTATAATCGCTTCATTCGCTGGAGCCGCATGGGTGTGTTCAACAAGATATTTGCTGCGCTGGCCGCTACCAGCGATGCCGATGATGTGCTGATGATCGATGCCACGCATCTCAAAGCACATCGTACCGCTGCCAGCCTTTTAAAAAAGGATCTGTTTCCAGATATATCGGACGCACCAAGGGCGGCTTGAATAGCAAGCTCCATGCCGTGTGTGACGGGATCGGTAGGCCGCTGGTCCTGTGTTTAAGCGAAGGTCAGATGAGCGATCATATCGGTGCAAAACTTACCTATCCCGCGCTGCCGGATCATGCCACCTACATGATCGGTGTCGCGCGACAATCTAGGTGAAAAAGCGCCGTCAATCAGGATAAGAACTCACCTTTGAGGATGTTGCCTGCGGGCGTAGCCCGCAGGCAACATCCTCAAAGGTGACGGCGCGATCTTTAGGGACCGCGCCGTCGGTGAT